>NZ_JANRHM010000001.1:0-367543 GCF_024733785.1 Barnesiella sp. ET7
CCCCCTACCCCGCAAACAGGCAAGCGGCCCCGGGAGCACGAGACTCCCGGGGCCGCTCTATCTCGAAGGGGCTACCGCGCAAGGCGCGGCGCCCGACGGGTCGAAAGGAATTAGATGCCCAGCTCTTTCTTGATGGCCTCGATCTTGGCATCGGCGGCAGCGTTGGCGGCGTCGTAGTCGGCATAGCTGTCCATCTTGATGCCGCGCACCTCGATGTAGAACTTAATCTTGGGCTCGGTACCCGAGGGACGGATGGAGACTTTGGAGCCGTCGGCGGTGAAGTATTGCAGCACGTTGGAGGTGACGGGCATGTCGAGTTTCGACTTTTCGCCGGTGACGGGGTTGAGGGCTTCGAGCGAGTCGTAGTCCTTGACGCATACGACCGGCGAACCGGCGAGCTCTTTCAAGGGGTTGGCGCGGAAGCTCTTCATCATGGCCACAATCTCCTCGGCACCCGATTTGCCCTTGCGAACGACCGAGATGCCTTTCTCTTTGGAGAAGCCGTATTTGATGTAGATGTCCTGCAACATCTGGTACATGGTCATGCCCTTGTCCTTGGCCCAGGCGGCAATTTCGGCCATGAGCGAGATGGACGATACGGAGTCTTTGTCGCGCACGAAGTCCTCGGGGAGGAATCCGTAGCTCTCCTCACCGCCACCGATGTAGCGGGCCTTGCCCTCGTTCTCGCGGATAACCGAGGCAATCCACTTGAAGCCGGTGTAGCAGTCGTACATCTTGAAGCCGTTGCGCTCGGCAATGGTCTTGATGGTTTCGGTGGTGACGATGGTCTTGACGATGTATTCGTTGCCCTTGAGCAGCCCCAGCTCCTTGTTGCGGGTCATGAGGTAGTTGAGGAATATCATCACAATCTGGTTGCCGTTGATGAGGACAAACTCGCCCTTGTCGTTGCGGACGGCCATGCCGATGCGGTCGGCATCGGGGTCGGAGGCTACGACGAGCTCGGCATCGGTCTCAATGGCTTTCTTGATGGCCATGTCGAGGGCGGCGGGCTCTTCGGGGTTGGGCGACACGACGGTGGGGAAATCGCCGCTGACCACATCCTGCTCGGGCACGTGGATGATGTTGGTGAAGCCGAAGTTCTTCAGCGAGGCGGGCACGAGGCGCACGCCGGTGCCGTGGATAGGCGTGTAGACGATTTTCATGTCGTGGTGACGGGCAATGGCCTCGGGGCTGAGCGAGAGGGTCTTGATGCGGTCGAGGTAACGGCGGTCGATCTCCTCGCCGATAATCTCGATGAGAGCGGGGTTGCCCTGGAATTTCACATCCTTGACCGAGGTAATCTTGTTCACCTCGTCGATGGTGTTCTTGTCGTGGGGGGCAATCATCTGGGCACCGTCGCTCCAGTAGGCCTTATAGCCGTTGTACTCCTTGGGGTTGTGCGAGGCGGTGAGGATGACACCGCTCTGGCAGCCCAGCTCACGGATGGCGAACGATACCTCGGGGGTGGGACGCAGGGCGTCGAAGAGGTATACCTTGATGCCGTTGGCCGAGAATACGTCGGCAGCCACCTCGGCAAAGCGGCGGCTGTTGTTGCGGCAGTCGTGACCGATGGCCACCTTGATCTGGGGCAGGTCGGCAAATGCCTTCTTCAGGTAGTTGGAGAGTCCCTGGGTAGCGGCACCCACGGTGTAGATGTTCATGCGGTTGGTGCCGGCACCCATGATACCGCGCAGACCGCCCGTACCGAACTCGAGATCCTTGTAGAAGGCCTCGATGAGGTCGGTCTTATCTTCGTTGTCGAGCATGGCCCGTACAGCGGCTTTCGTCTCTTCGTCGTAGCCTTCGCCCAGCCATACCTGAGCTTTGGCCTCTACTTGTTTCAATAAATCTTCGTTTCCCATATATTCAGAATTCAATAGTTAATTGTTTCGTCGATTTACGGTTGTTTATTTCGCTGTGACAAATTTAGTTATTTCCTCGAGACTGGTGCAAAAATTAAGAAAAAGTTTCGTATCGTTTTCACCATTCGGGGAAAAAACAGGGTTTAGAACTGCGGAGCCTTCTCGAGGAAACGGTCGCCGGTCTGGCGCACAATCTCTTCGTAATACTCCTGGGAGTAGCCGGGGAAGAGGGGCGAATCGGGCAGGCCGTAGCCGTTGTCCTTGAAGTGTCCGTTCTCTTCGCGCTTGACGTTGCCGTCGAGGAATTTGACCATGAGGTATTCGCCCAGTTGCTTCCAGCGGGCGGTCGAAGCCTCGGCAGCCTCGCAGCTGTACTGGGTGAGGAAGGCCACGGCCTCGGCGGGCGAAGTGGCGTAGAGGTCGGCAGCAGCCTTGTCGATGGCAGCCTGGCGGGCGTTGAGCGAGCCCTCTATGGCGGTCTGCACCTTGCGGATGTCGCCGATCATGGGCTCGTAGCGGGCATAGGCCATGTTGGCTACCCAGTTGTGAACCCAGAAGGCCGAGGTCCAGGAGAAGTCGTACATCGAGCCGTTGCTGGGGCTGAAGCACTCGGGCACGCGGGTGATGCTGCAGTACATGGGCACATAGATGCAGGTGTTGGCATCGTCGACACCGAACCAGAGCACACCGCCCACGGCGTCGGGCAGCCAGTTGCGCATCTGGCCCACGAGGGTGAAGCCGGTCTGCTGCGTGGCGATGGCCCGCTCCATGCAGTAGGATTTACCCTCGACCTGGAACGACATGGGACGGAAACGGTACGGTACCTTGAAGGGACCGGCACCCACATCCTGCGTCATGTCGAAGGGGGTACCCTCGAAGTGGTCGCGCATGGCCTCCTTCATATCCTGCACGGTGAGTTTGCGCGAGGGCTTGATGTAGAGGGGGAAGGGGTTGTAGACCTCGCCGTTGATGTAGGGGAGGTACTGGTCCATGGTCGTGTCGTACTTGCGGAAGAAGGCCCACACGCGGGCATCGCAGGCCCGCAAGGCGCCGAAGTCGGCGGGGTAATAGGTCTGGGCAAAGCTGAAATCCTTGTTCAGCCCGTCGAAGTAGCCCATCTCGCGGGCAAAGGAGATGACATCGGGCGAGTAGAGGCAGTTCTCCTTGTCGTCGAGGGGAATCTTGTGAATGCGGGGATAGTTGGCGTGGCCGGCAATGCAGTCGTCGGGGATGCGGATAGCCACCCACACGGCACCGCGACGGTCGGGGCCCTTGCCGATGAGGTCCATCACCCACACCTCGTTGGGGTCGGCAATGGTGAAGGACTCGCCGCTGCTGCAGTAGCCGTATTTCTTGACAAGGCCGGTCATCACCTTGATGGCCTCGCGGGCGGTCTTGGCCCGCTCGAGACCGAGTTGGATGAGCGAACCGTAGTCGATGATGCCGGTGGTATCGACCAGCTCGGGACGTCCGCCCCAGGTCGATTCGACAATGGTGAGCTGATGCTCGTTCATGTTGCCCACCACGGCATAGGTGTGCTCTACCTGCTCGATTTCGCCCAGCGGTTTGTTGGTGTCCCACTCGACAATCTTGCGCATGGAGCCCTTGGGCCAGTCGGCAGCCGGCGACGAGGTGAGCGCCCCATACAGGGTATGGGAATCGGCCGAATAGGTTACCAACACACTCCCGTCGGCCGTAGCCTGCTTACCGGCTATCAAACTCGTACAGGCCCACGCCTGCGGCCAGGCGGCCACGGTCAAAAGAGATAAAATCGCTAATTTTTTCATATCTAATCGGTTATTGTTATTTACCAAACAAATGAGCCGGTGTATTCCCGCTCGTTGCCACACATGTCGGTAGCCCGTACCCGCAGGGTGTGCTTGCTACCCTTCTTCACCCGGTTGCTCTCGAGGCGATACGAGATGCGGCCGGTCTTGCCATCGAGTTCGAAGAGGACAAACTTGCCGTCGATTTCGCCGCGATAGCTCTTGAGGCCGCTGGCATTGTCGGCCACCTTGAGCACCACGGTGCCCCGCGAGCCCCAACGCTCGGGCGTCACGGGCTGGATGGTGGGTGCCACCGAGTCGACCGCTACGGCATAGGAGCCGAAGTTGCGGATTTTGGCCTTGTACCAGCCGTCGGCATACTCGCCCGCTACCGGGTAGACCCGGCTGCCCTTGATGCGCACCAGGTAGTATTGCCGCTTGTCGGCCAGCGGGTCGCGGGTGAGGCGTATCGAAATCTCGGCCGGACGGTGCAGCGAAATGTCGTCCGGGCCGATGATGTGAGTATCGGAGTAGTAGCGGTTCGACTCGAGCTTGCGCCGCGTAAAGTCGATGTTTTCGTACAATGCCCCGGCGGGGACGAAGATACCAAAATCGTCTTTCTTATACAAATTGTCGACGGCATACGAGAAATAGATGCCCGATTTCTGGGGCTCGACCGGCTCTTGCAGCCGCCCGACCAGCGAGAAGTTCAGCACCGATTGGTTGCCGTCGTAGTCGGTGAGCACATAGCGGCAGGGATAGACGCGCTCCTCATCGACGTGGAGAATGCCGTGATTGTCGACCTGCTTGTAGATGGAACGCAGGCGGTTGCCGGGTGCCACATAGGTGCGCATGATTTTCCCGTCCTCGGTGAAGCTGTTGATGTAGCGGGTCTCGTCGAACGAGTAGCGGTAGATATAGGTCGAGAAGAAGAGGCTGTCGTCGACATAGAGGTCGACCTGATGCACGCCGTATTTGTTGGCCGTGCCGGTCATGCGGTCGTAAGCCTCGATACCGAACGAGACATCGCCCCAGGCCGGAATGGGTTCGCCTATCGAGTAGGCCCCGGCACCGCTCTTGGTAGCCTTGCGTTCGAGCCGGCGGGACGAATTTTCCATCACCCCGGCATGCGTATAGACCACCACCCGACGCGCCTCGGGAGCCACGTCGTCGGTAATGTATTGCGAAAGCCACTCCTGCGGGTCCATGGGGTCCTGGGTAGCCGTGTCACGGATGTCGAGGTGCAGGTGAGGCCCGCCCGACGAACCGGCGTTACCGCTGTATCCGATCATATCGCCCTGCCCTACCGGGATTTCGCCCTCGGCAAATTCGCAGTCGATCGAGAAGCCCTCTTGCTCATATTGCAGACGACGCACAATCTCGTCGATAAAAGGGGCAAAACTCTTCAGGTGACCGTAGACGGTGGTCAACCCCGACGGGTGATTGATATAGACCGCACGGCCGAAGCCCCACGGCGAAACCACGACCCGCGACACATAGCCGCCATCCATCGCATAGACCGGCAGGCCGGTGCGACCCTGGGTTTTCAAGTCGATACCCGAATGGAAATGGTTGGGGCGCAACTCCCCGAAATTGGCACTCATCAACAAAGGTATTTTCAACGGCGCAATCATTTCGCCACGGCACACGGGGACAACGAGAGCCAGAACTACCCCCAGCCATATACCACGTAAACGCATATTATCCTTTCTTTTTCTACATCGTGTAAAACGGTAGCCTCTACCCGACCGTATCGAATCTGATGCGAGATCCCGAGGCTCGACCCCTTACATCCTTGCAAAGATAGTGAAAGGTGAGAGCAGAGACAAATGAAAACCAAGTTTTCAATTTGACTATGCCGAGCCGCATCCTATCTTCGTGTAACAAAGATAGTGAAAGGTGAGAGCAGAAAAAATAAGCTCGCTTGATTTTTTATGCCGAACCGAATCCTATTTTATGAAAAGATAGTGAAAGGTAAATACAAAAAGACTAACTTGTTTGAGATTTTTTTGCCATGCCGCAGTATTTCCATTCCCAAAGAAGGAACCTCCTTTGCCCGTTCTTTCTGCCAAATTCTGAGAAACACACCTTTCACAAACAAACATATCGGATAAAAACAATATATTTGCAAGAGAGCGTCATATGACTCAACCCATATTCAAACATCAACTGAAATACTCTTTTGAAAAAGACATGTCATGAGCAAAAAACTCCAGATACGTAACAGCACGGCCGAATTTCTCATATTTCAAATAGAAAACCAAGAAGACGGTATAGAAGTGATGTATAGAGACGAGACCCTTTGGCTGACCCAAGACGCCATTGCTCTACTGTTCGACAAAGGTCGCTCTACAATAACCGAGCATTTGCAGAATATCTTTCAAAGTGGTGAGTTACAAGAAGATTCAGTTTGTCGGAAATTCCGACGAACTGCCGCCGACGGAAAAGAGTACGCTACAAAGTATTATAATTTGGATGCCGTTATCTCGGTCGGTTACCGAGTCAATTCGATACGGGCAACGCAATTCCGTCAGTGGTGCACATATATTCTGCGTCAATTTGCCATACGAGGTTATGTCATTGACAAAAAACGTATGGAGAATGGCTCATTTCTCAATGAAGACTATTTTGAGCATCTGCTTGCCGAGATTCGTGAAATTCGATTGAGCGAGCGCCGCTTCTATCAAAAGCTGACCGATATTTACGCAACAAGTATCGACTATAACCGCAACGCTCCCACTACCCGTTTGTTTTTCCAAAAAGTACAAAACAAGATACACTATGCGGTTCACGGGCACACGGCTGCAGAGTTGATTGTAGAACGAGCCAATGCCGAAAAAGAACACATGGGCCTTACCTCTTGGGAAAACGCGCCTAATGGAAAAATCGTAAAAACCGATGTGGCGGTTGCTAAAAACTATTTGAAAGGAGACGAACTGGAGTCGATGGGAAGAATTGTTAACGCGTTTCTCGATTTGGCTGAAGACAGAGCCAAGCGTCGCATTCCCATGACAATGGAAGACTGGGCCATACGAATAGATAAATTTCTGGATAGTGACGACAGGCCCATATTGGCCGATGCCGGAACCGTATCGACCGAGCAAGCCAAATTATATGCCGAAACCGAATTTGAAAAATATCGCCTCATCCAGGATAAATTGTTTCAATCGGATTTTGACCGATGGAATGATAACCCGCTGATTGATTTCGACAACGACAAGGAGTGAATCGTCAAAGGTAACTCCCGCTTCAACCATCACCCCTAAACACAAAAAAGCAGCCCCACCTGAATATTCAGGCAGGGCTACACTATAACCAATCCTATCTCCTACCGGAGAAACACATTAGATTACAACATTACTTTTTCAGCTTTCTTGCTTACTCCGTCGGTGAGTACGAAGATGACGCAACGAGCACCCAGCTCCTGTTTGTCGACCGTGAGTTGACCGGCAGCCTCGGCAGTATAGAGCGTGCGGCCCAGCATGTCGACTACGGTGAGGGTGAAGCGACGGTCGGCGGTGTTGACAACCGTAACCTGGTCGCCATTGCGAGCGATTACGAAATCGGAAGCATCGGCAACAACCGACGAAATGGCCGATTCATCATCATCGAGACCTCCGTATTCATAGGCACCGATATCTCTTGTACCGGCAGCATACTTGCCACGAATATCGGTCGCGGGGATGAGTTCGGCATAGGTACCCGTAGCGTAACCGGCATTTACGGCGTCGCTGTTCTCGGCCGTCAAAGCCAGGTAAGGTACATAGTTGTCGGTCGAGAGTTCGGTGGCCAGAGAAACCATCGAGAGCGGATACGAGGCCAGCGTCTCCACGCGGTTGTTGTACAGGTCTTTCTTGTCGTTGAAGCACTCGTCGTCGATGAATTCGTTGACACCACGCTCGGCACCTACAATGATATTGTTGTAGCCGATGATGGGCGAACGGAGGTCGGCAACCGAATAACCCTCGGCACCAAAGATACCCGAAGCGTTGGCAAATACGAGGTTGTTGATGAAGATAACTTCGCCGCCCTTTTCGCCGTAGATGTCGCCTACACGCAGAGCACCGTCGTTACCGTAGAAGGTGTTGTTTATAATTTTGACGGGGATTTCGCTGTTGTCCGATACATCGATGGCAGCCTGGTTGGCCAGGTCGGAGGTGTTCTCGAGGAAGGTACAGTTGACAATCTTCACCTCTTTCATGTTGGAGTATCCGGCACCGGCATCTTTCGTCGAGATAGCCGTACCCACACCGTTCAGGTCGTTGCGGTAGAAGGTACAGTTCTCTACCAGCAGCGTACCGGCCTCGCCATTGTTCACACCGGCTTGTACGATGGCAGCACCCGTACCGTAACCGCTGTTCACGTAGTTGCCGTCGAAATAGGAGTTGCGAACCGTTACACTCACACCACGAGAAGCAATACCCGAGCCCCCCGAGCCCGACTCGTTGTCGATGAAGGTACAGCTATCGACTACCAGCGTGTTACCGGCAAAGAATACACCACCGCCGGGGTTATACTCGATCTGGCGACCGTTGAGGAAAGTGATGCCCTTCAACGACAGGTCGCAACCACCGACAGCACGCAAGATGCGGGCACCTTCGCCACCATCCTTACCGGCTTTCTCGGCGGCGCGCAGCGTGGTGTTGTCGCCGATAATCGAAACAATCTTGTTGTTACCCAAATCCAACTGACCACCTGTATCGAATACAGTATTGGCTTCGAGGTAGATAATCGTCTCCTCGTTCTCTTGTACACTACCTATTGCTTTGCTTACGGTTTTGAAAGCGGTGTCCCAAGACAATCCATTGTAGCTGTCGCTACCCGTACTGGCTTTCACATAAATTTCTGTGGCAGCAAAGGAGTTTGCTCCGAGAGAACCTGCCAACAGAGCTACTAATAAGAAATTCTTTTTCATAAAATATTGATATTAAGTTTATAAGATTACTTTTTTCGTGATTTGTGTCGTACCGTCGGTGGCTACGACCAGCAGAACGCCGTGGGCGAGAGAAGCCCGGGCTACCACGGCCGATTGCGGTACCGACAGGGTGGCTACCCGACGGCCGTCAATTTGGAAGAGATTTACCTCGAATGCGGTATCGGTGTGATTCTCGACTACCAGTTCGCCCGAACGTACATAGACTCTGAAGTCGGGGGCGGCATCGACCGAGGCAACAGCCGTAGGCACATCTTCGGTCACATATTCATAGGCACCGATGTCGACACCCTCGTCGTCGCGGGCATTGCCCAGCACATCGACCCCGGGGACGATATTTGCATCGCCCACCAGATATTCGGCCGTACCGGCATCGATGAGCGGACTCTCTTCGGTCGTAGCCAGATAGGGTACGAAGTTATCGGTCGAAAGCGTATCGGCGAATCCCACCTCACCTATCAACGTAGTGAGGCTGTCGATGTCGGCAATGAAGGGATCGCCCACATTCGACTCGCGCGCCGTGAGCAGCACGTTGCCATCGACCTCGTTGGCCAGTTCGGTTACATAGGCGTGAGGCTCGAGCACGGCGGCGTAGTTGTTGCGGCACACGATGGTACGTCCCGTAGCAGCCGGCGAAATGACGGCACTGCGCAAACCGACCACGGCGTTGTTGACGAAGTAGAGGGTATTGTTGCCGGTCTCGCCCACGTTGACGGCAGAGGTTCTTTTGTAGACCTTCTTCATCAGGGTCTGGTCGCCCTCCTCACCCTCGGCATCGTCTCTCAAATCGAAGTAGAAGGTGTTGTTCACCACCTCGGCCGTATTGGAAGATCCATTGAACAGGATATTGGGAACAGAGCCTACGGGAACACCCAGCGTAGTGTTGTTGTAGAAAGTGTTGTTGACCAGGCGGGCCTGCACGTTCGAGTTGTTGACGATACCCACGGCGTTGGCTCCCGAATTGGAGTTAATCACGTTGCCCTGGAAGATAGAGTTTTCGAGAGTGAAAACCCCGTCTTTACCCTGGAAATGGATAGAGGTACCACTCATGGAGTCTCTGTATCCTTCGGTCTCGTTGTTCTTGAACACGCAGTTGGTAATGGTCACGCTCATGGCATTCGTACCGGTAGCGATGGCGGCACCGCCGTCGGCTCCCGATGTCAGCGAACAGTTTTCAAAGGCACAGCTGTCGACTACCAGTTCGGAGGCACTGCCGGCATTGCCGGCAAAGTAGAGCACACCGCCCATGCTGGTGTAGTCTTTGACTCCGGTGAAGGTGATGCCCTTCAAGACCAGACGGGCAGCCTCGGTGCGCAAGATACGCTGAGCGGTACCGGCATTGATGGTGGAGCTGTCGCCGATGATTGTCAAATCGACCCGGTTCGTGCCGGTGGTCATGTTACTCTCTTTAAACTCGTGACCCGGTTTCAGGTAGATGGTCACCGGCTCGTCGGCCGTCACGTTGTTGATGGCCGAAG
The DNA here is from genome assembly GCF_024733785.1 of Barnesiella sp. ET7. NCBI lineage: Bacteria > Pseudomonadati > Bacteroidota > Bacteroidia > Bacteroidales > Barnesiellaceae > Barnesiella > Barnesiella sp. ET7. The sequence continues at coordinate 10,040 of NZ_JANRHM010000001.1, forward strand.
CCACTTTGGTATAGACGGCATCGACCGTCATACCGTCGGGTGCGTTTCCATCGGGATCGACATAGTAGACCTTGTCGGCTCTCCCGGGGAAGCTACACATAGCCGCCATCAGGACGGTACAGACAAGTGTAGTTGTTTTTTTCATGATTTTAGTCTTATTGGTTTTATCCGTTTTATCTTTATGTTACTGGTATACTCGTACATAGTCTATCACATACTCACGCGGCAATGCCTCTATGTCGATACCCTCGCGGCCTCCCCAGCCACCACCGAAGGCGAAGTTGAGCAACAGATAGAAATCCTTGTTGAAAGGCCAGTTGCTGTCGGAGTAAACCCGCGACCGTACTACGGTGAACTGGAGCTCGTCGTCGATATACCACATGAGCCGGTCGGGATGCCATTCGAAGGCATAGACGTGCCAATCTTCGGGATTCTCGATAGGTGCGCTCGAGGCGTAACGGTTGGGTTGGTTGTTGCCATTGAGTTCGGTCGAGTGAACCGTGAAATAGATGTTTCCGGGATCGTAGCCTACATGCTCGATAATATCGATTTCGCCACAGGCAGGCCAGTCGCTACGGTCTTGCGGGAACATCCAGATGGCAGGCCAGGAACCCAGACACACGGGCAGTTTGGCACGTACCTCTACCCGACCGTAGGTGAAGGCAAACTTGCCTTTGGTCACGACACTGGCCGAAGTGATGGGAATAATCGTATCGGCCCGATAGCCGTGCGAACCGCCAGCGCTCCAGGGTTTCTCGTAGAGCGCATTCTCGATGAGGGCGCTGTCGTTGCGGCAGACGATGTGCAGATAGCCGTCAGCCATGTAGCAGTTCTCCTCGCGGGCTACCGTATAATACTGTTCCTCGCCGTTGCGAGTGTAACCCTCTTCATAGCCCCACTTGCTGTCGTCGGGCAGACCGGTACCCTCGAACTCGTCGGAGAATACCAGCTTGGTATAGCGTTGGGGAATTTTCACCGACTTCAGGTTACCCTCGTTGTCGCACTCGAGACTCCATTGCGTACCGTCGTCCGACTTGAGCAGCAAAGCCTTCTCGGCCGACAGGGCATAGGGCACCGTACCCAACTCTTGCGTAGTGGTAAATACCCGTTCTCCCGTGCCGGGCAATTCCAGTTCGGTTTCAATCGAAACCTTTCCCCACCAGTCGACGGCTTCGAACGAGCCTTCGAGCGGAGTACCCGCACCTACTTGCAGGCTCACCTGTCCATTGGCATCGCTCACGGTCGAATGAGTCTCGCTATACAACAACTGAGGTTCGGCATCGGACCGTGTCGACAAGGTACGCTGAATATAGAAACGCACCGTCACCTCCTGGTTGGGCATGGGGTTACCTTGCTCGTCGCGCACTATGGTCTGATAGGGTATCCCCTTTATGGTTTGGGCACATACGTCAATTGCCGAAAGCAAACATACGGCCCATATGGCTAAAATAAATCTTTTCATCGTCACACCTATTTTTTAATAATCTTGACAGAACGGCGTCCTGTCTCATTTTCCATTTTCAACAGATACTCTCCGGCTTTCCGGTCGGCGAACCCGATTACGGCCTGCTGTCCATCGAGCATACGGCCCGAGTCGAGCATGCGGCCCTGCAAATCGTAGAGCTGCCAGGTGGTAACCCCCGAGCCCGAAACCGTGAGATACAGCACATCGGCTACGGGATTGGGGCCTGCGGTAAAGGTGAGGTTATCGCCCTTTATGCTCAAGATACCCGAGGTCGAGAACTCGATCGGTTGATTGAACCCTTGCGAGAAACGAACGACATTGGAGCGCAACACCGACTCGGTGAAGACCTCGCCCAACGTCCAGGTGAGGGTCTCGGTCGTGCAGCCTGATGTCGACAAAACCGATTGAGCCACGGCCTGCCCGCTCAATACCGACGCTACCGATAATAATAGTATAGCTTTCTTCATCATCGTCTCATCTGTTTTATTGGTTTACGGCTTCGGTCGAGATTGTACCGTCGTTGGCCACCTTGATGCGCCACATTTTACCATCGGGCGATTTTATGTGTACGTTGTCGGCCACTTCGGCACACTTGGCATAGGGCACACTGAGCAGTTGCTGAGTACCCAGGCTCACATAGCCGGTACCCCGGTTGACTTGTGTCTCGAAGAAGTAGGCGTCGGCACTCCAGTCAATATCGTAGAGTACGTTGACACGCGACGTGTTGGTGCCCTCTCCTACCTTGAGGGTGATGATACCCGAGGCATTGGTCGAGGTGGTATGCTCCTCTTCGTACACTACCGTACCGTCGGCCGAGCCTTGATGAATGCGCACCTTCAACTCGAGGGGCTTGTTGGAAGCGATGCTGCCGTCGTCGTTGCGCATCACGGCCTGATATTGAAACGAACCCGGAACCTGGGCTGCGGCTCCTAAGATTCCAAAGAATGCCGTCAAAATGGAAATGAATCTCTTTCTCATAAATTTCTTTCTATTTTTTATTTTACGTTTTACAAATAATTGTCTGTATCCTGTCCTTGTCTTGTGACATCACAAATGTAGATTGAATCGGGACGAAAGGCTTTACTGCGAGTATGTGATTGTTTGAAGTTTTGCATTCGCTATTGAAAAATTGTAGCAAAAACTTTGAAATATGTTGCAGAGCGGCCCGAGCGGCCCCGGAGAAGCCTTTTTGTGACTATTTTCTTGCATTTTTCCGAAAGGAAAACCGGGAGCGTTCTGCTCGCATCATAACCTCTGCCGAAGGCGCTATTTCGCAGGTAGGCCCCCCGAACTGCAATCTTGCAAGGGGGCAAACACAACCCCTCCTACCTCCCGGCCGAAACAGAAATTCCGATTGATTCAGGTGCCTCACTTCGGGAGGCACAACCTGCCGGGAGGCAGTAAGAGGATGGCTCGCGATGTATGATGATTGAAAACCTATTGATAAACCTTCACGTAGTCGATTACATACTCCTGAGGCAGCCCCTCGAGGTTCACCCCCTGGCTACCGCCCCAGCCTCCGCCGAAAGCGAAATTGAGTATCAGGAAGAAAGGTTGGTCAAACGGCCAGGCTTCCCAGCCCTCTTCGTCCTTGACCACCGAGTAGGTCTCGACCCCGTCGAGATACCAGGTGAGTTTGTCGGCCCGCCATTCGAAGCCATACACGTGAAAATCGGTGGCTACCGTGGGGCAGTCGACCGTAAAGCGTTTCTGGTTGTTCTTGGTGTGGTTGTACTTCTCGGTGTGTATGGCATAGTGCACCTTGGGCAGGTCGTAGCCCACGTTTTCCATAATGTCTATTTCGCCGCTCCGGGGCCATTTGCCATAGGTGTCTCGAGCCGGCCTCATCCAGATGGCGGGCCAGGAGCCCCGGCAATCGGGCAATTTGGCCCGTACCTCTACCCGACCGTATTTCCACTCACCCAATCCGCGGGTGGTAATGCTGGCCGAAGTAACGGGGGCCACACTGTCGCAGCGGGTCGTATCGACTGGTGTCGCCCAGGCCTTGCCGAACAATCCCTGCTCGATGCGGGCACTGTCGTTGCGGCAGACTATGTGCAGACAGCCATCTTTCTGATAACAGTTTTCGGGCCGCGCTACCGTATAATACTGCAACTCGCCGTTGCGCACATACCCCTCTTCGTAATTCCATCGGGTAGAATCGGGCAACCCCTCACCGTCGAAATGGTCTTCAAATACCAGTTTGCTTGTCGGGCTGCATGCCACCAACAGCCACAGCGGCAACCCGACCCAAATCCATTGCACTCTTTTCATGATTTCAAATTCTATTTGCGTTAACAGTGCAAAGATAGGCACGGGGCGGGGCTCGGCTCTTTCATATATGTAGCGCAGATTTCAGTTTATGTAGCAGAAGTGCCGTCTACACGCACTTTCGGGGACACAGCCCCGGGAGGTTCTGCAAAGATTCTGCAATCAGTCGGCCGACGGTTTCGGCTCGTCGGTGGCTTCGGAGTCGGTCTCCTCCTCAGACCGGGCGGCTCCAGCATGGTTCAGCTCGACATAGCGGCTGGGCGACATGCCGTAGAAGTCGCGGAAGCTGTTGGAGAAGTGCGAAAGCGACGAGAAGCCGGCCTCGTAGGTAACCTCGGAGATGGAGAGGTTTTTCGTCACCAGCAACATGGCGGCATAGCGCAGACGGGTGGTCTTGAGGTAGTCGCTCGGGTTCTGGTTGGTCAGTTGCTTGAGCTTGCGCTGGAGTTGCGAACGGCTCACCCCGATTTGGCGGCTGATGGTCTCGACCGAGAGGTTGGGGTCGGAAATCTGCTCTTTGACAATCTGTTCCAGCTTCTCGAGCAGTTTCTCGTCGCCCGACTTTATCTTGATGTCTTCCTTGCGCAACTCGTGTTTCCCCTCGTATTTTTCGCGAATGGTGCGACGCAACTCGATGAGCTTGCGCACCCGGGTACGCAGGTGCTCTACGTTGAAGGGCTTGGGTATGTACGAGTCGGCCCCCACTTCGAGCCCCTCGATGCGCTGCTCGATAGCAGTCTTTGCCGTGAGCATGATGACGGGGATATGGCAGGTTTTGTCGTTGGTTTTGATTTTCTTGCACAACTCGATGCCATCCATCTCGGGCATCATTACATCGGTAATCACACAATCGGGCATCTCGCTGATGACGAGTTCCAACCCCTGCACACCGTCTTCGGCCTCGATGACCCGATAGTCGCCAAGCACCTCTTTCAGATACTTGCGTATGTCCTTGTCGTCTTCGACCACCAGCAGTTTGTACCGGGATGTGCTCGTCGAGCCCTGCGACTGTTCCTCGGGCGTATCTTCGACGAAGTCTTGCAACGCGGGCTGCACCAGTGTGGCCAGGCTGTTTTCGGAGCCCTCGGCCTGCATCTCCTCTTTCTTCAAATAGCTGTTGTCGAGGGGCAACGTGATGACAAACGCAGCCCCGCCAAAGGGAGAATCGTCGACATAGATGCGGCCGTGGTGTATCTCCATGAGGCTGCGCGAGAGGTGCAACCCGATACCCGTGCCCACCTTGTTGCGGTTGGCACTCGTGGGCACCTGGTAGAAGCGATTGAATATCAGCTCGCGCTGTTCGGGCGGAATGCCCTCGCCCGAGTCGGCGATACAGATTCTCAACTGGTCGCCGTCGCGCCCTATCGTGATGTCGATGCGGCCGCTCTCGGGGGTATATTTGAAAGCGTTGGAGAGCACGTTGAATACCACTTTGTCGAGCTTCTCCTGATCAATCCACACCTTGGGCAACCCCGGCTCGACCTGCAACGAGAAGCGGATTTTCTTCTCCTCGGCAATGTTGTCGAACGACGAGGATACCTCGCGGAAGAAGTGCTCCACATCGGTAGGCGCAGCCAGCAGCCTCACCTGACCACGGTCGAGTTTTCGCATCTCCATCACCTGGTTGATAAGGCGCAGGATGCGTTGCCCGTTCTGGTTGATGAGCTTATAGACATTGCGCAGCGACCCCTCGGGCGTATCCTTGATCAGGGTCTCTATGGGCGAGAGTATCAGGGTCAACGGGGTTCTGATTTCGTGCGATATGTCGGTGAGGAACTGGAGTTTCGATTGCATGATGAGGTTGTCGTTCTCCTTCTGAATGGTCTCTTTCTTGCGACGTACCCGGCGCTCCATCATGTAGAAGAAGAGGAAGAGTGCGGCCAGCACACAGAGGATGTAGAAGGTCTTGGCCCACCACGTGAGCCAGAAGGGCGGCGTGATGACAATGGGCAAACTGCGTTCGACCGGTTTCGTCCCGGGCAGGAAGGCCCGCACCATAAAGGTGTAGGAACCATGGTTCAGATTGGTGTAGGTAGCCAGCCGACTGCCTGCGGGCAGGGTGCGCCACTCGGTATCGAAGTTCTTCATCTTCACCTGGTAAATCACCTTTTCGGGCGAATTGTATTCGAGTGCGGCAAACTCGATGGAGAAGCTGCGAATATCGTGTCCGATCTTGATACGGTCGGTCGCGTTGATGTTGTGCTTCAGCACGGCATCGTCGGTATCGCCCACCTCGATTTTTTCGTTATAGAAATAGAGGTCGGTAAACATGAGGTTGGTGAGCTCGTGCCCGGCATGCGGCACAAAGGGATAGAAGGCCGTGAGCCCGTCGATGCCGCCAAAAAAGAGCTCGCCCGTCTTGGAGCCGAAATGGGCTCCGCGTCTGAACTCGTTGTTCTGCAAGCCGTCGGAGGTGTAGTAGTTGGAGAATCGCTTTTGCTTCACATCGTAGAACGAGAGGCCCAGCGAGGTGCTGATCCACAGATTGCCGTTCCCGTCGATTTCGATGCCGGCAATAGAGGCGTTGGCCAGCCCGTCGGCCTCGGTATAGAGCAGCATGGTGTCGCGCTTCAGGTCGATGTAGTGCAGCCCGCCTTTGGTCCCCACCCAGATATTGCCGGCCTTGTCCTGAGCTACGGCGTAGATGTTGTTGTTTTTGAGTTTGCCGTTCTCGACATTGTAGTCGTGAAACTGCCCGGTCTTCTGGTCGAAGCAACTGATGCCGGCACTACTGGTACCTATCCATACCTGCTTGTCGCGCCCGAAGAGTATGGTATGCACCGAGTTACTGGGTATCTGGTTGCCGCTGTACATCATATCGTAGGTGTAGCTCGTAATCTTACCGGTGTCGTGGTTGTAGAGGCAAAGGCCGTTTTCGTTGGTACCAATCCACAGAGTGCCGTCGGCATTCTCTTCGATGGTGTAAATATCCTTCACCGCCTTGCCGCCGGCGTGCAGTTTCACGCTGCGGAAGCTGTCGGAGCCCTCGTCGTAGAGATAGAGCCCGTGCAGATAGGTACCCAGCCAGATGCGTTTCTTGCTGTCCTCGAAAATGGCCAGTACCACACTGGCCGGCAATTGGGCGGTGCTGTAATGGCGGTCGACCTTGCGGTTGGCATTCAGGCGGTAGATGCCGTCGCCGTCGGTACCTATCCACACGCGGCGGGCGCTGTCCTCGAGAATGCTCAGCACACACTCGGTACCGATATTCAACTCGGGGTGAAAGAAGTTCAGGCCCCAGTTGTGGAAGATGCGCTCCTGTTGGGGAATCATCATGATACCCTTCTGGTAGAGCACGAGCCACAGGTTGCCCAACCGGTCTTCGAGGATACCGTGCACCTTGGCGTGGTGCATGTCTACGCTGTTCAAATCGGAGTCGTAGGTGCTGATTGCCCCGGTCTTGTAATCGAAATTCTTAAGCCCGTTCCCGTCGGTACCAATCCAGATATTGTTATGGAGCCCCTTCTTCAAGGTGAAAGCCCCCTCGACCGAGGGGATGTAGTTGCGGATAAACTTCTTGGAGTTGTAGTCGAACAGGTCGATACCGCCGTCGATCATACCGATGAGCATGTTGCCGTCGGGGAGCTCGACAAACGAGAATACCTTGTTGCTCGACAACGAATTCTCGTCGTCGGGGTCGTGTGCATAATTGACAATGGTGTGGTTTTCCATGTTCAGCACACTGATACCGTTGTCTTGCGAACCGATCCAGATATTGCCGAAACGGTCTTCGTATATCGTATTGATTTTATCGGAGCAGATGTTGCTGTTGGTAGGCAGGTAGTAGACGGGACGATGGTCGTCGCCCTTGAGACAGATGGCACCGGCCCGGCTGGTCGAGAGCCAGATGTTGCCCCGGCTGTCCTCGATGATGCAGCTGATGTAGCTGAAATCGGTAATGTAGGGGTAGGAAAAACGGATGGTCGTGAAGCGGTCGGTCGTCCGGTCGAGCAGTTGCAGGCCGCCGGTGGTTCCCACCCACAGATTGCCTTTGGTATCGTCGTAGACCGTCAGCACCGAATTGTTGTCGAGCGAGGTCTCATCGTCGAGTATGTGGTAGTAGGTCTTGAACTTCAACCCGTCGAAACTGTTCAGACCGTTGTCGGTACAAATCCAAATAAGACCGGCCCTATCCTGATAGATACTGTTTACATGACTGTTGGAGAGTCCCTCCTGCAAACCATAAAACTTATCGGTATTCGCCAAGAGTGGAAAAACAGAGAGCCAGAGCAAATTAAGTAATATGTGTAGTGTTTTCGTGTGCATCATCGTCCAGTGAAACGAAATCTTCTTGAATTAGGGCTTTTGCTTTTACTCTACAAATGTAGTGCTTTTTCTTGAATTATATCGGCCCGGTAAAACTGGCTACATATCTTTAACTCTTTGCTACATTTTTACAACATAGCCTCACCATACGAAAATACTAATACTTATATATGCAAGCCCTCGAAAGAACTACGAAGTAATTTTGACATACAAAATTTCCGTACTTGACACAAGGCAAAAAACATAGAATAACACACAACAATCTAATCATGGAAAAAGAAAACTTTACCAAAAAACAAACAAGAGGGAGGATCAAGGATATCCTCGTATTCTTGCTGCTTTTTATGGCGTGCGGCGGTTCCGTATTTGCCCAGTCGACAAAAATTTCGGGTATTGTCGTTTCGGCCGGCGAACCGCTGATCGGAGCCAGCATTGCCGAAAAAGGCACCACCAACGGAACCATTACCGACAAGGACGGCCGTTTCGAGCTATCCGCTTCGCCCAATGCGGCTCTGGTTGTTTCGTATCTGGGTTATGAAACGACTACGGTACACGTAAAAGGCAAAACCTACCTGACTATCGAAATGACCCCGGCCATGAACATGCTCGACGAATTTGTGGCCATCGGTTACGGCGTGCAACAGAAGAAACTGATAACGGGCGCCACCGTACAAGTGAAAGGCGACGACATTGCCAAACTGAACACGGTGAATACGCTGGGCGCCTTGCAGAGCCAAACACCGGGTGTCAACATCATCAAGCAGAGCGGTAAACCGGGCGACGGTTTCAAAGTAACCATCCGTGGTCTCGGTACCATCGGCACCTCGGATCCTCTCTATATTATAGATGGTGTGCCCAACGGCGATATTTCGATGCTGAGCCCCTCGGACATCGAATCGGTCGACGTGCTGAAAGATGCTGCCTCGGCCGCCATCTACGGTGCCCGTGCCGCCAACGGCGTTATTCTGGTAACTACCAAGCAGGGTAAAAAGGGAAAAGCCACCATCGAGTACGACGGCTACATCGGCTTCCAGAACCTGGCCAAGACGGCTACACCCCTGAATGCCAAACAGTATCTCGAAATCCTCAACGAGGCCGGTTACGACCGCCAATACTTTGCCGACCGTATTCCCGGCAGTATTCTCGAAGGGGTAGACAACGGTACTTTCACCGGCACCAACTGGCTGAAAGAGATGACACTCGAGAATGCTCCGCAAATGGGACACGCCGTGAACGTGACCAGCGGTAACGACATCTCCAATTTCTCGTTCGGTTTCTCCTACACGTCGCAAGAGCCGGTTATCGGTCTGGAGAATCCCGAAGTGAAATCGCTCTACGAGCGTTACACCCTGCGTTTGAACTCGGAACACCACGTCATCCGCAGCGGCGACCGCAACATACTTACCTTTGGCGAGACCCTTACGGCCGGCCACGTGAGCAGCTCGGGCCTGGGTATGGGTACCGGCAACATCTACTGGAACGACGTGCGCAGCGCCCTGGCCGGTAACCCGCTGCTCCCCGTATACGACGAGAACGGCGACTACCACGACCCGCTCGAAGGGCTCGACTACCAGTCGGTAAACCCCATCGCTCAAATGGATTACCTGCGCTCGCGCGTAACCAGCAAAAACTACTCGGTGCGCGGTAGCCTCTACCTCATCTTCGAACCCATCAAGAACCTGAAATGGCGCTCGACCTTCGGCTATGCCTACAACGGCGGTACCAGCCGCGAATATACGCCGGTCTATCGGTTGAACTCGGTCAACTTCTCGGACCAGGACAAGGTGACTCAAAGCTCGTGGAACGGCTTGCAATGGAGCTGGGACAACACGGTTTCCTACGACTTCACGCTGAACGACTTCCACAAATTCAACGTATTGGTAGGTAACTCGCTCGAACGCTGGGGATTCGGTGAAAACCTGGCCGGCTCGAACAAGGGTTCGGAGTTCGACTCGTTTGAATATGCCTACCTGAGCAACGTCAAGGCCGTGACCAGCGGAACAACCACCGCTACCGGTTCGCCCTGGGACGACGGCGGTATCGTCTCGTTCTTCGGTCGTGTCAACTACGACTACAAAGGCAAATACATGGCCAGCGTGACGATGCGTGCCGACGGTTCGTCCAACTTCGCCCGCGGTCACCGCTGGGGTTACTTCCCCTCGGTATCGGCCGGTTGGAACATCCACGAGGAGAATTTCTTCAAAGAAAACGTGAACTTCATGGACCAGTTGAAACTCCGCGCCAGCTGGGGTGAGAACGGTAACTGCAACATCGGCCGCCTCGCCTACCTCGAGACCATCGCCATCGGCAACGCCACCAACGCCGCCATCTACTACTTCGGCGAAGACAAGTCGGCCTACACCATCGGTGCCTATGCCGACAAGATTGCCAACCCCAACCTCACCTGGGAGACTTCGCGTCAGACCGATATCGGTTTGGATACCCGTTTCCTGAAAGGCCGTCTGGGATTCTCGTTCGACTGGTACGAAAAACTGACCCTCGGCTGGCTCGTGAAACCGCAAGGCCTGGGTATCTGGGGTACCGACGCCCCCTACATCAACGGCGGTGACATCAGAAACACCGGTGTCGAAATTGCTCTCGACTGGACCAACCAGGTGGGCGACTTTACCTACAGCATCAAAGGCAACATGTCGTACAACCACAACGAGGTACTCAGCATCGATAACGGCGAAGGCTTCATCAACGGTACCTCCAACATCCTTACCCACAACACCACCTATCTGGCCCGTGCCGAAGTGGGACAACCCGTAGGTTTCTTCCACGGCTACAAGACGAACGGTATCTTCCAGAACCAGGAACAAATCGACTCGTATACCTGGACCGACCCCGAGACCGGTGCTACCAAGAAAATCCTGCCCGATGCCAAACCCGGCGATGTCATCTTCATGGACCTGAACAACAACGGCTCCATCGACGACGGCGATAAGACCTTTATCGGCGACCCCCACCCCGATGTAACGTACGGTATCTCGATAAACCTGGGTTACAAAGGTTTCGACTTCTCGCTCACGGGTTATGGTGTAGCCGGCAACCAGATTGCCAAGTCGTACCGTAACAACACCAACACGACATTCGACAACTACACTACCGAGATTCTGGGCCGCTGGCACGGCGAGGGTACCTCGAACCGTCTGCCCTCGATCAACGGCAGCTCCATCAACTACGGCTACGTATCGGACCTCTATATCGAAGACGGCGACTACTTCCGCATCAGCAACGTGACGCTGGGCTACGACTTCAGCCGCCTGATCAAATCGAAATTCATCTCGCAACTGCGCTTGTATGCCAGTGTACAAAACCTCTTCACCTTTACCAACTACTCGGGTATGGATCCCGAAGTAGGCTACGGAGGTGGCGACAACTGGACCTCGGGCATCGACCTGGGTTACTATCCCGGCTCTCGCACCTACATGTTCGGTGTTAACCTCAAATTCTAACTCATCATACCAAAAACCGTTTAACCGCAAAAAAGAAATCACGATATGAAAAAGATATTGTATTTTATGATCGGTATCCTCTTGCTCACCAGTTGTGAGGATTTTCTCGATTCGAGCAACAAGATCAAGAAAGACTCGAGCAACTTCCCGCGCACCGAAGCCGATGTGTCGCAACTGCTCACGGGCGTATACTCTATTCTGGGACGCCCCGAGCCGCTGGGCAGCCTCTTCTTCGTTTCGGAACTGATGTCCGACGACCGTCTGGGCGGCGGTGGTCCCGACGATAAGAGCTGCAAGGCTATCGACCAGTTCAAGAAGAGCAGCGAAGACATGTTCAACAACCCGTGGCGTGCCATGTACTTCGGGGTATACCGCAGCAACTACCTGCTCTCCAACCTCGACCAGGTGGTATGGAACAGCGAGGAGTCGAAAAACAAGATTCTGGGCGAGACCCACTTCCTGCGTGCCTACTTCTACTTCGACCTGGCCCGTATGTTCGGACAGGTACCTCTGGTACTCAATCCCGAGCCGGTAAACATTCCCAAGGCATCGACTACCGAACTCTACGGACAAATCGCTACCGACCTGAAGACGGCCATCGAGCTGTTGCCCAGCGTGAAATTCCAGGACATCGACCGGGCCAAAGACCTAGGCCGGGTAACCAAATGGGCTGCCGAAGCCTTGATGGCCCGTGTCTTCCTCTTCTATACCGGCTACTACCAGACCGCAACTCTGCCTCTGGCCGACGGCTCTCAGATAACGAAAGACCAGGTAGTCACCTGGATTGTCGACTGTGTGGAGAACAGCGGCCACGACCTGCTGCCCGACTTCCGCAACCTGTGGGCCTACTCCTATGTAAAGGATTACAAGTATACGGCCGACAACAACCTCAGCTGGGCCGGTGACGGTACGGCCGAGACGGTATTCTCGATCAAGTATTCGTCGTTGGCCAACGACTGGAACTCGCCTCAACAGAAGAGCAACCAGATTTGCCTCTACTCGGGTTTCCGCGAACAGAACTACACCAAGACCTTCCCCTTCGGTCAAGGCTGGGGCATGGGTACGGTCAACCCCAAAATCTATGACGACTGGGATCCCAACGACTTGCGTCGCGATGCCTCGGTGCTCGATGTCAGAAACACCGACGAGGTGGCCGACTTCGACTTCGGCGGCGGCAACCAGGAAGACAATACCTGCTACTTCCAGAAGAAATACATGCCTATCAACGTGTGGACCGACGAAACGAAAACCGACGTCCACAACTTCAGCCACGAGCTCTATGGCATGGAGGGTACCGACTACCAGCGCGACAATATTCAAGACCTGATTATCATCCGCTTCTCCGACGTGCTGCTCATGGCCGCCGAGCTGGGTGCTCCCAACGCACAACAGTATCTCGACCGCGTGAGAAGCCGTGTGGGCCTGGGTTCGGTTCCGGCCACGCTCGAAAACATCAAGGCCGAACGCCGCTTCGAACTGGCCTTTGAAGGTATCCGCTATTACGACCTGCTGCGCTGGCACGACGAAGACCAGATTACGGCCAACCAGACCGGCATCGTCACCTACAACCGCCGTGGTCAAGCCAATGCCGCTACCAAGAATATCGAGTTCCGTGCCGAAACCGGTGGTTTCTTGCCGATTCCGCAAACGCAAATCGACCTGTCGGGCGGCGTACTTACCCAAAACGCCGGCTGGGAAGGCAGCGACAACTATTTGAACTAATCCCCGAAAACGATCTGCGACATCGTGTGGTCATATCGAATTTGTAAGAAATGAGAAATCGCATCATTCAACTGATTCTGATCCTGAACGCGGCCCTGCTCGTCGCTTGTGGCTCTACCAACCAAAAGGGGAAAAACTCCCCGGCCATAAGCGACGGGAAGGCCTCGGCCGGGACGGTAAAACTGTACCTGAAGTTGCAACACGAGTTGGACAAGGGTATCATGCTCGGCCATCAAGACGATTTGGCCTATGGTTACAAATGGTTCCAGGAGAGGGGCCGCTCCGATGTAAAGTCGGTGTGCGGCGACTACCCGGCCGTGTTTGGCTGGGACATCGGGAACATCGAGCATGGCAGTCGGTTGAATGGCGATTCCATTGCTTTCGCCACGCTCATCGACTATGTGCGCGAGGTGAATCGCCAGGGAGGCATATCGCTCTTTACCTGGCGGGCCAGCAACCCCGTGACGGGAGGCGACGCGAGCGATTGCAGCCGGCACGATGCCGTGAAACTGATCGTAGAGAATGACTCTGTTCGGAATGAGTTCCTTGCTTCGCTGGACAAGGTGGCCGACTTCTTTGCCTCCTTGAAAGACGAAGCAGGCGAACCGATTCCGGTCATATTCCAACCGTTCCATGCCCACAACGATGACCAACCGTTGTGGTGGAACTCCCAACTGTGTGAGGCCGACGACTATAAACAGCTCTGGGCCCTCACCGTCAACTACCTGCGCGACCAGAAACAGGTGCACAACCTGCTCTACGCCTACTCGGTCTACAACAACCGGTCTACCGCCTGCCTGCCTGCCTACTACCCCGGCAACAAGTTTGTCGACATAATAGGAGTCAGCTCCCTATTACTGCAAACCGAAGAGTACGACGGGCAAAAATTCATACAAGAGCTGAACCGCAACTTGGCTGTCATTACCCAATTTGCCAGGAAGAACCGAAAGATACCGGCCATTACTTGTACCGGCATGGAGGGTATCAAAATCTCGAACTTCTTCTCACAATACCTCTATCCCGTCATCTCGCAATACAAGCTCTCGTTCGTACTGTTTGGCGAGAATGCCTGGAACAAAGAGCGACACTACTTCATTCCGGTACCGGGGCATCCGGCCAGCGACGACTTCACCCGCTTTGCCGCCTACCCCAACATACTTACTTGCAGCGATATCAAAGACTAAACCATTATACAACATAACCACAGGAAACAATATGAAACCCACGAAAATATCCCGAAGAGATTTTATCCAGAAAAGCGGCATGCTGCTGGCAGCCTCGGCCGTGCCCTCGATTTTGCAAGCCGGGGAGAAACCATCGACCCTCGCGATGAAGAGGAGAAAGATACAGATAGACAGTGATTGGGACGTCATCGTCGTAGGCGGTGGCCCCTCGGGGTGTACAGCCGCCATATCGGCCGCCCGCGAAGGTGCCAAGACATTGCTCATCGAAGCCACCGGCCAACTGGGCGGCATGGGCACCACGGGCATGATTCCGGCCTGGTGTCCCTTCTCCGACGGCGAGAAAATCATCTACCGGGGGTTGGCCGAGAAGGTATTCCGCGCCGCCAAGAAAGGGGTGCCGCACGAACCGGCCGACAAGCTGGACTGGGTGTCGATCAACCCCGAACAGTTGATGACCGTCTACGACGACATGGTGTGCGAGTCGGGGGCCAAAGTGCTCTTCTTCTCGCGCCTGGCCGACGTAGAGATGGCTTCGGACGACACCATCCAGGCCATCATCGTCGCCAACAAAAACGGACTCACCGCCTTCAAGGCGAAAGTCTTTGTCGACTGTACCGGCGACGGCGACCTGGCCGTATGGGCCGGGGCCAACTACTTCATGGGCAACCCCGACGACAAGGTGCAGCGCTCTACCCTCTGCTTCTCGATTGCCAATGTCGACTCCTACGGATACAACACCAATCCCAACCTCTACTGGGAAAACAAGGACAGCCCCATTCACGATGCACTGAAATCGGGCAAATACCCGCTAATCGATCAGCATAGCTGCAACAACCTCATCGGTCCGGGCGTCGTGCAGTTCAATGCCGGACACATCGACATGACCAACTCGACCGACCCCTGGCAGGTATCGGAGGCCATGATCAAGGGGCGCAAAGTAGCGGCCGAATACCTGCGCATGCTCAAGGACTACCAGCCGCAGGTGTATGGCAACGGCTTCATCGTGAAGACCGCCTCGCTGCTGGGTATCCGCGAAAGCCGACGCATCGAGGGCGACTACATCTTCACCATCCACGACTGGCTCGAACGCCGCAGTTTCGACGACGAGATTGGCCGCAACTGCTACTTTGTTGATATACACATCCCCGGCTACGAGGCCAAGCACTACGGTCGCGGCGAGTCGCACGGTATCCCCTACCGTATCCTCACCCCCAAAGGCAAGAAAAACCTGCTCACGGCCGGGCGTTGCATCTCGGCCGACGAAGAGGCTCTGGGCAGCCTGCGTGTGATGCCGCCCGCTCTGGTCACCGGCGAAGCTGCCGGTATGGCAGCGGCTCTGGCCGCCAAGCAATCGCGCCCCGATGTGCATCAGGTCGATGTCGATTTCCTGCGCAAGCGCCTGCGGGAGGAGGGCCAATATTTCAAGTAACAGAGACTCCTCTCTGCCTCCGGCTCCCCCGACCGACCCGTGGAAGCCGAAGGCATCCGACTTGAATGTCGGCTTATAGACCTAACCTATTTTTTTTGACCAAGACTATTATGAAACAGATACTTCTAAGAATCGGCACCCTCTCGGCCCTCGTACTGGCTCTGGCAGCACGGGTAGTGGCACAAGAGCCTGTACCGGCCTATCTCGACGACAATCAACCCATCGAGGTTCGCATCGAAGATGCTTTGTCGCGCATGACCTTAAAGGAAAAAATCGACATGATTCATGCCCAATCCAAGTTCAGTGCCCCCGGCTGCCCGCGGCTGGGTATCCCCGAACTGTGGCTCAGCGACGGACCTCACGGGGTGCGCATGGAGTTTGTGTGGGACAACTGGGACCATGCCGACTGGACCAACGACTCCTGCACGGCCTACCCCGCCCTCACCTGCCTGGCTGCTACCTTCAATCCCAAACTGGCATTCCGGTATGGAAACGCCATAGGCCAGGAGGCCCGCTACCGGAAAAAGGATATTATCCTGGGACCCGGCGTCAACATCTACCGCACCCCGCTGAGCGGGCGTAACTTCGAATACATGGGCGAAGACCCCTATCTGTCGTCGCGTATGGTCGTGCCCTACGTCAAGGGCATGCAGCAAAACGGCGTAGCCGCCTGTCTGAAACACTTTGCCCTGAACAATCAGGAGAAGAACCGCGACAAAGTGAATGTCGAAGTGAGCGACCGCGCCCTCTACGAGATCTATCTGCCGGCCTTTAAAGCCGGTGTGCAGGAGGGCGGCGTGTGGGCCATCATGGGTTCGTACAACAAATACCGGGGCCAATACTGCAGCCACCACGAGCGGCTGGTCAACCAGATATTGAAACGCGACTGGGGCTTCGACGGCGTGATGCTGACCGACTGGGGCTCGGCCCACGACACCGACGAGGCGGCCCGCAACGGACTCGACCTGGAGATGGGTACCTGGACCAACGGTCTGACCTGGGGCATCAGCTCGGCCTACGACAACTACTACCTGGCCCAGCCGTTCCTGAAGAAAATCGAGAGCGGCGAGCTGCCCGAATCGCTCCTCGACGAGAAGGTGCGCCGGGTGTTGCGCCTGTGCTTCCGCACCAACATGAACCGCAACCGCCCCTACGGCTGCAAGCTCACCCCCGAGCATGCCGCGATTGCCCGCCAGGTGGCCGAGGAGGGCATCGTGCTGCTGAAGAACGACAACCACTTCTTCCCCATCGAGAAGGGGCGTTACCAGAAGATTGCCGTCATCGGCGAGAATGCCGTCAAGCAGTTGTGTCTGGGCGGCGGCTCGTCGGAGCTGAAACCGCAAAAGGAGATTTCGCCCCTCGAGGGGATGATCGAGAAATATGGTCGGGAACACATCGTCTTCACCTTGGGCTATGCTTCGGGCGAACCCAACTACAGCAACGAGCTGCCCTCGGGCCTCGATGCCGACTCGCTGGTCGAAGAGGCAGTAAAGGTGGCCCGCGAAGCCGACGTGGTGCTCTTCTTCGGCGGCCTCAACAAGAACTTTCACCAGGACTGTGAAGGCGACGACCGCCTGAGCATGGACCTGCCCTTCGGGCAAAACGAACTCATCGAGAAGCTCGTCGAGGCCAACCCCAACACGGGTATTATCATCATCAGCGGCAACGCCGTGAGCATGCCGTGGCTCTCGAAGGTCGACGGACTCATCCAGTCGTGGTATCTGGGTTCGCAAGGCGGCCCGGCTACGGCCAACGTCATCAGCGGCGAGGTGTGCCCCTCGGGCAAACTGCCCTTCTCGATTCCCGTGAAACTGGAAGACAACAGCGCCCACTACTTCGGCGAGGAGTCGTATCCGGGCGTAAACGACACGCAATACTACAAGGACGATATTCTGGTGGGATACCGCTGGTACGACACGAAGAAAATCAAATCGCTCTTCCCCTTCGGCTACGGTCTCTCCTACACCACCTTCACCTACGGAAAAGCCCGCACCGACAAGAAGAGCTACCGCCCCGACGAGAAGGTGAAACTCTCGTTCACCCTGAAGAACAGCGGCCAACAGGCCGGAGCCGAGACCGTACAAGTATACATGAGCCAGAAGAAGCCCAGCGTGCTGCGCCCCGTCAAGGAGCTGAAAGCCTTCGAGAAGGTATTCCTCCAACCGGGCGAAGAGCGGGTGGTCGAACTCGAAATCCCAGTCAGCTCATTTGCCTTCTACGACGAGGGCATCGCCGACTGGAAACTCGAGAACGACAAATATCTGTTGCATGTGGCCTCGTCGTCGCGTCAGATACACTCGACGACAACCATCGAAGTAAAAGATTAACCGATAAGCAGAAACCATGAAACTACAAAAGATTATCCTGTCGGGGCTCCTGTCGCTCGCCGCTCTCGCGACACAGGCCCAGAACTACGACCACCACTTCCTGCTGGCCGGCGCCTCGTTTGCCGTACCCGAGAACGGCTGGTTCGAACTGGTGTGCGACGCCTTCAACGCCGAACCGCTGAACAAGGCGGTGGGCGGCGACGCCATCAAGCACACGGCGTCGGACATGTTTCTCGACCGCTTCTACACGACCGAGGAGCTCGACCGCATCGATGCCTTCATCATCATGCACGTACACAACCAGGACGTGGCCAGCACCAACGGCATCAAGGAGAACTACGAAGAGTATACCTACGACGAGATTCAACAGTACAACACGGCCTACGACTATGTAATCAAGCGCTACAAGGCCGATTGCTACAACCTCAAGTTCAATCCCGAATCGCGCTACTACCAGACCGAAAACGGCAAACCGGCCACAATCATCCTCTGTACCCACTGGCACGACTCGCGCATCACCTACAACCAGAGCATCCGCACCCTGGCCGAACGCTGGCAGCTGCCTCTTGTCGAGTGGGACGAAAACATCGGCTTCACCCGCAAGGTGGTCGATGCCGACGGCCGTCAGCCCAGTATCAAATATGCCGCCGATACCGAAAAAATCTACGACATCACCTTCGGGTGGCACCCAATGCGGGGCAAAGAGCAGTATATCCAACAGAAGATAGCCTCGATCGCCATGGAGAAGTTGACCGAACTCTTCACCCCCGTGCCGGCCTCGGTCGAACTCGGCGAGAAGAGCAAGGTGATTGTTCCCGGCGAACAGGGCTATTTCGTGTGCCGCTTTACGGGTGTACCGCCCTGGAGCCTCACCTACACCGTAAACGGTGAGGAACACCGGCTCGACAGCATCACCACCAACCCGCTCATCGTCGAGGTTACCCCCACGGCCGACGAAACCACCGTGCTTCCGGTAGCGGTAAGCAACCGCTATACCGAGAGCGGTATCGTGGCAGGCGAAGCCCACATCTACACCGGGCGGCAGAGCGTATCGCCCACCTTCGACACCTACGTACACCAGGCCAACCAGACCACGGTCTACACCGATGCCGACCATCTGGAGGTAAAAGGAAATACCGATACCCACACCCGCGAAGCCTACCTGTCGTTTGCCACCACCGGCATCGACCCGCAGGCCGAGCGCATGGTGGTGCGGGCCTACTACTACGACTGCATCTACCCCAGCTGGCCCCGCAAGGAGACCCACCCGGTAGAGATTTGGGGCAATACCGAGTCGTACACGACAATGACCTGGAACACCAAACCCGACCAGTTCACCCGTATCGGTGAAACTCTGGTACGGGCCGACGAGCTGAACAGCTATATCGAGTGGGATGTCACCGACTGGGCCAAGGCACAAATCGAAGCCGGGGCCAGCCTGCTCACCTTCAAGCTGTGCATCGGCGAAACCGACGCTACGGGGCTGCTCTACTTCTATTCGTCGGAGGCCGACGACCCGCGCAAGCCGCAACTGCTCGTCACCACCGACCCCACCACGGGGCTGACCGAAGCCGCTACCGACGTGATAACCGTCCGTACCCGCCGGGCCGACCGGGAGATTATCGTCACAGGCATCGACGGCAACTGCCGGGCCACCTGCTACACGCTGTGCGGTCAAGTGATCTTTGCCGGACAGATAGCCAACGCCGAGCCCATCGCCCTGCCCCACACCTCCGCGGGGGTCTATCTGCTCGACCTGCAAAACGAGACACAGCACTACACCTGCAAGATTATTTTATAACCACTTAATTCCACACATACACAATGAAAAAAGGATTGTTTGTCATCTGTGTTGCCGCCCTGCTTGCCACAGGATGTAAGTCGACCGGCAACACCGAAGAGGAGCGTTTCATCGAAGACCTGTTGGGAAAAATGACGCTCGAAGAGAAAATAGGTCAGATGAACCAGCTCTGTTTCGACCAGCCTCTGGATTCGATCAAGGCCAAAATACGGGCCGGCGAGATAGGTTCGATGCTCAACATAGACCCGAAACTGATCGACGAGATACAGAAGACGGCCGTCGAGGAGTCGCGGCTGGGTATCCCCCTCATCATCGGGCGCGACATCATTCACGGCTACAAGACCGTATTGCCCATTCCGCTGGGACTGGCTGCCTCGTTCGACCCGCAAGTGGTCGAGGCCGGTACCCACATGGCAGCTACCGAAGCGCGTGAAGAGGGCATCACCTGGACCTTTGCCCCCATGCTCGACATCTCGCGCGATGCCCGTTGGGGCCGCATAGCCGAGAGCCTGGGCGAAGACCCCTATCTGTCGGGCGAACTGGGTGCCGCCATGGTGCGCGGTTTCCAGGGCGAGCATCTGTCGGACAGCGACGCCATTGCCGCCTGCGTGAAACACTTCGTGGGCTACGGTGCTGCCGAGGGCGGACGCGACTACAACTCGACCTATATTCCCGAAACGCTGTTGCGCAACGTCTACCTGGAACCGTTCCAAAAAGCGATCGAGGCCGGAGCCGCCACGCTGATGACCTCGTTCAACGACAACGACGGAATACCCGCCTCGGGCAACGACTTCCTGCTGCGCACCGTGCTGCGCGACGAGTGGAAGTTCGACGGCTTTGTGGTATCGGACTGGTGCTCGATGAGCGAGATGATGTCGCACGGGTTTGCCGCCGACCGCAAGGATGTGGCCCGTATCTCGGCCAATGCCGGCGTAGACATGGAGATGGTAAGCCAGACCTATATCGAACACCTGCCTCAACTGGTAGCCGAGAACAAGGTCCCGATGGAGGTAATCGACAACGCCGTGCGCAACATTCTGCGCATCAAATACCGCCTGGGACTGTTTGAGAATCCTTATGCCAAACCGGGCAAGACGAGCACCATCTACTGCGACGAGCACCTGCAAACGGCCCGCCGCGCCGCTGTCGAGTCGGCCATTCTGCTGAAGAACGACGGCGTACTGCCGCTCAAGGAGGATCAGACCCTGGCCATCGTAGGCCCCATGGCCGATGCTCCCCACGACCAACTGGGCACCTGGTCGTTCGACGGTGACAAGAATCGCACCGTCACCCCGCTCAGAGCCCTGCAAACCGATGAGTACAACCAGGTGAAATACATCTATGAGCCCGGGCTGGACTACTCGAGAGATACCGATACGAGCGACTTCGAACGGGTGAAGAGTGCCGTACGCCGGGCCGACGTGGCCGTGGTCTTCGTGGGCGAAGAGGCCATCCTCTCGGGCGAGGCCCACTCGTTGTCGAACATCAACCTGATAGGTGCCCAGTCGGAGTTGCTGAAAGCCGTGAAGAGCACCGGCAAACCGGTAGTGATGGTGGTTATTGCCGGCCGTCCGCTCACCATCGAGCGCGACCTGCCCTATGCCGATGCCGTGCTCTACAACTTCCACCCGGGCACCATGGGCGGTCTGGCCATCATGGACCTGCTCTACGGCCGCGAGAACCCCAGCGGTAAGCTGCCGGTAACCTTCGTGCGCGAAGTGGGACAGATACCGATGTACTACAACCACAACAACACCGGCCGACCCGCCCAAAACGAAATTACGCCCCTCGAGGATATTCCGTTGGAGGCTCCGCAGACGTCACTCGGCAACACGTCGTTCTACCTCGACTCGGGTAAAGACCCGCTGTTTGTCTTCGGCTACGGCCTCTCGTACAGCACCTTCGAATATGCCGACCTCAACCTCTCGAGCAACGAGGTGAGCGCCACCGATACCCTCACCGTAACGGCTACCGTCAAGAACACCAGTGCCGTCGACGGTACCGAGGTTGCCCAACTCTACGTGCGCGACCTGGTGGGCTCGATCGACCGTCCGGTCAAAGAGTTGAAAGGATTCCAACGCCTCTTCATCAAGGCCGGCAACAGCCAGACGGTCACCTTCAAGCTGCCGGTTTCGGCTCTGGCCTTCTATGGCCGCGACCTGAAGAAGAAGGTCGAGGCCGGTCAGTTCGACATCTGGATCGGACCGAACAGTGCCGAGGGATTGAAAGGCTCGTTTACGGTAAAATAATTTATCCGCTTAAGAAATAGAACTCATCACGTTTCCCATGCAATCAGCACTCCGAACAGCCTGCCGGCAACCAGGCCGGCAGGTTTGTTCGGGGAGTTACAACTCCGGCCCCAGGGTATTGCGGTAGCCCTTTCGCCCCTTTTTGTGGAATGGGCCGGAGATTTTACGAAAACTACTTCTTCTTACATACATTAAATTTAACCTGGAGCTGTGTCGAAGTGAACAACTTGTTGAGACACGGCTCCTCGCTTTATTTCGGCACGCACCGTATAAAAAAACAGGGGTGGCTGTAAGGGTATAGAGGGATTTTATTGTCTCATAATAGAAAGGCAAAATATACAGAAGTGAACATATCCTTTAACCCATACATAAAATATCAATGACCATGAAAAAACTTTACTTTGCACTTTGCCTGATTTTCGTATGGTGTACAACGGCTTTTGCCTATGACAACCTGTATGTGGTAGGCGATGCCTGTTCGTCGGGGTGGGACCCCAACGCAGCCCTTGCCATGACGAAAGAGAGCGCCGACTCGTACACCTGGAGCGGCCCGCTGAAAAAGAACAGCGGCAAACAGGAACGATTCAAATTTCTCGTAGCCCGGTCGTGGGCCACATCGCTCACCTGCCGGCTCGACCAGAGCGGACACCAGGTGATTGCCTCGGGCCAGGAGTATGACTTGTATGTGAAACTGGAGACCGACGGCAAACCCGACAACTCGTTTCAGGTGCCCGAGACGGGAGTATACCGCATCGACGTGAACACGGCATCGATGAAAATGACGTGTACCAAGATAGCCGACTATGAAGAGCCCGACTACACGCTCTTCTCGCGCGAGACGTTCCAGGCCTCGTCGGGGCTGTCGCTCAACTACCGTGCCCTGCAGCCGGCCACCATCGAGGCCGACACGCGCTACCCGCTGGTCATCTTCCTCCACGGGTCGGGCGAGAGAGGCAACGACAACGAGAGCCAGTTGCGATATGGTGCCGATCAGTTCCTCACCTCGCAGAACCGGGCCGACTATCCGGCTTTCGTACTCTTCCCGCAATGTCCGTCGGAGAACTTCTGGCCGTTTGAGAGCCAACCCGGCTCGTTCGACGCCACTACCTTCCCGACCGACTACCCCATCTCTACCCCCAACCAGGCGGTGAAAGAGCTCATCGACTACTACCTGCAAAACGAGCCGGTAGACCCCGACCGGGTTTATATCGTCGGTATCTCGATGGGCGGCATGGGTACCTTCGACCTGGCCTGCCGGTTTCCCGAAACATTTGCCGCAGCCGTACCTATCTGTGGCGGCATTCAGGTAGACCGCATCGACAGCCGCACCAAGCGTGTCTACTGGCGGCTCTTCCACGGCGATGCCGACGGTGTGGTGCCGGTGAACAACTCGCGCTCGGCTTATGAGGCTCTGCTCGAGGCCGGGGCTACGGTCGAGTATGTCGAGATACCCGGCGGCGACCACTTCATCTGGAGCGGGGTCTTTGCCCGGGAGGATTTCCTGCCGTGGATTTTCGGCAAACGTCGTCAACCGTCGAGTGCCGTATCGTCGCTCCCGACCGACCAACCTATCCGGTGCTACGCACAGGAGGGTAAACTCGTAGTCAACTCGACCGACGATACCCCGCTGCAAATCGACCTCTACAACACCTCGGGCGCCCGCGTCTGCACGCTCGACGGAGAGGTATCGGCAGCAACTCCCCTGCCCTCGTTGAGCCGGGGCGTATACCTGGTAACGATTTCGCAGGGTACCAACCGCTACCACACCAAGGTGGTACTGTAACCGTTCGAAAACTTCTTCTTACATACATAAAAACAGAAATCCGGTCGCTTGCTTGGTGCAATCGGCCGGATTGTCTTTTTTAATGACTTCCTATCGTCAAGGGCCTACCGACCCGTAGCCTGCATATAGGCAACCTGTTTCTGCTGATAGGAGGTGCAAGCCTCGGCATACTGGTCGTGACTTTGCTGCATGAGCGACTGGGCATCGAGCAGATCGGAGAGCGCAACCGTACCGGCCTTGTAATAGTCGTTGTTGAGTCGCAGGTTCTCGGTAGCCGACTCGATGGATTTCTGAGCGAGCAGCACCTGCTGATAAGCCTCTTGCAAGTCGTTCCACTTGGCCTCGATCTCGA
Source organism: Barnesiella sp. ET7 (assembly GCF_024733785.1). Taxonomy (NCBI): domain Bacteria; kingdom Pseudomonadati; phylum Bacteroidota; class Bacteroidia; order Bacteroidales; family Barnesiellaceae; genus Barnesiella; species Barnesiella sp. ET7. Next base: position 34,347 of record NZ_JANRHM010000001.1, read on the forward strand.
CCAGCATCATTTCGCGCGAGTCTTGCCGGGTATTCTCGGTTTGCATCTTTTTGATCTTTTCCCGTTTAATGGCATGCGAGCCACCCCACCACGAGGTGATAGGCACCGATACGCTGGCAAAGACGACTCCGAAATCGGTATCCTTCTCGAGCAAATCGTGATAGAGATAGCCGGCTCCCACACTTACCGAAGGGAGGTTTTCGCCCCGCTTCATGCGCAGTTGCAGTTTGGCAGCCTCGACCGACTTGTCGAGGAGCTTGCTCTCGGCCCGGTTGTCGAGCCCGGTCTCGGGATCGATGTAGTAATCGAGCGGCGAGACCACGGGCGGGAAGTTGTCGAAGGCTATATCGAAATCGCTCTTATCGACCCCGATCAACTGACACAGCAACATGCGGGTTACCGAGAGGCCGTTCTCGACCTTCAGCCGGTTGGCGGCAATGTTCTGTTGCTGGAGCTCTACCCGCAGCAAATCGTTGCGGGTGGTGACACCGGCATCGACCGAAGCCACCACATCGCGATGCAGGGTATCGAGCTGAGTCTCGAGTGTAGCCAGCGTGCGCAACTTCTCTTTGAGAGCAACAATCTGCCAAAAGTATTGCGAGACCGAAGCCTCTACCTGGTATTCGGTAAGGGCCAGCTGGTACTGGCTCACCTGCTCTCCGATATGAGCCAGTTTGTTGCCATTGACTATGTGGCCACCCATGAATACCGGCTGAAGAAGAGTGACACCCGCCATCTTGCCCGACTTGAGCATCTCCATCGAGATAGGCGGCACTCCGGGTACGGGCAATGCCATATCCATCTGAGCCATACTTTCGCTGGCCTTGAAGATGGCACCCGTAGCCGAAATGTTTGGGAAATAATTGGTGAAGGCCTCTTTCGAGGTTTGCTCGGCCGCCTCGACATCGAAACGGCTGTTCTTTACCTTGGCGCTGTTTTCGACGGCCAGAGCCTGGCATTCGTCGAGCGTATAGAGTTTCTGGGCGTTGAGCGGGAGCGAACATCCCAACAGGCCCAACGCAACGGCGTATATGATTTGCTTGTTTGTCATCTTTTTTTCTCCTTTCAACGATTTTCTGTTTTACGATCGGCCCGGCTGAATATCAACCAATAGGCTACCGGCAATATGGTGAGGGTCAATATCATCGAGATGATGGTTCCGAAAAATACGACCGAACCCATGGGAGACCACAACGGACTGCCTCCCAAAATCATAGGAATCACACCCATCGAAGCGGCGGCCGAGGTGAGGAATATGGGGCGCATACGACGTTTGGCCGAGTGCAAGGCGGCCTCACGCACGCTCAATCCCTCTTTCATACGCAACTCGTCGGCATAGTCGAGCATGATAATGCCGTTACGTACAAGGATACCCATGAGGCTGACGATACCCAAGACTGCCGTCACACTCACATCGAGCCCCATCACCCAGATACCTACACCGGCTCCCAACAGACAGAGCGCGAGTGACCCGAGAATGAGCAGGGCCATATTGATGCGACGGAAGTGGAACAACAGGATGAAGAAGATGATGACGACCGCAATGACCAGTCCGCTCACAATCATATTCAAGGTATCGCTGTCGCTCTCACGGGCTCCGCCCACCTCCCATTCGATGCCTTCGGGCATATCGATTTGCTCGACGGCCTTCACGATCTTGCTGGTCATGGCCGAAGCGTTGACCCCATTCTTCACATCGGACTGGAGCGTAATGGTAGGAATACCGTTGCGACGGGCTATCTGGGCATCGTGCCAGTCGGGTTCGACCCGAGCAATCTGGCGCACCGGAACCGAGGCAGCTCCGCCCCAAGCCGAGACATAGGTATCGCCCACCTCATCGTAGGAGAGCTCGCTACGGCCGTCGTCCTTAAGTACGACATCTATGGGATAATCCTTATCCCAAACCGTAGTCACGGGCAGACCGTTGCCCAGGTGCATGGCCAGATTGGCCGAAAGCATGGCTTTGCTCATGCCCAGCCGCCCCATCTCATCGTCGTCGAGTTGCAAGGTGACCCCGGGAAGCTGTCCCTCCCAGTCGCTATGAACCAACGAAAGCTCGTCGAAGCCATCCATGACCTTCTTCACCCGGTCGGCAGCCACACGAAGGCTGTCGCGGTCGTTACCCTTGACCCGTATCTCGACGGGATAGACCGCATCGGAGTATTCGAGCTGTTTGAAGCGTACACGCGCTTCGGGGAAGTAGTTGAGGTATTTATCCTTATACTCGTCGATCATCTGCTCGGTAGCCTCGTTGCCCGTCGTATTGACGATAAACTGGGCATAGTGCGAACCGGCCATCTGCGGAGCATAGGTGGTGTGGAAGCGGGGCGACCCTTCTCCCTTGAACGAGGCCACCGATACCACCCGGGGATCCTTACGGAGAATCGATTCGAGACTATCGGCCACGGCAGAGGTCTTTTCGAGCGCCGTACCGAAAGGCATGTAAATCTCGACGGCAAACTGGTTGCGCTCGGCAATAGGCATCAGCCGCATGGGCAGCGCCAGGAACAGCACGACACCGGCTACCACCGCGAGGAGACCTACGCCCATTGTGCGTACGGGATGAGCGAAACACTTGGTAATGAGCTTGTCGTAAGACGATTGCAATACGGTCAGGAACGAACGGCGTTGTTTCTTTTCAGGTTTGGGCGCACCTTTGAATCCGGTCCGAATAAAGTAGTACTGCATGTAGGGAACCAACAATACAGCTACCAGCAGCGACAAGGCCAGGATAATGGTGATAGCCCAAGGGAAGGACTTCACGAAGTCGTTAATCATACCCGTCGAGGTAATGAGGAAGGGAAAGAAGGTGATACTGATTGCCAACGTGGCCGAGAAGATGGAGCGGAAAAACTCCTTGGCGCTCTCGACGGCTGCCGTCCAGCGGGGCACGCCGTTGTCGAGCTTCTCCATATAGCAGTCGATGATGACAATCGAGTTGTCGACAATCATACCCAGCGTGACAATCAGAGCCGCCAGTGTAACCGTGTTCAACTCCATGCCGCAGGCATAGAAGACCAGCAGCGACAGGAATATGGTGATGGGTATCGTCGAAGCGGCTACCGAAGCTACCCGCAGGGGCATAAGCAGCATGACGACTACAATCACGGCAATGATGGCAATGAGCAGTTCGCGCAGGAAGGTTACAACCGAATCGCCTACGACCTGCGACTGGTCGGTAATGCGGAATATCGACACATCGTCGGGCAGCTCTTTCTCATAGTCCGAGAGAACCTTGTTGACCTCTTGTCCCATCTCTACGATATTATTGCCTTCGCGCATCTCCATGGAGAGCACCAGACACTTGGTGCCGTTGTTGGTAATATAAGAGGTAGGATCGGGATATTCACGCACCACCCGGGCAACATCTTTGAGCCGGATGGCGTGCCCTTGCGGATCGCTAAAAACAATCTGGTTGGCTACATCGTTTATACAGTCGTAGGTATCGGCCAGGTGAATGGGAGCTACAAACCGGCTGTTATCGACCGCTCCGCTCACCGTCGTGAAACCCTGGGAGAGCAGTTGGGTAGCCAGCGTAGTGTTGTCGATTGCATAGCGCGAGATTTTGGCCGGGTCGAGGTAGACACTGATCTGCTCTTTCTGCAAGCCATAGGTGCGCAGGTTGCTCACGGCATCGATGCGGCGCAATCGATCCTTGAGATCGTCGAGGTACTCCTCGAGTTCGCGATAGGTCTTGTCTTTCGACTCGATGGTAACCAGCATAGCCGACGTGTCACCAAAGTCGTCGTTGGTCACGAGAGCCAGCACCCCCGAGGGCAACTGCGACTTAAAGGCAGCTATACGATGCTTGAACTTGGTCCAGAACTCGTCGCGGTTGTTTACGTCGTCGTTCAACTCGACAAAGACAATCGACATGCCGTCGCGGCTGAGCGAATGAGTCTTGGCCTTTTTCACCTCTTTGAATTCAAAGATAAAGTTTTCGAGCGGCTTGGTCACCTGCTCTTCGACCTCGGTCGATGTAGCCCCCGGATAGACGGCCACCACAACCCCCTGGCGTATGGTAAAGGCAGGGAACTCTTGCTTGGGCATCTTCACCAAAGAGTAAATTCCCAGTACAAACATCAACGCCACGATGAGAATAACGATCTGCCTGTATTTCATGGCAGCTTCTATAATACCACCTTTTGTTTTCATTGCTCTGTTACTTTCATGTTTTCACTTACTTTCGAAGTACCCTCGACAATTACCTTATCGCCCACCGACAGGCCCGACTCGACTACGACACCGTCGCCCGACAGGGCACCGACCGATACCGGCCGTTTGGTGGCTCTGCCGTCGCTGTCGACCCATACGAAGGGAGTGCCGTCGCTATCGATTTGCACGATTCGGTTGGGAACAACAATCGACGAGTCGCGCGTACCGCCCAACCGCGCTACGCAAACCATGCCCGGGAGCAATTCGCCCGAACGGTTATCGATCTGCACCAATGCCTTGTAGGTGTGTACCAGCGGGTCGGCGGCAATGCCTTTCTCGATAATCTTTCCGGTGTAGCTCTTGTTGCCGAGAGCCGCTACGGAGACCGATACCTCATCGCCCAGACCTATCGAGGCTATCTCATCCTCAGGGACAGCCATATTTACATTCACGCGCATAATCTTCATCAACTGGAAAACCGGTACCCCGGGCACCACCGACGATCCCGTATCGATGCTCTTCTGAGCTACTACCCCGGCATAGGGAGCACGCAACTCGACATCGTTGAGATTCTTGCGGGCAATCTGCTCCATGCTGCGGGCCTGCTGCAATGAGCTCTGTACCTCGACCCACTTGATTTCGGGCAGGCTCCCCTTCTCGTGCAACTGCTCCATACGGGCATAAGCATCCTCGGCCTGCCGCAACGAAGAACAAGCGGCATCATAGGTGCTTTGCAACGTGGTCTTGTCGAGCCGGGCCAACAGTTCGCCCTGAGCTACCCGCTGACCTTCGCGCACATAGATGCGCTCGACATACCCCGGTACCTGAAAACTCAGTGAGGAAGAAGACTCTCCCTCGACAGTTCCCATATATTCATGTACACCCAGATTCTCACAAAAAGCGACCGTCCAAGTCTTCACCGGAACTTCGCGCTCCGTCTTTTCCTCCTTTCCCGAGGAACTGCATCCTACACTCAGAACCGAAGCTACGGTCAAAAACAAATAAGCAAATGCTTTACCATTCTTTTTCATACTTTCCGTTGTTAAAATTCGATGTAAAGATGTAGGAAAGCAACACAGCTGTAAAGTTCCTTTTTCTACTGTTAGTATTCCAAAAGTCGGATTTAAGAAAAATTTACAGCTAAAATTCACACATATCACATTATATTTGTCCAAAACATCGCATTTTATGGACAAAACATGTATCGAAAGTTTCACCCACAAACAACTGAAAAAGTTAGTCGAAATCAAACATTCCACCGGACTGGAAGACAGCCTCATCATTATCGAGAACGACCGCCCCGACATCGACTTCTTCAAATACCCGTGCCGTATAGACTCGCTGGTAGCACTGGTATGCCTGTCGGGTGAGATGACAATCAACATCAATTTGAACGAATATCACATCCAGCCGGGCACCATGATATTGAATCTACCCGAAAACATCGTACAGCTGAATAGCGAGCAGCAGTGTTCCTTTTACGGGATTTCAGTGACCCGTTCGTTTTTTGAGAAAGTTCAAATCAATTTCAGCGACATCATTCCCGTATACTCTCAATTACGAAACGAGCCTTGCCTACGACTCTCCAAAGACGAAATCGAAATCTTCTGCAAGTTCATATCGTTGATCAAGCTCATCAGCCAATCGACAGAAGGGAGTAAAAAGATGGAAACACTCCAAAACCTGGGAGCCGCGCTCATCTGGCAACTGTACGACCTGATTCTGAACTACACCCCTGTCTCCAAAAACGAAAATAAAAAAAAACGTCAAGAGATTATCTTCGGGCGATTCATCGCTCTGCTCTCGCAATACCACATGCAGGAACGAAGCGTTACCTTCTATGCCGAACAGTTGTGCATCACGCCCAAATATTTCTCGACGCTGGTCAAGAAACTGTCGGGCAAATCGGCGGCACAGTGGATAGACAACTATGTGATACTCGAAGCGAAAAACCTGCTGAAATACTCCGATATGAGTATCCAGGAGATTGCCTACCAACTGAACTTCTCGACCCAATCGTTTTTCGGGAAATACTTCAAACACCAGACTGGCATGTCGCCTACCGAATACCGGAATAAAGTGTAAACAGGCCGAGAATGCGGCTTTACCGACGATTACCACTCCGCCCCCCCCTTGTAGTCGATGCCGGCCCGCCGGGCCTGTATGGGCTAGAGGTCGCGGCAAGTGCGGTAGAGGCAGTCTTTACACCTTTTATTTGCAAAGACCAAGAAATTTGCCGAATATTGCATATCCATCTCGTATTCCTTTTTTATCTATCCACAAATAAAATACCTTGAAAGAAATGACACTCCAACAAGAATTACAGAAATTCGGTCTCTCACAAGAGAGCCGCAACGATATACTGCACGGCAGCACCGCTGCACCTAAAGAGTTTGAACAGATAGCACAAGTAGCCCTGTCGGGATACTTTCTCGTCCAGGGGACCGACCGAAAGATAATCGTTCGCCCCACCTGCGTAGAATTTTATTATCACGAAGAGTGGGACAATGGTATCAAAGACTTCATTGTTTATCATCGCAACAGCAAAACTTCATTGCCTTCCACATTCCCTTTAGGTGTACTTCACAATCATGTATCGGGTATAGATATTACTTTCGAGAGGGGAAACGATGCCCAAAATGCCGTTCGAGCATCCATGCTTATCCGGGAATATGAAATCGACGGTAAGAACGAAGAGCGCTCCACACTCCTCTACGAGGCGTTATATCAGCAGGCTTCGATTTTCGACGGCATATCGGTAAAGTGGGTAGATGGTGAGAAAATGGTAGATGTAACCTCCTACCCTCGTAAAAACGTGGCCCTCTATGAGGAGGACGGGAGAAAAATGGTTGCTAAAGAATATCCCAACAGACCTTGCACCGAAGACAAGAAATATGTACAAGACCCTCGTCGTTGGCAATTTAAAAGAAAAATTGTATCCGATGCCGATACAAATATGATTTATATCTCTTCATGGCTTGAAGATGAATGTCCACATTTCTATCCCCGATTTTTAGAGGCTCTTAAAGAGAACAAGATTCCCTTTAAGATTATGAAGCGCACCAACGATATATGGGCTCGCGACTATATGCCCATACAGATTTATGACAATCGTTTCGTGCAATACAGTTATAATCCCGACTACCTGCAAGAGAAGCAAGAAGACCGGGAATCGATTACCGATGTTGACGCAGTCTGTCAAGAAATAGGAATCGAATGCGTTAAAACCGACTTGATAATCGATGGCGGCAATGTGGTAAAAGTCGGGAAATACATCATCATGACCGAAAAGGTATATGCAGAAAATAAGCATCTCACTCCGGCCAAAGTACGCAATCGTTTACAAAGCCTGTTTCATTGCCAGTTGATTATGTTGCCTTGGGACAAAAATGAAAAGTATGGTCATGCCGACGGCATTGTCAAGGCTATCGACGACCACACGGTATTACTCACCAACTATGCCGATTATAATCCCCAAATAACAGAACGATTTTCAAAGATACTTAGTCAATATCTTGATGTACAAACCCTGAACTATACCGTTAAAAGCAACGATTATAACTGGGCTTACATCAATTTCTTACGTGTAGGAGATGTTATTATCCTGCCGGGGCTCAACATACCAGAAGACCAACAAGCTCTGCAACAAATCAAGAAATATTATCCTTCGTGTAAAGTTATTCAGATCGACTCATTAGAAGTGGTAAAAAAAGATGGTGCCTTGAATTGTATAACCTGGAATATCAAAAAATAAGTTTTACAAAATACTATCCCGATTCACCCCCCTCGTAGTCGATACCGGCCCGCCGGGCCTGCGAGTGCTGGAACTCCCGGCGTATGCGGTAGAGACGGCCGTCTTTGCGAAGCCGGGCGCCTGTCTGGTGGAAATTGAAGGGGACTCCCTGCTCCATGCATTGGCGACGGATGTCGAGCACCCAGTCATAGTCGCACACGCGGGCCTCGTTGCCCGACTCGCCCCCTACCGAAACTTCTTCGATGCCGCCGTCAAGCAGGCCATGAAAATCGAGAGGGCCCAGCAACGGTGCACAGAAGAGGAGCCGATGCCGTATGGGCAGAGACTTGAAGAGGGGTAGCCGGCGGTCGAGCTGCTCTTGATTTTCGATGGTGCAGGCTATGACTACATGGTCGTAGCCGTCGCCCCAATCGGCGGGCAGAGCTACACCGAAACGGTCGATGCGCTTGGTGGGGATAATGAACGACAGGTCGCTGCGAAGGCGTATCATGGCCCAGGCTTCGGCGCGCCACGGGTCGGCCTCGGCAAGGAAGAAGTCGGAGGTGAAACAGGTATAGACCTGCTCGCCCGAGGGTATGCGGTAGCCGCCGTTCCGCTTACGCCTCAACGGCAGGTCAAAGGCCGCCGTGCGCGAGACCACCCGGCTGTCTTTGTCGTAGAGGCTGTCCTGCCGATAGACGTAGCAGTGCCTGCACCCTTCGCTTATCTTGTGGCAACCGTGCCACAAATTCCACATGACCGACATATCTGTTTCTGGTTTCGGGTAGCCAACAGGCTATTCCCCCCCGTAAAACAAAGGTAGTGCAACCGGGCGAAAATTCAAAGCGTGAATGGCCCGATTCGCCTCCCCCCCAAATACCTTGGTTGAAACCACTGCCAACGGTGAGAAAAAACAAGGGCGGTGCGCCTCCAGCGAGGAAGCGCACCGCCCGAAGTATCATAACTCTACAGAGAGATTACGAGAGGAAGCCGAGCAGCACACCGGCGGCAACAGCCGAACCGATGACACCGGCTACGTTGGGACCCATGGCATGCATCAACAAGTAGTTGGTCGAGTCATATTCGAGACCAAGGTTGTTGGAGATACGAGCCGACATCGGTACAGCCGAAACACCGGCGTTACCGATAAGCGGGTTGATTTTCTTGCTCTTGGGCAACACGAGATTGAAGATTTTCACAAACAATACACCCGAAGCCGAAGCAATGACGAAAGCCATGAAACCAAGAGCGAAGATACCGAGCGTGCTGGGGGTGAGGAACTCGGAAGCCTGAGTAGAGGCTCCTACCGTTACACCCAACAGAATGGTAATCGTGTCGCACAAGGGGCCGCTTGCGGTCTTGGCCAAACGCGAGGTAACACCGCTCTCACGCAACAGGTTGCCGAAGAAAAGCATACCCAACAGAGGCAAGCCCGACGGAACCAGGAAGCAGGTGAGCAGCAACCCGACGATGGGGAACATGATTTTCTCGTTTTGCGAAACGGCACGCGCCGGTTTCATACGAATTACACGCTCCTTTTTCGTGGTCATCAAACGCATGATAGGCGGCTGGATTACCGGGACAAGTGCCATATACGAGTAAGCCGAAACGGCTATGGCACCCATGAGGTTAGGAGCCAATTTCGACGAAAGGAAGATGGCCGTAGGACCGTCGGCACCACCGATGATGGCAATGGCACCGGCTTGGTCGGGGGTAAACCCGAGAGCCAAGGCGACCATATAGGCCCCGAAGATACCGAACTGGGCAGCAGCACCCACCAGCATCAGTTTGGGGTTGGCGATAAGCGACGAAAAGTCGGTCATGGCACCAATGCCCAAAAATACCAACGGGGGATACCAACCGGCACTCACTCCCTGATAGAGGATATTGAGCACCGAACCCTCTTCATAAATACCAACCTCGAGACCGGCATCGATTTTAAAAGGAATATTCCCGATAAGAATACCGAAACCGATGGGTACCAGCAACATGGGCTCGAAATTTTTCTTTATCGCCAAATAGATAAAGAACAAGCCCACCACAATCATAGCCAGGTGCGGGAGGGTACAGTTGGCAAAGCCGGTATACTCCCAGAACTGGACTAAGTTATCTCCTAAGAAATCTATAAATCCCATAGTCTTACTCAATTATGATAAGTTCGGTTCCTTCGAGTACCGAATCACCTTTATTTACTTTGATGGCCGTCACTTTACCGCTCTTGATGGCGTTGATGTTGTTTTCCATCTTCATGGCTTCCAGGATAAGCACGGCCTGGCCTGCGCTCACCGTATCGCCAACTTTCACCAAAATATCGTTCACAACACCGGGCAACGGCGATTTCACGGCGTCGGCACCCGAGTTGACAGTGGGTTTGGCGATAACGGGCTCACCCGTAGCAGTACGCGGAGCCGACGAGGGCTTGGGCGTAGAAACCTTTACAGGAGCAGCCTCTTCCATCTGTACTTTGTAAGTGGTACCGTTCACCTCGACATGGGCAATGTTTTTCTCAATTTCGCCAACAGAAACCTTATAGAGGTTACCGTTGATTTTATACTTATACTCTTTCATAAGTTTGTTTAATCGTTTTTTGGGGGATTACTTTTTAGAGGGAATTTCACGCAGCGAATAAATCTTGGAGTTCCAAGGCGAGTAGGCTTTCTTCACCTTGTTGATGGTGAGGATTGTGTCTTCTACGTCGTGGGCTTCGAGATGCTGGTACAGAGCCATGGCGATAGCGGCATATACCTCGCCCGCCTCGCGGCCGAAGCCTTTCTCCTTGGCCTCTTCTTTATCGGAAATACCATGTACTCGCATAGCATTGCGCTTCTTGATGAGAACCGAGATTTGCCCGATAAGACGGAACAACAGGTAGAGCAGCAACAAACCGGCAAATACGATAGCCATGGCCATGATTGCCATACCCACCCCGAAGGGGTCGTGCTCGGTAAACATATCGATTTTCACATTCTTGTCGAGCGTAATGTTGTTGGTACTCGGCGTTACATAGCCCGACTGCTCGTTTCCGCCCTTGATTACCCAATGGCCCACACCGTCTTCGTAGCGGGCATAGGAGTGGTCGGTGGGAATCCCTGCCGGAACCGTCACCGAGTCGATGAGGTCACGGCCGTTGGAATCGTAGAGACCAATCCAGTTGTCTTTGTCGGGGTCGAGCGTAAAATTCACGTGGAATGTTCCCCTGTTAGGCTTGCCGTCGGCCCAGAAAAGCACATGTTGCCGAGGCGGCATCTCGGTGAGAACATCGCCCTTGGGAATAGGATATTTCTTGGGATTGTTCTTGTCGTTGGTCAAGTAGCAGCTGCGCACATCGACGGTACCAAAGGTGGTATTGAAAATCTCTATCCAGGCCGACTGACAGCCGTAGTCGTCCTGATAGTTGTTTTCGTTGGTCACCAGCACCTCGTTGATACGCAAGCCTTTCCTTCCCTGTGCCCATACCGACGATACCATGAAGGCAGCGAACAGGAATATCCCTAAAATTTTTTTATTCATCGTTTTTATACTTTAAATGTATTACAAAGGAATATTACCGTGCTTTTTAGCCGGATTGGTTAATTTCTTGGTCTGCAACTGTTGCAAGGCACGAATGATGCGGAAACGCGTGTTGCGAGGCTCGATTACGTCGTCGATGTAACCATACTTGGCTGCATTGTAAGGATTGGCAAACAGTTTGGTATACTCGGCTTCTTTCTCGGCCATGAACTTGGCGGGGTCTTCGGCCTCTTTGGCTTCTTTGGCATAGAGCACCTCTACGGCACCGGCACCACCCATTACGGCGATTTCGGCAGTAGGCCAAGCGTAGTTCATGTCGCCACGCAGTTGTTTACAACTCATCACGATGTGCGAACCGCCATAGGACTTGCGCAGTGTGATGGTGACTTTGGGCACCGTAGCTTCGCCGTAGGCGTAAAGCAGTTTGGCACCGTGCAGAATCACACCGTTGTATTCTTGTCCCGTACCCGGCAAGAATCCCGGCACGTCGACGAGGCTGACGATAGGAATGTTGAAGGCGTCGCAGAAGCGAACGAAACGAGCGGCCTTGCGCGAAGCGTTGCTGTCGAGCACACCGGCCAGGTATTTGGGCTGGTTGGCTACGATACCTACCGACTGTCCGTTGAAGCGGGCGAAACCGATGATGATGTTCTTGGCGTAATCGCGTTGGATTTCGAGGAACTCGCCATTGTCGATGATGGCACCAATTACCTCATACATGTCATAAGGACGGTTGGGGCTATCGGGGATAATCTCGTTGAGCGAGTCTTCGAGACGGTCGATGGGGTCGTTGCAGGGAACGAGGGGAGCCTCTTCGAGGTTGTTTTGAGGGATATAGCTGATGAGCTTGCGAATAATAGCCAGTGCCTCTTCGCCGTTTTCGGCAGCAAAGTGAGCTACACCCGATTTAACAGAGTGAACTTCGGCACCGCCGAGAGCCTCCTGGGTAACGTCTTCGCCGGTTACGGTTTTCACTACCTTCGGGCCGGTGAGGAACATGTAGGAGATACCTTTGGCCATGATCGTGAAGTCGGTCAAGGCAGGCGAATATACGGCACCACCGGCGCAGGGACCGAGGATAGCCGAAATCTGGGGAATCACACCCGAAGCCATGATGTTACGCTGGAAAATCTCGGCATAACCGGCCAGGGCGTTGATACCCTCCTGGATACGGGCACCACCCGAGTCGTTGAGGCCGATACAGGGCGCACCCATCTTCATGGCCATATCCATGACCTTGCAGATTTTCAAGGCCATCGTCTCGGACAAAGAACCGCCGAACACGGTAAAGTCCTGAGCAAAAACATAAACAAGGCGGCCTTCGATCGTACCGTAACCGGTTACGACGCCGTCGCCCAAAAACGATTTCTTCTCTTGTCCGAAGTTGGTACATCTGTGTCGCACAAACATATCCAACTCTTCGAAGCTGCCTTCGTCGAGGAGTTGCGCAATACGCTCACGAGCCGTATATTTACCTTTCTCGTGTTGTTTATCGATGGCTTTTTGTCCACCACCCAGGCGAGCCTGAGCGCGCAGCTCAATCAGCTCCTGTACTTTTTCAAGTTGATTGCTCATATTTCTTATTTATTAGGGTCTTCACAAAGTTCGGTTAATACGCTGCAGGTCGATTTGGGGTGCAGGAAAGCGATGTTCAGCCCCTCGGCACCTTTGCGGGGAGCCTTGTCGATAAGGCGCACGCCCTTGGCTTCGACTTCGGCCAACGCATTGGCCACCCCGTCTTCGATAGCGAAAGCCAGGTGATGGATACCTTCGCCGCGTTTCTCTATGAACTTGGCTATTGTGCTGTCTTCGCTTGTGGGCTCCAGCAGCTCTATTTTTGTCTGTCCTACCTTGAAGAAGGCTGTCTTTACCTTCTGGTCGGCCACCTCTTCGATGGAATAACATTTAAGACCTAAAATGTTTTCATAATAAGGAATAGCTTCTTCGAGACTCTTCACAGCGATTCCTAAGTGTTCAATGTGAGAAATGTTCATAATAATTAGTATTTAGTTAACTTATACTTTCAGGCTACTGTTTTTTACCTATTATAAGATGGGCAAATTTACGTCATTTCGGTTTAATAACGAAATAAATCGGCGAAAATAAGCTCCCGGGCCATCAACCTTTTAGCCCCGCAGATGTTTTCTACACAGAGCCCCGCAGCCGCCTCCGGCCGATATGACAAATCGACAGCATTACTGACACGGGCGGCCGAAGTGCTTTTGGAAAAGACTGACAAAAGCAACATTTTCGAGAGCCTCGTTTTTTGGCATGGCATTTGAATATTATGGAGTGTCGCTCGCAAGGGCGGCGGACAAATTAACTCTATTGAATAACAAATAAAAAAGAATATAACTATGGGAAAGATTATTGGTATTGACTTAGGAACAACCAACTCGTGTGTAGCCGTAATGGAAGGCACCGAGCCGGTAGTAATCGCCAACAGTGAAGGTCGTCGCACGACTCCTTCGATTGTGGCATTCGTAGACGGTGGCGAACGTAAAGTGGGCGAGCCCGCCAAACGTCAGGCCATCACCAACCCGACGAGAACGGTATTCTCGATCAAACGATTCATGGGCGAATCGTACGACCAGGTAACCAACGAAATTGCTCGTGTACCTTACAAGGTGGTTCGCAGCGACAACAACATGCCGCGTGTCGACATCGACGGTCGTCTCTACTCTCCGCAAGAGATTTCGGCCATGATTCTGCAAAAGATGAAAAAGACAGCCGAAGACTATCTGGGTCAAGAGGTAACCGATGCCGTCATCACGGTACCTGCCTACTTCAACGACTCGCAACGTCAGGCTACGAAAGAGGCCGGTGAGATTGCCGGGTTGAACGTACGCCGTATCGTCAACGAACCTACGGCTGCCGCTTTGGCCTACGGTCTTGACAAGGCCAACAAAGATATGAAGATTGCCGTATTCGACCTGGGTGGTGGTACGTTCGATATCTCTATCCTGGAGTTGGGCGACGGTGTATTCGAAGTAAAATCGACCAACGGTGATACTCACCTGGGTGGTGATGACTTCGACCACGTAATCATCGACTGGCTGGCCGACGAGTTCAAGAACGACGAAGGCGTAGACCTGCGTGAAGATCCTATGGCTCTGCAACGGTTGAAAGAGGCTGCCGAAAAGGCTAAAATCGAGTTGTCGAGCTCGACTTCGACCGAGATCAACTTGCCTTACATCATGCCTGTAAACGGTGTGCCCAAACACTTGGTCAAGACGTTGACGCGTGCTAAATTCGAGCAGTTGTGCGACCGCTTGATCCAGGCTACCATCGAGCCCTGCCGCAAGGCTCTGCAAGATGCCGGCTTGAGTGCATCGGATATCGACGAGGTAATCCTCGTAGGTGGTTCGACCCGTATTCCTGCCATCCAGGCTATCGTAGAGAAATTCTTCGGCAAGACTCCTTCGAAGGGTGTTAACCCCGATGAGGTAGTGGCCATAGGTGCCGCCATACAGGGTGCCGTATTGACCGGCGATGTAAAAGATGTATTGCTGCTCGATGTAACGCCTCTGTCGCTGGGTATCGAAACGCTGGGCGGCGTGATGACCAAACTGATCGACGCCAACACGACGATTCCTACCCGCAAGTCGGAAATCTTCTCGACCGCTGTCGATAACCAGCCTTCGGTAGAAATCCACGTACTGCAAGGTGAACGTCCTATGGCCAAAGACAACAAGACCATCGGTAAGTTCCACCTCGACGGAATCCCCGCTGCCATGCGTGGTGTGCCTCAAATCGAGGTTACATTCGATATCGATGCCAACGGTATCTTGAATGTATCGGCCAAAGATAAAGGTACGGGCAAAGAGCAAAGCATTCGTATCGAGGCTTCGAGCGGCTTGACCGACGCCGAAATCAAACGGATGAAGGACGAGGCTGCCGCCAACGCCGAAAACGATGCCAAGGAAAAAGAGCGTATCGACAAACTGAACCACGCCGATGCCCTCATCTTCCAGACCGAGAAACAGCTCAAAGAGATGGGCGACAAGATTCCGGCCGACAAGAGAAGCGCCATCGAATCGGCTCTGAACAAACTGAAAGAGGCTCACAAGGCTCAGGACATTGCCGGTATCGACTCGGCTTCGAGCGAACTCGAGAGTGTACTGCAAGCCGCTGCTCAAGACCTGTATAACGCTCAGGCTCAGCAACAGGCCGGTGCCCAACAGGCTCAACCGGGTGCCAACGCTCAACAGGGCGGCAACAACAACGGCAAGGATGTGACCGACGTTGACTTCGAGGAAGTCAAATAAACGAGTAAATCTCTAATCCTCTATACCCAGCGAGGCGTATCGCAAAACGCGATGCGCCTCGCTTTTTTTATGCCCGACCTGAATAGGGACGACGGGTGCAAGGCAGAAAGAGCCCGGTGAGTAAAGGGCCCTATGGGTAAAGCGATGATTCTCCCGCAGGCAGGCACGCCAGCCCAGGAACATCCCAAGCCAAAGAGGAACTTCCTCCCCCTCCCCTGCTCTCCCGGCGGCCACACGACGGTTCGGAGGGCTGGGATACAAAACGACGAAGGCCGGTGCCTGAATGGCATCGGCCTTCGTCTGTTATAACGGTGTGCTGTATTACAGCAGGTATTGCGAACTGATGGATTTGTTTTCGTACACGCGGCGAATGGTGTCTGCAAAGAGGTCGGCGATGCTGATGATGTGTACCTTGTCGCACTGCTTGGTGTAGGGAATACTGTCGGTGAAGATCATCTCGGTCATCGACGAGTTCTGTACACGCTCGGTGGCGGGATCGCTCATCACGGCGTGCGAAGCGATGGCACGAACCGAAAGGGCACCCTTGCTTATCATCAGATCGGCAGCCTTGGTGATGGTGCCGGCGGTGTCGACCATATCGTCGACGAGGATTACATTCTTGCCCTCTACATCGCCAATCACGGTCATGCTCTCCACTACGTTGGCTTTGGCACGTTGCTTGTGGCAAAGTACCAGAGGCACACCCAGGTATTTGGCATAGGTGCTGGCACGCTTGGAACCGCCTACGTCGGGGGTAGCTACCACCATATCCTTGAGGTTCAGCGACTGGATATAGGGAATAAATACCGACGAAGCATAGAGGTGGTCAACGGGAACATCGAAGAAACCTTGAATCTGATCGGCGTGCAGGTCCATCGTGATGAGGCGGTTGATACCGGCCACGCTCAAGATGTCGGCCAGAAGTTTGGCGGCGATGGAAACACGGGGTTTGTCCTTGCGGTCCTGACGAGCCCAACCGAAATAGGGAACGACAGCTACGATAGATTTGGCCGAAGCGCGTTTGGCGGCGTCGATCATTAACAACAATTCCATCAGGTTGTCGGAATTGGGGAAGGTCGACTGCACCAGATATACCTGGCAGCCCCGAATCGACTCCTCGAAAGAGACGGCAAACTCACCATCGGCAAAATGCTGAATGTTCATTTGGCCTAATTCGCAACCCAGACTATTACAGATTTTCTCAGCGAGATACCTTGAATTGGTTCCCGAAAATACCTTGAAGGGAGGTGTTTGACTCATGATTTTTTGAATGTAAAAACAGAGATTATTATTTTGAGACAAAGGTACAATTTCTATTTCGAAATTTTCTTGTCCTTTTTCATTTTTTCTATATTTCGTTGGGAAAAATTTTTTAATTCCATCTTCCACACCACGGCACCATAAGCGGGCAGCGCGCAGTCGAAGGGGGTGTCGGGACTGATGGTTTTGGTCCCCTTCTCGCCGCTTATCAGCTCGGTGGCTTCGTACTGTCCGGCTACAATCTTCAGCGTATCGAAGGCGTGCCCGGGCAGGTTGATGGCCACCTGGGCCGGGCGGGAGTCGAAGTTGACCGCCACCAGCAACAGCTCGCGGCCGTACTTGCGCAAGAAGGTGTAGTGACGGTGCGGATTGAAGCGGGGGTTCTCGCCATTGACATACATCAGGTCGAAGAACGAGCCCTGGCTCACGGCCTTTTCGTGACGGCCAATATTGAGAATCGTCTTGTAGAGGTTGCGCAGCCGCTTCTGCTGCGGAGTGAGTTTGGCTATCGAGCAGCGTCCGCCGTCGTACCACTGCCGCACGGTGGGAACACTCCAGTAGTCGAAGATGGTGGTGCGGCCGTCGTGTCCGCTGAATCCCTCGGCATCGTCGCCACGTTCGCCCAGCTCTTGCCCGAAGTAAATCATCATGGGGCCGGTACTCATCAGGGTAGCCACCGCCAGCGCGGGGATGGCCTTGTCGGCATCGCCGGCAAAGAAGGGCGAGGCGAAACGCTGCTCGTCGTGATTCTCGAGGAAGTTGAGCATGTGCCCCCCTATCCCGTCGACAGCCTGCCAGCAGTAGGTGAGCTGTGCGGCCGATACCTGGTGGCAGAGCACGCCCCGCAGCTTGTCGTAGAGGCCCACCTTGTCGTAGAGGTAGTCGAACTTGCCCTTCTCGAGGTAGAGCCGGTAGAGCCCCTGGTCGTAAATCTCGGCGATAAAGAGCACCTGGGGGTAGCTCTCCTTGACGCGCGAGATGGCCCAGCCCCAGAACTCGACAGGCACCATGTGGGCCATGTCGCAACGGAAGGCGTCGATGCCCTTGCCGCACCAGAAGAGGAGGATGTCGAGCATCTTGTGCCAGGTGTCGGGGATGGGGTCGAAGCAGAGGCGATGGCCGCCCATGTAGTCGACTCCGTAGTTGAGTTTCACGGTCTCGTACCAGTCGTTCTCGTTGGGGAAGGCTCCGAAACAGTCGTTGCCGGTAGCCTTGGCGGGGTATTCGAAATAGCGGTCGTCGCCCTCGCCGATGTAGAATTGCGGGGTAAAGGCCTGCCGGGGTATGTAGTAGAAGTTGTTCGAGGGCGAGAAGTGCATCTCCTTGTTGTCGTGCGCACCCAGATCCTCGACACCCTGCGGGGCGGCATCGGAGTGGTACTGACGGGCCACGTGGTTGGGCACGAAGTCGAGCACCACCTTCAGGCCGGCCTCATGGGTGCGGGCCACGAGGGCTTCGAACTCGTGCATGCGCTCGAGCGGATTCTCGGCCAGGTCGGGGTCTATGTCGTAATAGTCCTTGATGGCATAAGGCGAACCGGCTTCGCCCTTGACCACATATTTATTGTCGGGGCGGATGCCGTAGCGGGAGTAGTCGGTCTTGGTGGCATGTTCGATGACACCGGTATACCAAATGTAGTTGGCCCCCAGCTTCTTGATTTCGTTCAACACCTTGGGGGTAAAGTCGTTGAGCTTGCCCGAGCCGTTCTGTTCATAGGTACCGTTGGGCACACACGAGGCACAGCGGTTCGAAAAGAGGCGGGGAAGCACCTGGTAGATAATTATCTTCTCGTCGGTCATATTCGTATGATAATCTTTTTTATTTGTTCAGTTCGTTGATACGCGAGGCCCGCTTGCCGGTAAAGAGCTTGAGGGTCTGCTGATACCCCACGTTGGCAATATCGCGCAGGGCATGGATGTCGAACACGGCATAGCGCGCCGCCTCCTTCATGGCGATGAAGAGGTCGCACATCTTCATATCCTCGACCACATTGCTCTTGGACATGAAGCTGTAGGAGCGGGCGGCAATGTCGACAATCGACTGCTTGTAGCTCTTGTTGACCAGCGGGCTCACGTTGATGCCGATTACCGTGTCGCACTCGTTGCGTATGGGGAAGACGGGCAGGTTGCGCAGCACACCGCCGTCGACGTAGTGGGTGCCGTCGATGAGTACCGGCGGAAATATGATGGGGATACTGCACGAAGCGGTGACCCGCTCGGCAATCGAGCCCGAACGCCACACCACACAGGTGCCGTGGTCGAGGTCGGTGGCCGTGACCACTACCGGGATGGAAAGGTCTTCGATGCACTCGGTGCGCAGCGACTTCTGCAGAAAGTGTTTAAACCGGACTATCTTGAAGAAGCCGGCCCGGGGCAGTGTAATCTCGGCCAGGTCGTTGAACGAAAGGCCCGAGAAGAGGTCGAGAATTTCGTCGGGCGAATAGCCGTCGGCATAGAGCACGGCAATGACGGCTCCGGCACTGGTACCCGAAATGATGTCGGGACGGATACCCAACTCTTCCAACGCCTTCAACACGCCCACATGGGCAAACCCCTTGGCGCCACCGCCACTCAACGCGAGGCCCAAACGGTAGGGCCGGACCTCGACCGGAAGATTCGCTTTTGTTGCAGCCATTTTATTTCACTCTGTTTTTCCCGCGAAGATACGACTTTTCGGGGAGCGAGCCAACAGGAGAAAGCCAACCATGGCATAATTATGCCTCCTGTTTCAAAAATATTTTGTTATCGATGCACGAATCGTTATCTTTGTTACACGAAAACAGGAGAAGCCTCGATAGAAAAGGCAAATAGGTTTGTGCTTCTACTTTCGACTTTGTCTGTATTTACAGGCTCTTTCAACGGAGTGTACCGGGCCGCAAAGAGTTGTTCGCGTGTTCGAAACCGGCACAACCAAACGTACAGTTTTTTGTCGTAACACTAAAAAAAGAGGATTAAGACATGGGAATCAGCGAAGATATCAAGCAGGCTTGCGAAGTGATGGAGCGCGGCGGCGTGATTTTGTACCCGACCGACACGATTTGGGGCATCGGTTGCGATGCGACCAATGCCGAGGCGGTGAAACGGGTGTATGAAATCAAGCAGCGGGCCGACAGCAAGGCCCTCATCGTGCTTACCGACAGCGAGCCGAAGGTGGAATATTATGTGAGCGAGGTGCCCGAGACGGCGTGGCAACTGCTCGACGTGGCGGTGAAACCGCTCACGATTATCTATCCGGGCGCCCGCAACCTGGCCCCCAACCTGCTGGCCGAGGACGGGAGCATTGCCATACGCATCACGCACGAGGCTTTCTCGAAGGAGTTGTGCCGCCGCTTCAAAAAGGCGATTGTGTCGACGTCGGCCAACATCAGCGGGCAGCCTTCGCCCCACAACTTCGCCGAGGTATCGGACGAGATTAAAGCGGCCGTCGACTACATCGTGGAGGCCCGCCGCGACGAGACGAAAGAGGCGGTGCCCTCGAGCATTATCAAACTCGAATCGGACGGTTCCATCAAGATTATACGCGAGTGATTAACGGCAGACGACAGACAAGACGCTATGTGTTGGGCGACTACCTGGCCTCGAATGTGGCCTGGTTTCTGTTCAACATCGTGCGGTTTCACTTCCCCGGCATCCAGGCCGGCGGGTCGCTGAAGGCGTATCTGCTCTCGTCGCGCGTGATCGAAGGGCAGATTATCTTCCCGCTGCTGATGATGGGGGTCTACTACCTGTCGGGCTACTACAACCAGCCGTTTTTCAAGTCGCGCATCCAGGAACTGGTGCAGACCCTGGGGTCGGTGCTGGTGAATACGCTGCTTATCTTTTTCATCGCCCTCATCAACGACGTGCTGCGCCTCCGCATCGACAACTACGAACTGCTGTTGCTGCTGTACGGACTGCAGTTTGTCTTTGTCTATGCCGTCAGAGCCACGATTACGGGCAACGCTACCGCCCTCATTCACCGAGGCAAGTGGCAGTTCAATACCTTTATCATCGGGTGCGGCAGCAAGGCGGTGAAGCAGATGCGCGAACTCGAAGAGCCGCGCCACTCGCTGGGCTACCGCATCGTGGGGTTCATCCGGGTGAACGACGAAACGGCCGACCCCGAGATTGCCGACCGTACCTACCCCATGGAAGAGTTGCCCCGCCTGTGCCGGGAGATGAAGATACAGGAGCTGATCGTGGCCCCCGAAGAGGACAATCTGGTGGAGCTGCACCGGCTCATCAACACGCTCTACCCCCTGAACCTGCCCATCAAGCTGGGCACCGACGAGTTCAACATCATCTCGTCGCGGGTAAGGCTGACCAATATCTACGGGGCTCCCCTCATCGACATGAGCAACTGCGCCATCTCGGAAGGCGGGAAGAACATGAAGCGGATGTTCGACATCCTCGTTTCGGCCGTGGCTCTGGTGCTGCTCTCACCACTGTTTGTGGTGCTGGCCATCCTCATCAAACGCGACTCGAGCGGGCCGGTATTCTACCAGCAAGAGCGCATCGGGTATCGGCACCGGCCTTTCAAGATTTATAAATTCCGCACGATGAAGTCGGATGCCGAGTCGGGCACTCCCCTGCTCTCGGAGGAGAACGACCAACGCATCACCCGCATCGGCCGGGTGTTGCGCAAATACCGGCTGGACGAGCTGCCCCAGTTCTGGAACGTGCTGAAGGGCGACATGTCGCTCGTGGGACCGCGCCCCGAACGCGAATACTTCATCCGCCAGATTGTCGAGCGGGTACCCTACTACGTGCTGCTGCACCAGATACGCCCGGGCATCACTTCGTGGGGCATGGTGAAGTATGGCTACGCCCGCAACATCGACGAGATGATTGCCCGGCTGAAGTATGATATTCTTTATTTGGAAAATATGTCGCTGCTGGTCGACCTCAAAATCATTATCTACACCATACGGACAGTGGTCACCGGCAAAGGCATGTAACATGTAAAAGGAAACTATAATATGATAGACGAAGAAGATATTGAAATAGACGACACCCCGAAGGAGGAGAAGCGGCACGACCTGATGCTGCGCCTGCTGTTGTGGCGCGAGAAGCACATCAACGAACACAACTTCGTGTTGTTTCTGAGTTTCGTAATCGGTATCTGCACGGCCGCCGCCGCGCTGATTCTGAAATTTCTCATCCACTTTATCCAGAACCTGCTCACCTCGCACTTCAACGCCGACAGCGCCAATTACCTCTACCTCATCTACCCGATTGTCGGTATCCTGCTGGCGGGGCTCTATGTGCGCTACATCGTCAAGGACGACATCAGCCACGGTGTCACCCGCATCCTCTATGCCATCTCGCAGAAGAAGAGCCGGCTGAAACCGCACAACATGTACACCTCGGTGATTGCCAGTTCGATTACCATCGGGTTCGGCGGTTCGGTAGGAGCCGAGGCCCCTATCGTATACACCGGCGCGGCCATCGGGTCGAACATCGGGCGCCTCTTCCGCCTGGACCAGCGGCTGCTCATGCTGCTGGTAGGCTGCGGCTCGGCTGCTGCCATTGCCGGCATATTCAAGGCCCCTATTGCCGGTATCCTGTTTACCCTCGAGGTGCTGATGATCGACATGACCACCACCTCGGTGCTGCCGCTGCTCATCTCGTCGATTACGGCGGTGACGGTGTCGTACATCTTCACGGGCTACAGTGCCGAGTTCAGTTTCGTGCAGACCGAGACTTTCGAGGCGGCCCGTATCCCCTACGTGATTCTGCTGGGCGTCTTCTGCGGATTCGTCTCGCTCTACTTTACCCGCGTGATGACCCGCATGGAGGACATCTTCCGCAAGATAGGCACGCCGTGGAAAAAGTTTTTCTTCGGGTCGGCTATCCTCAGTCTCTCCATCTTCCTGCTGCCACCGCTCTACGGCGAGGGCTACGGAGCCATCACCAGCCTGCTGAACGACAACCTGAAGCAACTGGCCGAGGGTAGCTTCTTCTATACCGAAAACGACAACATGTGGGTGATGATGCTCTTCCTCGCCCTCATCATTCTGGTGAAGGTACTGGCCACCAGTGCCACCAACGGCGGAGGCGGTGTGGGTGGTACATTCGCCCCCAGCCTGTACGTGGGCTGCTTCGCGGGCTTCTTCTTTGCCTATGTGCTCAACCACACGGGCATTCTGCCCATGGAGCTGTCGGACAAGAACTTTGCCTTGATGGGTATGGCCGGGGTCATGTCGGCCGTCATGCACGCGCCTCTCATGGCCATCTTCCTTACTACCGAGCTGACCGGTGGCTACGACCTGTTCCTGCCGCTGATGATTACCTCGACCGTGGCCTATGCCACCATCCGCATATTCGAACCTCACAGCATCTACACCATGCGTCTGGCCAAGAAGGGCGAGCTGCTCACCCACCACAAGGACAAGGCGGTGCTCACCCTGCTGAAGATGGACAGCGTAATCGAAACCGACTTCATAGAGGTTCACCCCGAGATGACTCTCGGCGACATGGTCAAAGTGATTTCGCAATCGCACCGCAACATATTCCCGGTTACCGACCAGGATGGCACGCTGCTGGGTATCGTCATACTCGACGACATCCGCAACATCATGTTCCGCCCCGAACTCTACAAGCGTTTCTATGTGCGCAAGTTCATGACCATGCCACCGGCCAAAATCGAGGTGGGCAGCAGCATGGACAGCGTGATGAAGACCTTCGACCAGACCAACGCCTGGAACCTGCCGGTCGTCGAGAACGGGAAGTATGTAGGATTCGTGTCGAAATCGAAGATTTTCAACTCGTACCGCCGTGTGCTGGTACACTTCTCACAAGACTAAACGAATATGGAAAAGAAAGATTTACGCATCGTCTATATGGGCACTCCCGATTTTGCCGTGGAGAGCCTGCGCCGCCTCGTCGAAGGGGGTTACAACGTGGTAGCCGTCATCACCATGCCCGACAAACCGGCCGGGCGCGGTCACAAGATTCAGTTTTCGCCGGTCAAGGAGTATGCCCTCTCCCAAGGGTTGCCGGTGCTGCAGCCCGAACGGCTGAAGGACGAGGCCTTTGTCGAGCAGCTGCGCAGCCTGCATGCCGACTTGCAGATTGTCGTGGCTTTCCGCATGCTGCCCGAGGTGGTGTGGAACATGCCGCCGATGGGCACCTTCAACCTGCACGCCTCGCTGCTGCCGCAATATCGGGGTGCCGCCCCGCTCAACTGGGCCATCATCAACGGCGACACCGAGACGGGCATCACCACCTTCTTCCTGAAACACGAAATCGATACGGGCGAAATCATACAACAGAGACGCATCCCTATCCTGCCCGAGGATAACGTGGGTACCATACACGACAAACTGATGGTGCTGGGCGCCGACATGGTGGTCGAGACGGTCGACGCCATCCTGGCCGGGACGGTGAAACCCATTGAGCAGGAGTCAATCCAGACCGACGAGCCACTGCGTCCCGCCCCCAAGATTTTCAAGGAGACCTGCCGCATCGACTGGTCGAAGCCCTGCGTGCAGATTCACAACCTGGTGCGGGGTCTGTCGCCCTACCCGGCCGCCTGGTGCGAGTGGGTATCGGCCGACGGCAACCGGTTGAGCGTGAAGATATTCCGAACCACCCCCGTACCGGCCGCTCACCA
The DNA here is from genome assembly GCF_024733785.1 of Barnesiella sp. ET7. Taxonomy (NCBI): domain Bacteria; kingdom Pseudomonadati; phylum Bacteroidota; class Bacteroidia; order Bacteroidales; family Barnesiellaceae; genus Barnesiella; species Barnesiella sp. ET7. The sequence continues at coordinate 58,866 of NZ_JANRHM010000001.1, forward strand.
CTTCGAGCCGGGCAGCATACACACCGACGGCAAGAGCCGCATCGACGTGGCCTGCGCCGACGGTTATGTGCGCATCGAGGAGCTGCAACTTGCCGGCAAGAAGCGTATGGCTGCCGCCGACCTGTTGCGGGGATTCCACCTCGACGACACGTTCAGATGCGAATAGAAATCTCTCCGGGATTCAACGCCTGTGCAGAGGGACGGACCGCAGGGCATGTCCGATGACGGTGGCCACCTTGTGCACCGGTATCGCCTTGGAGGCGATGATGAGCAGCACGGCCACCAGAATCATAAAGATACCCATACCCAACCGCAACGTAAAGGCTTCGCCGAAGATGGTCACCCCCACGACTACGGCCGTGAGGGGTTCGAGTGCGCCCATAATGGCCGTGGGTGTAGAGCCTATGGCGTGAACGGCCTGCGTCATGGTGACCAGCGAAATGACCGTGGGCACCAAAGCCAGCATGATGGAGAAGAACCACATGCGCGGCGTGGTGAGCGGCTGCAGCGGCGTGTGGCTGCCGAGCGAGGCTTGCAAGGCGATGGCCGTCATGCAGACGAGCAGGACATAGAAGGTGAGTTTGATCGACGACATGACGATGGACGAGCGGTTGACCACCACCATATAGAGGGCATAGGTGAGGGCCGAAACCAACACCAGCACCACCCCCGTAGTGTTGAGCCCTACACTGCTGCCGCCCCGATAGAGCAGCGCGATACCCGAGAGGGCCAACAGAATGGAGAAGACAGTGACTCCCGACAGCCGCTCCTTGAAAAAGAGGGCCATGATTACAGCCACCATGATGGGATAGACGAAGAGAATGGTAGCGGCAATGCCGGCATCGAGGTAGTGGAAACTGGTGTAGAAGGTAAGTGACGATACGGCAAAGAGGATGCCCAGCGTAGCGAGGGTTTTCAGCTCCTTGCGCGACAGCTTGAACGACTGATGCTGCGCCCACATGATGCCGGCGAGAATAATCACCGCAAACAGAAACCGGTAGAAAAGTACCGAACTGGAGTTCAAACCCTCGCGGTAGAGGTAGAGGGCACCCAGCGGATTGGTGCCGTAGCTTACTGCCGAAACGATACCGAGTATCGTGCCTTTGACTTTTGTACTCATTTGCTATCCCTTTTTCGGGGTGCAAAGATACACACGACATTGGTCTCGAAGGATAGGTTTCCGGCTGTTTTTTTTCGGAGGAGTTGTCAGAAGGCGTTCTTCTCGCCCTTGAAGGCATTGACTACGGTGAGGAAAATAATCTTGATGTCGAGCCAGAAATTCCAATGCTCGATATACCACACGTCGTACTCGACCCGACGCTCCATCTGCCACAGTTCGCGAGTCTCGCCCCGGTAGCCGTTCACCTGCGCCCAGCCGGTGATGCCCGGCTTGATGAGGTGCCGCAGCATGTACTTGTCGATAATCTTGGAGTAGTCGTGGGTGTGCTTGACCATGTGGGGACGTGGCCCGACAACCGACATATCGCCCAGGAATACGTTGATAAACTGGGGCAGCTCGTCGAGGCTCGTCTTGCGCAGGAACTCGCCCACCCGCGTCTTGCGGGGGTCGTGACGCGTAGCCTGCAACTCGTCGCTGGCGGCATTGACCCGCATGGTGCGGAACTTGTAGCAGTTGAACTCTTTTCCCCGGAAACCGGTGCGCTTCTGCTTGAAGAATACGGGGCCCGGCGACGAGAGCTTGACGGCTATGGCGATGGGGATGAAAATCACGGGCGAACATACCAGCACGACTGAGGAGAAGACCAGGTCGAAGGCCCGCTTCAGCATGCGGGAGTAGATGTTTTGCAACGGCTCGGGATGGAGCGAGAGTACCGGTACGTTGCCGACCAGCTGGAACTCGAGCTGCCGGTGGATGTAGCGCCCTACGTCGGGCACCATGAAGAACGAGATGTTGTGCGACTCGGCAAACTTGAGCAGGCGGGTAATCTTCTCCTCCTGCCGCATGGGCAGGGCGCAGTAGATTTCGTCGACGTTGTTGGCCGTAGCAAAGGCCTCGACAGCCGAGCAGTCGCCCTGGAAGTTGGGCAACGACTTTTTCAAGGCAAGGTTGTCGTCGAAGAATCCCATAAACTTGTAGCCGTAACCGGCATCGGAACGCAACTCGTCGAGCAGCTTCGTACCCATGGCACCGGCCCCTACAATAACTACCCGCTTGAAGTTGTAGCCCTTGCGGCGGAAGTATTTGAGCAGCTTGCGCGAACCTACCCACCAGACGGCCAGCAATACCGAGAGGAGCAGGTAGAACTTCAGCAGCACCAGCGAGCTGATGTCGTCGATTTGCAGGAAGAATATCAACAACAAAAATGCCGCCAGATGGCTCAACACCGACTGCGACACTTTAATCAATACTCTGTCTACATGGAGGATACGCAACTCGTGCACCTTGCCGAAGAAGAGGAAAACGGGGAAATACGAAAGATTGAGCAGGAGCCAGATAATCTTCTCGGCAAAGCCCCCTTCGAAGCCCCCACCCCACAGGCACACGGCGGCATAGGCGATGTTCAAACAAAAGAAATCTCCGATGATAATCAGCGACTTTATCATATGTCCATACCGACCTCGTGCCATTGTTTCTCTCTCTTGTTCCGATCTATTTTTATTCGACAAACCTGCGCTCCCCACCCGGTTTGGGTACCGCGGGGGAAATAACAGGGCAACCCGGTTTGGAAGGGTCGCCCTGCGTTGGCATCTTATTTACTACAAATTCTTATCTATAAGTTGCACCTTCTGCTCGATAAGCTGCATCTCTTCGCGGATTTTCTGCATCTTCCGCTCCATCTCCTTCAAGAGGCCGCTCGACTTCTTCGACGAGATGTTCAAGAAGCCGATGTTGTTTTCGTAGGTTTGCAGCTCGGCTTTCTTCTGGTCGTACATGCGCAACAGTTTTTCGCGCTCGCGATAGAGCTTGTCGTGGTTGCCGTCGGCCATTTGCTGAACCGAGGCCGAGAAGTTGCTCAGGCGGTTGCGAGTCTCGGTCATGTTGAGGCGGGCAAAGAGGATGTCGAGTTGAGCCTGATACTCTTTATAGATTTTGTCTTTCTCCTTGAAGGGTACATAGCCGATGGTGCTCCACTGGGCCATCAGTTCGCGTACGGTCTTTTCGGCTTCGGCCGGGTCGACCGACTCGTCGATGGCCTTGAGGCGGGCAATGATGTCGCGCTTCTTCTCGAGATTCTCCTGCTCGGTTTGACGAGTAGAAGCCAGCTGGCTGTTCTTCTGAGCAAAGAAGTAGTCGCAAGCGGTTACGAAGCGTTTCCAAATGGCGTCGGAGTGTTTCTTGGCTACGGGGCCAATGGTCTTCCACTCTTTCTGCAGAGCTACGAATACGTCGGTCGTCGCCTTCCAGTCGGTGCTGTCCTTGAGAGCCTCGGCCTTTTCGCACAAGGCTTTCTTCTTCTCGAGGTTGGCGGCCATCTTCTCTTTTACCGTCTTGAAATACTCGGCCTTGCGGGCAAAGAATTCGTCGCAGGTCTTGCGGAAGCGCTCGAACAGCAGGTTGTTCATCTTGCGCGAAGCGAATCCCAGGGTTTTCCAGCGGCTTTGCAGGTCGAGCACATGCTTGGTGGCCTCGTCCCACTGGGCAAACGAGTTGAGGGCATTCATGTCGATGGCCTCAATTTCTTCGCACAGCGCCGTCTTGGCCTCTTCGTTCTTGCGCTCAACCTCTTTGCGCGCCTCGAAGAAATTTTGATACCGCTTGTTTACCTCGGTCGAAGCATCCTTGAAGCGATTCCACAACTCCTCGCGCAGCTCCTTGGCCACGGGACCGATGCCCCGCCACTCGTCGTGAAGCAGCTGCAACTGCTTGAAGGCAGCCACCACGTCGTCGTTGGTGAGCAAAGCCTCGGCAGCCTCGCAAAGGGCTGTTTTCTGCTCGAGGTTCTTCTTGAAGTCGTAGTCGCGCAACTCCTTGTTGATTTTCAACAGGTCGTAGAAGCTTTCGACACAGGTCTGGAAACTCTTCCACAGGCCCGATACCGCAGCCGAGGGGAGGTCGCAAGGTTCTTTGAAAGCCTGCTGCAACTCCTGGAAGCGGGTGTATTGCTTGTTTATGTTGTCCGAATCGGCGGTAATAGATTTCATCTCTTCCAAAATCTGCTGCTTGCGGGCCAGATTCTCCTCGCGTTGTTTCTCGAGCGAGGCGGTATATGCGGCCTTTTTCTCGCGGAATACAGCCAACAGCGATTTGAGCGTCTCTTCCTGCTCGTCGGGTGTGGGGACGAACTCCGACTCGGGGTTACCGGCAGCGACGAAAGCATTGCGAGCCTCTTCTATTTCGATTTTTTTCTGTTTATAATAGGCTTGTTTCAATTCATCGACCTCTTCCTTCACCTCTTCAACCGGGCCCTCAATCAACTTTCGCAACTCGTCGATAATCTCTTCTCTCGAAAGTTTCGGAGCCGGCTGTGCCGAATTTTGTTCCTCCTCGGCGGGAGTCATAGTTTGACCTGCATGGAGTTCTTCTGCATTCATATCAGGTTTTTCAAGCTCTGTTGTCATAGTATATTCAGTTTTATGAAAGATAAAATCTTTATTCTCTATACAAATTAAAAAAATTTTTTTGTCATTTCATACAAAAAAGTCATATAATTTTCACGAATCAATCCTCTTTTTCGGGAAGTGGCGCCTCTTTCCCGGCAGGAAGGGCCTCACGACGGAGTATTTCGATGCAGCCGAAACCCAGGTTCACCTTCTCGCCGATGCCGGTCTCGTACATGATTTGATGCAACAGAGGGTCCATCGACACCCTGAATTTGTACATGTAGCCGATGACCTTCGACTCGTCGGGGGTAAATCGCATCATAAAGATGCCTTTACGCTTGGGCTCGGATAGAAGAGTCCACGAAAAATCGGTATTCCCCTCGAAGGGGTGACCGAATATTCTTTCGTACTTGGACAGAATCGAATGGTAGAAACAGTCGGCATACGAGGGATGGTCGGGCCCGATGTACTCCATGCTGCGGTTGGAACGAGCCACCATGAAGACAATGGGCGAGAGGGCCAGATACTCCGACACGGGGCCGAACTCGGGCGCAGGACAGTCGATAATCTCCTCGACCGCGAGCTCTACCCGGCTGCGGCGATCGCCCAGCACAAAGGTGGTATCTGCAAAAAGCGTCTCGACAAACTCGCGTGTCCCCCGTACGGGCAGAAACGAAATCCACATCTGTACCTTCTTGACCAGAATGTGCAGCCTATCGTTCTCGACCCGGATGCGCGGAATGTAGAGGTTGGAAAACGAAAAGAGCCGGTTGCGACAATCGTCGACCGGGGCAAACCCGTTGCTGGAAAGCCAGTGCAAGTAGGCATCGAAATTTTCACGAATGCGCCGATACACGGCTGCCGACAACTCGTACTGATAGCTTACCGGCAAAATGTTGCCAAAACTTTCGGACTTAACCGCCAAGACTAATTTGAATCGCATAATAACTACTCTATATCATTTATCAAAGGTGCACCGGAGGGTATCGACTTATACCACAAAGTCGAACTGTTTTCCGGCACAAACAAATCTCTTGCAACTCGCTGTAAATCGTGTGGAGTAAGACGCTTGTAACGGTCGACTTCACAATCGATATTTTCGGCTCCGCCCAACAATTCGTAATAGGCCAGGTTGGTAGCCTTGTTCAAATAGTGCAAATTGGAAAACAGGTCGTTCGACTCGAAACGATTGACCACCTTGTCGAGCTCACGCTGGTCGACAGGCGTGTCGCAAATGCGGCGCAACTCGACGTCGATGGCTGCCTCGCCCTGCTCGAGCGAGACGCCCGGCGAGAGTTTGCCCTTCACCAGGAAGAGCCCCGGCTCGATGTCGCCGGTTACCGAGGCGTCGAGCTCGGTGAAGAGTTTTTCGTCCATGACCAACCGACGGTAGAGCCGCGACGAACGGCCTGAGGAGAGCACATCGGAAAGGGCATCGCAAGCCTGATAATCGGGGTGCCGACGGGCCACCATGTGATAGGCCTTGAAGATGGCATCGAGCGGCACATCGCGCTCGACCGTCTGACGACGGGGCTGGGTCTGCACCGGCTCCTGCGGCAGATGGCGCGGAGCAATCTGTCGGCTGGGTATGGGGGCAAACCACTTTTCGCACAACTCGACAGCACGCTCGAAAGGCAGACTGCCCGAGATGCACAGGATGGCATTGTTGGGGGCATAGTGGGCAAAGAAGAACTGCTTCACCTCGTCGAGCGTAGCCTCGGCTATGTGCGAGACCTCACGGCCGATGACAGGCCACCGATAGGGGTGCACCCGATAGGCCATGGGTCTGAGCAGCAGGTACGAGTCGCCATAGGGTTGATTCAGATTCCGCTGCTTGAACTCCTCGATGACCACCTGTTTCTGCACGGCCAGCGACTCGGGCGAAAAGGCGAGGCTGAGCATGCGGTCGGACTCCAGCCAGAAGGCGGTCTCGATATTGTGTGTGGGAGCAACCGTGTAGTAATTGGTCACATCGTTGCTGGTCCAGGCATTGTTCTCACCCCCGGCCTTTTGCAGCGGAGTATCGAAATCGGGGATATGCACCGACCCACCGAACATGAGATGCTCGAATAGATGGGCAAATCCGGTGCGCGAGGGCGACTCGTCTTTCGACCCTACATCGTACAGCAGATTCAACGCCGTCATGCGCGTAGAGGCGTCGTAGTGGTGTATGATGCGCAAACCATTGGACAATATGTGACGACGAAACGGTATCACGCTCTTACTCCTCGATTTTCATTTTTATGATTTTGACATCGGCCACAGGGCGATCGGCGGCACCGGTCTCGACCTGCTGTATCTTGTTGACCACGTCCATTCCCTCGATTACCTCGCCGAATACGGTATACTCACCATCGAGATGGGGCGTACCGCCCACCGTGGTATAGGCCTCGCGCTGTGCCTGAGTAAAGGTGCGCTTGCCCTCACGCTTGATCTGCTCCTGCATCTGGGCTACAAGCGTATCTTGCAAAGCCTGCAACCCCTGCATGTCGCGAGCCTTGCGCATTTTGATAATCTCCTCGCGATGGTTGGCGGCCAAAGCCTGGAATACCGACTGTTGCTGTTGCATCTGCATCTGACGCTCCATCTGGTCGAGTTGCTGCGGGTTGTACACTTTGCCGGTAACGATATAGAACTGCGAGCCCGACGATGCCTTTTCGGGATTCACCTGGTCGCCCTGTCGGGCAGCAGCCAATGCCCCGCGTTTGTGGAAATACTTGGGGTAGACAAACTCGGCCGGGAGGGTATAACCCGGGTCGCCCATGCCCAGCATCTTGCCGGCGGGGGCATTTCGGGAGGTACCGTCGCCTCCCTGTATCATAAACTCGTTGATTACACGATGAAACAGTGTTCCGTCGTAATATCCCTCCTTGACCAGCTTCACGAAGTTGTCGCGATGCGCGGGGGTATCGTCGTACAGTTTCACCTTAATATCTCCCATTGTAGTCTCCATAAGGACAACTGTCTCCTTATGGCCGTTTGAGGCACAACTCATGTTGAATATTATTAGCGATAAAAAAATAAAACAAATACTCTTATTCATATAACTCCTGTTTAGCCGCGTCGGTGCGAATCATGAAAGTATGCAAATAAAAAAACATCGGCCGTATGGACCGGGCCGAGCGACTTCTATTACCCGTACTTCATTTACAAAGGTACAAAATTAAATGATTTCTTAACATAGGAAAATAGAAATTTATATTTATCAAAAAAGGCGCCCCGGATTCAGTTGTACCAAGGCGCCTTTCATTTGCTTATTTTCAGTGAGTTATCTTATCAGCACTTTTATCGTAGCGGGACCTTTATCGGTGGTAAAATATACCAGATAGAGTCCGGCATCGACCGGGATACGGATGTTTTGCTCGATTTCGGGAATCGAGGCGACCATCTGGCCGGCCGCATTATAGACCGTTGCCGATACCTTCTCGCCCGACATCGGCTCGACCCAGATGGCCCGGTCGCGGCCGTAAACCTTCGCGGCAGGGAGAGCAGCAGACTCTACCCCACTGTACTGGGTGGTGAAGAGATACTCGACCGTTTGCGATTCGCCCGACTCGTATATGGCCTTGACTCCGGCCGTATAGGTACCGTCGGGGAGCGACTCGAAGGTGTAGAAGTTGTCGGTTATCGCCGTGGCCTTCATCTCGCCGTTGAGGTAGACATTGTAGGTAGCATCGCCTACCTCGGGGGCAGGAGCATCGACGGCAGGACCTACGTAGAAGTTGTCGACCTTGAGCATCCAGCCATCGTAAGAGACATAGTTGACGGCCAGGTAGATTTCACGGTTGACGAAGTCGGGCAGCTCGACCGTCACCTCGTACCAGCCACCCTCCTCGAAAGTACACTTGTAGAGCTCGACAAACGACGAGGGGTCGGTCGACGACTCGGAGGCCATCACCCGTATCGACTCGGGTATGCCGGTAATCTCGCCCGGATTGCCGTAGACGTGTGCATAGAAGCGCAGCACATACCCTTCGTTGATCTTCTGCTTGGGAGCGATAAGCCAGTCGTCGGAGGCGGCCTGCTGGGCTCCGAAGAACATCACATACTTCTTGCCCCACATCGTGTTGAGGTAGCCGTCGACATCGCACGGAGGTGTCGTGGCTTCGGGATTGAAGATAAAGACAGGCGACTCGCCGGCATCGAATCCCGGGAAGGTGACATTCTGCCCGTTGACCGAGAGCAGATAGTGCTGCAGGCGGTCCTGGTCGTAGGTAACCCAGTCGCCGAAACGGGTGGCAAAGTCGTCGTACTCTTCGAAGCTATCGCTCCAGCCCAAATCCTGATTCCAACGGAAGAGGGCGTCGGTCGTATGGCTGTCTTCACGGTAGGTAAAATCGACCGAAAGGTTGTAGGGTTCGGTAATCTTCTCGACCAGCGAGAGGTCGATGGTCATGTCCCGATCGATATTGACAAAGGTATCTAGCGGCATGTAGCGGTCGTCGTTGATGCCGATTACATACTCGCCCTTCTGCAGCGAGGCAAAGTGCGATAGGCCCGACCGTATGGTGTCGGTCACCTGGTAGCTGCCCGAGAGATAGCTCACGGCAATTCCATCGGCCGACCCTCCGTTGACGGTCACCTGTACCTTGACATCGGCATAGGCCGAGGCTGCCGGAACTTCGATTTGGGTAGTAGCCACCGACGACTCGGAAACCCGGTAGACCGACTTCACACCCAAGGTGTGAACGCCGGCCTCCAGATTGTCGAAGAAGAAGGAATTGGTCTGCACCGAACCTACCTCGCGATTGTCGAGATAGACGGTGTAACTTTGCGGATCGTCGCCGGCCGCTATATTGCGATGACGGATTGCCCGGGGCAACCGAGCCTTTACCTGCGAGGGATTCAGCTTGGCCGACCCTACGAAAAAGTCGTCGACCATCAGCATCCAGCCCGCCTGGGTAATATACTGAATGGCTATATAAACATCTTGTCCTTCGTATTTCGAGAGGTCATACTCAATCGTACTCCACGAGTTCCACTCTACCGATTCGTAGTTGCCTTGTGTCAACGGCATGAAGTCGCTCTCGGCGGTTCCGGCAGTCGAAATCCACACCTTGAAACGCTCGACAGGCGCATCGGCCGCCTTGGCCTTGAAACGCACGACATTGTTTACCCCTACGTGTATCTGGGGTGTGATGGCCCAATCGTTATTGGTGGTACCGCTGGCCGTACGGATAAAGCCCATATACTTCTTGCCACTGTACGGCCGCAGCTGTGGTGCATAGAACCACCACGAGACGGGATAGACATCGCTGCCGTCGGAGGTTACCGAGACATAGGCTTCGTCGGGAGCCACAATCGTGGCATACTGCTTCAGCCCACTGTTGGGATAACCGCCCTGCATGAGTACGGCGGCCGACTCCTGGTCTTTGTCGATACCGGTCCACGGCGTAAGGTCGAGAGTAAACGAGGGGTAGTCTTCAAAATCGTCGAAGAAGTAGTCGGTCTCCTCGTTCCACACCAGCGAGGCATCGTTGACACCGGTCTTGGGATCGTGTGCAAGTACCGCCTGCAGATTGTAAGGGGTGCGCACCGGCTCTTCCATCACAATCTTGAGTACCGTATCGCTCTGTATGTCGAGCGCGGCGTTGTCGTAGGTCTTCAATCCCTCTTTCTCAATAACCAGCCGGTGAATGCCCGGATATATACTTTTCTCGGTATAGACTCCGTTAGCTCCCAATACCCGGTTATAGACCAAACCCGACTCGGTTCGCTCCAGATAAAAGGGGGTTCCGCTCATGTCTTCGCCCGTAACGGAGGTGACCTGCAAGGTGAGCGAAACAGTCTGCTGAGCCATCGCCGCCAGGCCCCAGCCGGCGAGGGTCATTACCAGAGCTAAAATTTTTTTCTTCATTGCTTTTCTATAAAAATTTGGTATTTACGTATCGTTGTCGTGTGCTGTTCGCAAAAGGAACAAAGAGGGCTCCATCGACCAGGAGCCCTCCGGGTATATTCTCCCCCACCCTGCGGGGGTAAGTTTCTAACGCTTCATCACCCGTGTCGTAACGACGGTGTCGCCCTGAGTGAGAGTTACGAGATATATGCCAGCAGCCAGGTCGTGCATCGAGAGCGACTCGACATCGGCCGCCTCGCGCACACAGTTGCCGGTCAGGTCGTAGACCCGCACGTGAGCCACACCACCGCTCCAATAGAGGTAATCGGTCGTGGGGTTGGGATAGATGGCCAGACGGGGTTGCGACAGTTCGTCGACGGCCAAGGTGGGCATGCCGGCAATATCGCCCACGTAGATTTCGTCGAGCGAGCCGCCCGTAGACGAACCGTTATTTTCGGTAGCGACAAAACGCCAGCGCAGGTTCACACTCTTGCCGGCATAGGAAGCCAGCGATACATATTTGTGACGCCACTTGGTACGATCCTGGGTATAGGCCAACGGGGTCCAGGAGTCGTCATCGACCGCCCGGATTTCGAAATAGAGCGTACCGTCGGTATCGTCGACCTCGTCGAGGGGCAATTCGGTGACAGCCTCGTTTTCATACCCGGTTTCCAAACGGTTGCAGAGAGCACCGCCCCAGGCAAATGAGGCAACCATGTCGCCCGTCGTGGGGAGGACAATAATCGGCGTGGTGAGCGTAGACTCCTCGCCGGCATAGTTGTGCCATACCGAAGCCGAATATTCTCCGGCATATGGGCCGATATTGTTCGATTTCCACTGCTGTATGCCATCGCCCTGATGATTGGCGGCCCAACCCATGGGAGGCACGGCACCCTCCTCGAATCCCTGGGTGTAGGGGAAGTTGCGAATCGACTGGTCGGCCATGGTGGTAAACGACCAGACGGTAGCCTCCTCGTTCTTGCCTACGGTATTGTAGGGTACAATCTTCCAATAATAGGTAGTCGCGGGGGTGAGCTCGGGAATCGTATAGGATACCGACGAATTGCCTTCGAGACGGACACCGTCGAGCAGCGAGGAGGGATTGGCCTTGTCGGTTCCTACCGAGAGTTCATACCCCTCGGCAAAGAGAGCGGGTTCCCACGAAAGGGTGAGCCGGGCGTACTCGACATCGACAGCTCCGTTTACGGGACTGGGGGTAGTGATGGCCAGAGGAAGATCGCCTGCACCGTAGAGTTTGGGCAATACCACGTTGTCGAAGTAGATGTCGGTCACCACCATGTTGTCGAGGCCGCCATCGCCGATTTCGAACTCGTAGGTCCAGCGCAGATATACATCGTCGCTCACCACGAAGTTGCCGTTCTGGTCCTTGATTTCGATTTCCTTCTGTACCCACTCGTTGTAACGGCTGTCGTCGAGCGAACACCACAACTCGGTCCAATCGGTGTCGGAACCCTTCTTGTAATAGCAAATGAAGTAGGTGGTGGGAAGGAACGAGTCGTCGATATACTCCTCGCCGGTGGTTTCGATGTAATCGAATTTCACCTTACCGTTCCCGGCCGAGAGGTCGAGACGGGGCGAAACGATGTCGCAGGTAGTCATGCCGCCCACGGTTACCGACTTCACACCCGAGGTAGCTATGCCCTCGATCGTGCGCCAGCCTTCGTTGCGCGACCAACCGGCCGGCGGGAAGATGTCGCCCTCGAAACTCTCGAGCGTATACCCCTCTTCGAGCACCACTTTGGTTCCCGAGAGGTTGACCGAAAGGGTTCCGCCATTGGTGTGAATCTTCATTACCGTGCTGCGGGCCCCTTCGACCGTGGGGTTGTAGTTGATGCGATACTCAACCTCTTCGCCCCGCTTCAGCGACACCGTGGCGGGATCGAGCGTGGTAGAGAAGTCGGTACCCTCGAGGCCTTCGATACCGGTGATGGTCAAGACACCGTACCCGATGTTGCGAAGCGTCATGGGCTCGGACTGAGCCAGATAACCGATGTAGGAGTTGGAGAAGGCATACGACGTAGAGCCTTCGACCTCGGGAAGCTGCTCAATCTTCTGATTCCCCACCTTCACATCGTCGACAGCCAGCGTGGCGGCGGTGTAGTTCTTGTACAACACCGACTGAAAATAGAAGGCAATCGACACGTTTTTACCCTCATAAGCCTTCAGACTTATGTTGGGAGTCAGTTTCTGCCAGTTTGCCACACTGCCGGTAGCCGTTCTATCCCACGGCCAGGGCAGACCCGAGTTTTCTATATCTTCCTGTGAAGCCACATCCCAAAGGTCGTTCCAGGAGGCTCCGTTGTCGGTCGATACCTTGATAACGAAACGACCGTAAGTTTTTTCAGACGGGAGAAAAGCTGAGGCATTGCACCAGAAAACAAACGACAGCGTAGCATCTTGAGCTATATTTACAGAAGGGGTAATGAGCCACTCCTCTTTCGTGATGCCGGCTGCACCCTCGGCATAATTGCTTACTACCTCGGCACAACCCGACCCGGCGATGGGCGACCCCGTGATTTCGTTCCAATTCAAATCCCAATGTGCAAAGGCCGTCGCCTCGAGGTTATCCGGCAGTTCGGTACCTGTGACAGTCCACCCTTGCGGCGGGAAATTCTGACTCTCGAAATTCTCGTTCAACACAAGATTTTCGGCGGCAAAAGCCCCTGCGCTGCCAATCAGCAGCGCGAGGGAAAGAAAAAGTTTTTTCATAGTAAACATAGTTTCGATTACTTTTTAACGATTTGGGTGGTTCGATGCTCACCGGCAGTTTGTACCGTCACCAGATATACTCCAGGAGCCAGCGCCGACATGTCGAGACTCTCGACCTGCTGAGCGGCCAATTCCTGTTTGCCCGTAATATCGGTAACGACTACACGGTCGCACGTTTCCTTGAAATAGAGCGTAGATACCACCGGGTTGGGATAAACCTCGAGGCAATCGCCGTTCACCTCGTCGATACCCGAACCATCGGTAATATTGAGTACAATCTCCTGTACCGTAGTTTTGGAGCCGTCGGTCACCGAAAGTTTCATAATAATCTCTTCGGCCTGTCCGGGGATACCCGACAATGTACCGCCGTTGGTACCCGGGGTATGGGTAATCCAGAAGGGTTTGCCTTGCAGCGTCACGGTCAAGGCATCGCCATCGGGATCGGCTACGGCATAGTTGTAGGTCCAGCGTTTGCCCACGGTAGCGGTAGTCTCGGGCACCGTAGTAAAGTAGGGCGCATTGTTGTCGCTGGCTACGTATTCGAAATTCTCGAAATAGAAGTCGTCGAAGAAGGTGACAAAGCCCTGACCCGGCGTATTGTTGCGGATGGCCACGTAGATGGGTTGTCCGGCATATTGACTCAGGTCGACATCAAACTCGGTCCACGACGTCTGGCTGTCGCTGTTGTTCTTGTGGGGTACCTGTACCGATTCGAATCCCGAAACGGGCGAGAAGCTCGACACGGCATTGTCGGTGGTACTTACCAGTACGGTGAGAGCGGCAAAGGGGTGATAGGTGTTGTCGCCGTCGTACGACTTGGCATAGAAGCGGAAGTGTGCATCGTCGCGAGCGGTCATCTGGTCGCTGATAATCCAGTCGACAGCCTCGGAAGCATCACTGGCAGCCATGGTAGCCAACAGTTGGTCGCCCGAGCGGGGATAGATGTTGCGCCAGTCGGCACCGTCGGGTTCGGGCAATTGGTTGATGACGATGTAGGCATAGGCGGTACCGATGTTGGGATAGTTGATCATCACCGGCGAAACCGTAGCGGCGTGGTCGGCATCGACCGTGGTAAAGCCTTTGGGAGCAATGGAGCCGAACTCGTCGTCTTCGAAGCTGAAGTAGCGGGTGTACATGCCCAGTGCGTTACCCGATACGGGGAACGAAATCGAGGGAGCATCGTCGAAGGTGATGGTCATTTCGTCTTCGACCAGGGCCGAGGTTGTGCCGGCGGCAAAGGTGATGTTGAAGTCGACACTCTCGCGGCTTTCCAATACCATGTCTTTGTGCAGCGAGGTAGAGAAGTTGGCGTTGGCAAACGATACACCGGTTATCGTCATCGTCTTTTCGCCATCGTTCAAGAGGTTCAGCATTTTGGAGGTAACGGCCTTGTTGTAGTTGACATCGCCGGCCTCCCACGAGGATACGTTGATGACGGCCTTACCGGCAGAGGGAGCCTCTTCGAGCAGAATCTTGTCGAGCGAAGCACCCGAACCCATATAGTCGACCGTGCTGTAACGCCAGCGGAAGTTCACCGTCTTGCCCCGGTAATCGGAGAGGACGATGCGTTGGCGTTCCCAGCTTTGCCCCTCATCCTGAGCTGCCGAGATGAATGCCAACTGGTGCCAAGCGTTATCAACTTTGATTTCGAAATAGAGCGTATCCTTATTGATGGTGGTCGTGCCTTGTACCGATTTGCTCAATCCGGCCGGTACGGCATTGCCCCAATAGAAACTGATCTGCATGTCCTTATCGGCAGGCAATGCAAAGGCAGGCGTCTGCAGAATGCCCTGCTGATGGGAACCGCCGGCCGAAATGTAGGCCGAGCCCTTGCCGTCGTACGTGGTGTAGTTGGTCAAATCCCATTCGGTATACCCCTCGCCGATGTTGCGCCAGCCCAGCGGCGGGAATGTCTCGCCGTCGAAACCTTCGGACCAGGGGAAGGTGCTCACGGTCTGGTCGGCCAGCGTGGTGAAACTCCATACCTCGGGCGAAGGCGTTTCACCTGCTTCGTTGCAGGCAACGACTTTCCAGTAATAGGTAGTAGCATAGTCGAGTACGGGGAGGGCATAGGAACACTCGGTCACCTCGGCACCATTGACTACCGAGAAGTCGGTAGCCGATTTTCCTACATACACCTTATAGGTCTGTGCAAACTGTACACCACCCCAGGTGAGCACGAGTTCTTCGTTGAAGATATCGGTAGCTCCATTCTCGGGCGAGGGAGTCGTAGCAGCCCCGGGTATCGAAGAGCTTCCGTAATAGGGCGGCAAGATTACATCGTCGAGGAAAGTCGTAGAGTACTCGGGCAGGTCGTCCCAACCGCCGGTCGACAAATCGACGTCGAGCACATATTTGAACATGACATAGCAGTTGTCCGAAGCCGGAGTACCCAGGTCGACAGTCAGGTGCTCCCAACGGTTGATGGAGTCACACGAGGCTATCTGGGTCCAGGTATTCTTACCGTCTTTGGAGAAGTAAACCTCGAATCCGCTCTCGGAGGTGGCGGCATCGTCGGCCGTGGGTTCCCACACGTTGGCATAATTGAACTGCAACTCATACGAACCCTCGGAACAGTCGAGACGAGGTGTAACCAGCGTGGGGTTGTTCTCGGCAAAGCTACACGAGGCGGAGTAGTCGCCCGAGGTAGCATAGGCTCGTCCCTGAGACCAGCCCTCGTCAGCCGTCCAGCCCAACGGCGGGAAGGTGCCGCCCTCGAAACTTTCGAGATTGTAGTTGTCGGGAAGAATGATTTTGGTTCCCTCCAAAGCGATGGAGACATCGCCGCCATTGGTGTGAATCGTCATCGTGGCCGACTTGGCGCTCAAGGCCGAAGAGGGAGTATAGCGTACATAAAATTCATATTCGGCACCCGGTTTTATCGAAACATCGGCCGGGACCAAATCGGTAGAGAAATCGGTACCGTCGAGTCCCGAAATGCCGGTTACGGTAAGTGAACCTACACCCTTGTTGCTGAGGGCAAACTTGTCGGACCACTTGCCTACCCCGATGTAGGTACCCGGGAATACATACGAGGTGGGAGTTACTTCGGCTATGGGAGCCTCGATAGCAGCACCCGATTCGACTACCACATCGTCGACCCAGGCACAATTACCTTTACCCGAACCGCTCACCAGCAGGCAATGGACAAAGGCTATCTTTATTGTCTTGCCGGCATAAGCCTTCAGGCTGAGCAACGACGAGTTTACCGTCCAGGCAGTCCAGGGATAGACTACACCACTGTTCTCGACCTGTTCCTGATTGAGAAACGAGAAGATGGTCGTCCACGACTCCCCGTCGTTGTCGCTCACGCGCACCTGCAAGTCGTATTCGTTTTTGAAAGCGGCAGCCGACGCCCCTTCCCACAGGAACGACAAATTGTAATTGGTATTGCTCAACGTAATTGCCGGAGAGATAATCCACTCCTCCTTTACCGGTTCAACAGGATCCCACGATCCGCCGTCACAAAACAGACTTATCGAGCCAGAAAGCGCCGACCGCCCCGTCTCGAGAGTCCAATGGTAAATGGCACCCTCCTGAGTATCGTTTACTACCGTCCAGCCATTCGCTGGGAAATTGGTTGCCGTCCAAGATTCAAAATTCTCGTTCAGCAAAACCTCTGCTCGCAATCCCACTATAAACAGGAAGAAAGCACAAATAAGCGTAATTCTCTTTGCCATCGTAAATATATTATTAGGTTTATTATGAAATTACATTACATGCAAAAACCAACAAAATATTACAACTATTTATTCATCTCTTGCAAATATAAAAAATTATTCGGAATAAACCTATATTTTCTATAAAAATATCACCATATAAAGCCGCATTTTTTAAACTTAGAATATTTATACAAGATAAAACAAATGTTATTTTTATAAAATTATAACTATTCCAATTGAGCTTTACAGTCAAATCCTGCGTAAGTATAGAAATTATTTCAAGTCTATTTAGCTATATAAACAATTAAGAATCAACCATATAAAAATTTATTCCACCAAAAGCGGCTACTAACAAAAAAATACTTCAAGAGTAAAAATCGCTACAAAAAGATTGATTTTATCGAGCAAAAACAACAAACATAAAAATCTCCAAGAAAAGCCAGAAGGGGGACAGGATAAATGGCCGGGAAGAAAACGGAGATGCCTTACAAGGGAAGAACAGGAGAGAGGAGCATCAGAAACAAGAACGCCGCCTCCTGCCCTGCTGCGAGCAGAAAAGCGGCGTATCGTCTATACGGATAACCGGGTAGATGCCGAGTTGTACCTTATTATATAATACAATTACATCACATCGTTGGCATAGACCCGCTTGTAAATACGGCGGAAATTGTCGCTCTGCCGATTCAACTCATCGACATGCGTCTTATAATCCTCGCCCCAAATACCCGACAGCAAATCGACAATGTATTTGTGTTCACGATCCTTTTGGAGCGAAGCGGCAATGAGCTTATCGATAATCTCCCTGTATTTGTCGGGGCCGGTGGCATGCAGATAGAGCGCAGCACTCACGGTAATCTGGCCGGTGAGGTCGACCCGGATGATATTGTCGGCCAAAGCAGGCATATCGTCGTCGCAGGTACCCATGTGGTTGGCAATATACTCATAGGTGAGCAGGCCATCGGTATCGCTGCTTAATATCTTTTTCAAATCGTTATTCATAGTTTGCCTTCTTTTGAATGACACAAATTAAATAAAAACTTTTGTCGCCACAAAATATTTCATAAAACAGTTTGTGCGAGGAGGCCAAAAAGCCTCACTTTTCGAAGCGGATTCCCAACCCAAGGAGCCTTCTTTACGAAATAGGTCGCACAGAAGCATTTCATACAGCCCGATAGCCATTTCGTACAGTCGGACCAAAAACAGTGCTGTCCATGCAACCATTTCACCATCTTTGCAACAGACTCCTCAAAAACAAAAACAAACTATGAAACTGCTACACCCCATCGGCCTGGTACTAATCGCGACAAGTGTGCTTATCGCGGGATGCACACGCCAGAACAAGACAACCGCGGAGTTTGCGAAACACAACTCGGTCTATTACTGGAAAACGACCTTTGCCCCCGACTCGGCCGAACGAGACTTCCTGGCAGAGCACGACATCGACCGCATCTACCTGCACATGTTCGATGTGGCCGTAGAGCCCGACTACGAGACCGGCGGCTCCGAAGTCGTGCCCATCGCCACGACTCGGTTCGAAGCACGGGTACCCGACGAGATAGAGATTGTACCGGTCGCCTATATCACCCTCGACGCCCTGCGGGCCATGGCGGGGAAAGAGCGGAAGTTCGCCCCCCTCATCGTCGACCGGCTGCTGGCCATGAGTTCGTATAACGAGTGCGGAAAGATAAACGAGATACAACTCGATTGCGACTGGACGGCATCGACCCGCGAGAGCTACGCCGTGTTGTGCCAGACGGTCAGAGACTCGTTGCAGAAAAAGGAGATAGAGCTGAGCATAACCGTGCGGCTGCATCAGTTGCGCGAACCGGCACCCCCGGCCGACCGGGGTGTACTGATGCTGTACAACACGGGGGCATTGAAGGGGCACGACACCCGTAACTCGATACTGGACATCGCCGATGTAAAACCCTATATGACCCGGAAACGGTACCCGATTCCCCTGGACTATGCCTACCCCGTATTCGGCTGGGGTGTCAAATTCGAGGGAGAAAAATTCGTATCGATTGTGACCGAGGCCGACACGGTGTCGCAGCCCGGCGAGTCGGTGCGGCGAGAGCGGCCTGCCGCAGCCGAAATAGTAGCCGTCAAGAAGCTGGTCGAAAGCTATTTGGGCCAACCGGCAAGCGGCAACCTGCTGTATCACCTGGATTATGCACAACTCAAACACTACACCCATGAAGAGATCGATCAGATTCTTGGCCGTTAGTCTGGCCGCTCTGTTTACCAGCCACGAAGTTGCTGCCTGCTGGGAGCCCTGGTATGCCCCGGAAGAGTATTATATGTATAGAGTGTATGAGCCCGATTCTGCCGACCCATCGCCCCTCCGGGAGGACGAGGAGAATTGCCGGGAGTGGCAGCGGCTAACCTCGCCCGATATTCCTACGGCCGATATTTACCAAGCCGTATACAAGATGCCGCTCGAGGAGCTCGAACGGGTAGAGACTCACCGAATGGGAAAACACGACAACCCTTTCGTCGCGTGGATTGCCCAACGCGATACGGCCCTGCTCGACTTCCTGCTGCTGGCCAAGACCAACGAGTACATCCGCCTGAAGCGCAACTCGCGCTGGTACTACCCTTCGATGAAAATCGGGGCACGTATGACGTTCGAAGAGGTGGCCGAACATGCCCTGTCGAACCGGGAACCCAGACTGCGCGACCGCTATCTGTTGCAAGCAGTACGGGCACTCTTCACGCTGGGGCGATACGAGAGCTGCATCGACCTGTGGGAGTCGGAGGTGTCGCGACTGCCGGCCGACAACCTGATGCGCCGCCTGATCGAGCCCTACATAGCGGGGGCCGAGGTACGCACGGGACAAGCCGAGAAGGCTCTCCCCTACTTTGCCCGGACCGGTGACGTGGGCTCCATTCTCTTCTACACGGGGCAAGGCAGCAAGAACGTGTCGACCGTCGACGCCCTCTCGCTCGTGTGCCAATATGCACCGAACAGCCCTTACATAACTCAGACGTTGCAGAGCTACATACGCAGTCTCGAGGTGCCCGACACCTTCTATCCCTGCGATACGGCAGCGATCCGGGCCGAAAAGGCGAAGCTGCATGACCTGTGTATGAAGATGGCCCGCAACAAAGAGACGGAGGTACCGGCCATGTGGTACTACACGGCCGCCTTCCTGTCGGGCCTCGACGGAGAGACCAGCCAGGCCTATCGACTGCTGCGGCTGGCCGAGCGGGCCCGGTCGAACCCGTTTATCGACGCGTCTATCAAAGTATTCCGCATCTACCTCGATGCCCGCACACAACCCTGTAACCGGGCTTACGAGAGGCGACTGTTCCAGCAACTCGAGTGGCTCGACAAACAAATCGCAAACCGCCTGACCGAGCCGGTGCGCGACGAGACCACCCACGGGTACAAGTTGATACGATGCGCCAGTTTTTACTACTGGAACGACATGATGCGGCGCATCGTGCTGTCGGAGGTGTGTCCCCGCATGCTCAAGGCCGGCAAAACGACCCGGGCGCTGCAACTGGCCAACATGGCCGACAACCGGCTGCTGGGAGTCGTAGGCAAACAAGAAGTGACACTTGTCACAACCGACGAAAACGGAGACTCTCGGTTTGTGCAACAGGTATTGCCGCTGGACAAGTACCGATACTCGGGCGAGTTCAACGCATACGATTACAGCAACCACTTTTTCGAGATGATCGACAGCCTCGGGACCGACGCCGCCATCGCCTACGTGCGGCGGGTGCAACGGCCGCAAACGGCATTCGACCGATTCCTCAACGCCCGGGGCTACACGGGCAACGACTACCTCAACGACATAGCGGGCACGCAATGCCTGCGCGCCATGCGATACGGCGAGGCCATCGGCTATCTGGGTGCCGTGAGCGAGGCCTACAAGCGCCACCTCAACGTAGAGGCGAAATACGACCCCTTCGCCGTACGGGCTACCTCGACCGAAAATCCCGCCGATTTCAAATTTGCCTTTGCCCGGGAGATGCATTCGCTGGAGCAGAACATGCAGACGACCCGGGAGCCCAACCGCAAAGCCCGGCTGATGGTGCGCTATGCCATCGGGCTGCGCAACTCGTTCGACCGTTGCTGGAGCCTGACCCAATACTACCGGGGCAGCTGCTACTGGGGGCAGGTGTGCGAGAAGCGCGACTGGGAAAACGACCGATATACCCGCGCGGCCCTGGCCCGAGCCGAAGCCCTCGTACGGCAGGCTACCGACCTGATTACCGACGACGAAACGGGAGCCGACATACACTACACCCTGTGCAACTTCCGCACCGTGGCCCGGCGATACCCACACACCCAAAAAGGGAAACTGGTTCGGGGTCATTGCGACCATCTGGCTGACTATCACGCCGAAAAGGTCGGACGTCGTTGAACCGGACCTTTTGCCGATGAAGCCCTGAACGACACATCGAAAAGCAGCCAAGCACGCAAAAAAAATATATCGGGATATAGGATTTCCTATTTTTTTAATGTAAGTTTGTTGGATAATCGAATCTATACACGACATTATGAACAACAACCTCATCATCACCATAGGCCGGCAATTCGGCAGCGGCGGCCGTGAAATTGGCAAGCGGCTCTCCGAACTGTTCTGTATCGCCTACTACGACAAGGAATTGATAAACGAAGCCTCGAAGTCGAGCGGACTCAGCACCGAATATTTCGAGAAGGCCGACGAACGCGCCCCGAGCGCCCTGCTCAATTCGTTCTCGATCAACTGGCTCACGGGGGCCGGAGGCTTGTGGGGCGACGGAGGTTTGTCGAATGAATACATCTTCAAATTCCAGTCCGACGTAATCCGCAAACTGGCCGAGACCCAATCGTGCGTAATCGTAGGACGATGTGCCGACTATATCCTGCGCCAATATCCACGATGCTACAACGTGTTCATACACGCGCCGCTCGAGGATCGCATTGCCCGCATACTGAGCCGCTCGCAAGGAATGACACGCAAGGAGGCCATCGAACTGGCCGAAAAGAAAAACAAACTGCGCGCCGCCTACTACAACTTCTATACCGACAAGGGTTGGGGGGTATCGTCGTCGTACGACCTGTCGATAGACTCGTCGATACTGGGCAGCGAAGAGACGGCTCTCTTCATACGCGACTTTATCCTGAAGAAAGACCAACGTCCCAAGTGGGAGAAGAAGAAAAAATAGAAGCCCTTACTTTTTGTGCATCTCCAGATAATCGGAGCAGAGCGAATAGATGATACCGTCGACGATACCGATGGTAGGCACCCATATCTCCTGCGCGCCGATGTGTGTGGCTATCTGCAGATAGATGTCGGCTGCAGGCACAATGACGTCGGCACGGTCGGGCTTGAGGCCGAAACGCTCGATGCGCTCGACAATGGGATAGCTGTTGAGCTCGTTTCTCAACTCGAGCAGGCGCTCTACGGTGAGGGGCTCGCGAGCCGGTATTTTGGCCAGATGGTGCAGCTTGTTGATGTTCCCGCCCGAGCCGATGATGGAGATTCGGGGATATGACTCTTTCACCCGCCTCAAGTCGCGGTACATGCGGAAGAGTTCGCTGCGGCTCAACTTCTTGTTGAGGATACGCACCGTACCGATGTTGTACGACTGGGACTGCAACAACGAGCGGTTGCTGATGATGCTCACCTCGGTACTGCCGCCACCTACATCGACATAGACAAAATTGCCCTCCTGCTCAAACTGGTCGACAATGTGGCTGTCGTAGACGATACGAGCCTCTTCGAGACCGTCGATAACCTCGATGTGAATGCCGCTCTTTTCGGAGATATAGCGCACGATTTCGGCCCCGTTCGACGAGTCGCGCATGGCCGAGGTGGCACAAGCCCGGTAGGAGACTACGTTATAGACCTGCATCAACTGCGAGAAGGCGTGCATGAGTCGCAGCAGCTTCTCGGTCTTCTCGGTAGAGATACGCCCTTTGGTAAAGGTATCTTGCCCCAACCGCAACGGCACACGCACGATGAAGACCTTGGATAAATCGGTTACGTTCTCATCCGGATTGATACCCTTGATAAGCAGTCGCACGGCATTGGAGCCAATATCTATTGCAGCAAAATTGAGTTTGTCCATAAAGCCTATCTCCTTTCTGAGCGAAGATACGCATTTATCCCGTATGTTGAACGTCGCAAAGGCAAGAATATCGCCCCCGCCCCCCTATTTTTTGCATGTACGGCTCACCCCCGACTCAACCATTTGCCCCGCTCGCATGTTATACTCAGGTACAAACTCAGGCGCAAAACAGTGATTGGTTATGCTTGGGCAATGCGCCTTCTACCCCGCACCAAGGGGGCAAGGAGGCCCCTCCTGTTTTATTATCAGGTATTTATCAATAGTCGGGAAGGGCCTCCTTCTTTCAAAGAGTATCATCATGCCACAAGTCGAGAGAGAGCCGGCATTACTTTTACCGGAAATTTTTCTGTCCTATGAAATCGAGAATTATCTTCAACGGCATGAATCGCCATGCTTCGCCTGCGACTGCCCAGCCGGGCGACTGCTCGTCGGTGGTCAATCTGCGCAAACAATCGGGCCACCTGATTCCCGTGGGCACCCCCAAGTATCTGTACAATACCCAGGAGAAAGACCGCCGACTGCTCTATGTGCATACCTGCTACGACGGAGAGCATCACATCACGGCCAACGACTATGCCCTCTACTACGAGGTGAATATCGACCGGGATAGCGAAAAGATAACGCCTGTCGAAAAAGAGCTGTTTACCCTCAACGGGAGTACCGCACTGTCGGTTCAGTCGATTGGCAACACCCTCATCGTCATCTGTGCCGAGCATACCTACTACCTGCTCTACAAAGAGGGCGAATATATATTTTTGGGCGAGCAACCCGACTTTCCCGAGATTTCGTTCTCGGCCTATACCCGCTATACCGACGCTTATATCGTGCCCGAGCACACCTTCTCCGAGACCTACAACAACCCGACCTACCTCAAGACCGAGGAGACCAACTTCTACAACGGGGCCTACTACGATGCCTTTTTCCAACTGCAGGAGCAGGCCTGGAAACGGCGTTATTTCATTCAGCCCATACTCATTCGATATGCACTCACCCTCTACGACGGCAGTCGCATATTCTCGTCGACTCCCGTCATGCTCTCGCAGGCCAACCCCATACAGCCTTCGCAACTGAGAATCCGCATCAAAAACTCGAACAACATCTGTACGGGAACCTACGAGGGACAGATTATTGCCGAAAACTTCATCGTCAAATATTTCATTCACAGTCTGAACCTCGAAAACTGGAAGGACATCGTGAAGAGCATCGACTTCTTCGTAACCCCCGAAGCCACGATTTTCGAGACGGGCGAAACGCTGCAAGGCATGGACTTCAAAATCGAGCGTACCCAAGAGAACGGCAACACCGTCTTTTACGTCACGGGCGACATCTCGTTTCTGGACCGGAACGAAATCAAGAAACAATACATGCAAAGTTCGCTCTTCTACAAAATAACTTCGATCGAAGACTGGAGCAACCTGAAGGTGGGCGAATGGTACGACTTTTACAGCGACATACGCCCCGACATGCTGGTACACGAAGAGGTGCTATCGCCCGACAATACGACCCTGCTCTCAACCGGAGCGCAAGTGAGCTACGTGCTCAACAAGCGGCTGCACCAGGCCAACCTGAGCCGCAAGATGTTCCCGGGGTTCCCGCTGATCATGCAGACTACGGGGCGAACCAATGCCGAACCGGCCGAGGCCTATATCTGCACCTACCTCAAAACCGAGCGAGGCGAAAGCATGGTGGTGTGGAGCGGGACGACCGACTACTTCTACAACCAGCTCTCGCCCTTCATCTCCTACCCCGACAGCAATGCCTACCTGATGGAGATTGTCGTGAAAAGCGCGTCGGGACTGTACCGCAAGCGCATCGAGCTCACCCCCTCGGAGTATGAAAACCGGGCCGACTACCTCGACGATTCGTTTGTGGCAGCACCTCTGGAGGTCGATTCGGCAGCGGGCTCGAGTGCCCTGACCATCCCCTCGCCCAGCAACGACGTCTATACGCAGGACAATATTCTGCGGGTATCGAAGTATGAAAACCCGTTTGTCTTTCCGGCCGAACAAACCTACTCGGTATCGAACGGAGCCATCACCGGCATCGCGAGCATTACCACGGCCCTCTCCGAGGGACAGTTCGGCGAGTTCCCGCTCTACCTTTTTACCGAAGAGGGCATCTGGGCCCTGCAAAGCGGCTCGGGCGAGGTGTGCTACAGCAACCAGCACCAGTTGAGCCGTGAACCTATTTCGAGGGAATATCCCATCATTCCCCTCGAAGAGGCTATCCTGTTTGCCACTCCAAAAGGGCTATCGATTTTACAGGGTGCAACCACGCAGCAGCTTCTGGCATTCGACGAACTGCCCTACGAAGACAATTCGAAGCTTCAAGACTATCAGCTCTCGAGCAATATATTACAGGCAACCTGCGACACGACACCGCTCTCCGACTTCATTCAAGGATGTATCATCGCCTATAACCCCATCGAAAAAGAGTTGCTCTTCTGCCAACCTCGACTCGGATATACGGTGGTTCTGCATCTGCCCTCGATGTATATGTACCGCACGACACAAGTCTACACCTCGTATCTTTACGATGCCACACATCTGTTGGGTCAGGATAAACAGGGGAATATCTTCGATCTGCAAAAAGAGATACGGAACAATACGGCACAGATTGTACTGCTCACCCGTCCCATCACGCTCCAGAGCGAGAGCTATCAACGGTGGAGGGAACTTTCGCTGCGGGTCTCGTCGTCCGGGAAGAAAACGATTCTCTCGTTATGGGGAGGCAACGATGCCGAAAACAAGTTTGTCACCGTGGGGCAGCTGTCGAACAGCGGCAAAATACCGGGAAAACTGACCCTGCACATTACGGGCCCGGCCTACAAATATTATCGGATTTTCTTTTCGGGCGACGTGATGCCCGACTTCCATCTGTGGGCGGCCGACACGCTCGCTATTCCTCTCGACCTCAACTCCCGACTGTACTGACAGAAGACCGACGTGAAGAGACTCGCCTCAGTCCGGCTCCTGATGCAGACTATTTCACCAGCGAGAGGCGCACCGAGATACCGTAGTTGCTGTTGGTTATCGGGTAGGACGACGAGGATACCAGCGGGGTGTTGATCTGGTGGTCGAAGTAGGCTCCCACCGTGATGCGCTTGCTCAGCACGTAATTAGCCGTGAGCTCGATCATGGTGGTGCGGGTGCCGCTGGTGGCCTGGGTAAAGTTCTGCTCGATGCGGCGGATGAGCGACTGATTCTTGCGGAACGAGAAATCGGCGTTGATGGTGAGGTCGTTGCTGACACCCGTTTGCGAGCCCCGCAGCTTCAGGATGGTGTTGAAGTTGGCAATCTTGTACCCGGCCCCGATAGTGAAATCGGTAGTCGTGGCCTCTACAATCTGGCCGGCGGCCGAGTTGAGGGTGAGGGTACGGGAGTCGTTGAACTTGATATTGCCGGTAATGTTGTTCTTCAGCGTGACCGAGAGACCGATAAGGGGGGCGAAACGCTCGGTAATCATCACCGACGAGATGTCGAAGGGCGACGAGGGTATGGGGTTGCCCGAGAGTTCGTCGCGGATGAAACCGAAATCGCCGTCCGACTCCACCCAGTTGAGGTACGACGAGTAGGAGCCCACCGAATAGGTACACTGGTAGGTGTGCGACAGGGTGAAGGCCTTGAAATACTTCTTGATCAGAGGCACCTGCATGAGGCCGTCGTAGGTGATGCGCCAGTTGGGCAGAATGGCCGTAATGTCGGGGAAGGGCGAGAGCCCTACCTTGTTGGCATCCATACCCGAATAGGCGGCCAGGAAGGCGGGTATCATCACGTCGGCCGAACTGCGGTTCACCCCGCCGTTGGCAGCATCGTAGGGCTGCCCGGCCAGGCCAGTCGAAGCGATAAATCCCCGGTTGGGATAGTTGCCCTGGGCATAGCGGGCCTCGAGACGCGAAGCGATAATCTCGCGGTTGCGCAGGAAGTCGTTGAAGGCTTGCGACGCATAGCCGTCTTTCGACGAGCTGCTGCGGAAGGCGGTCTTCAGGGCGATGTGGGTCTTGGTATAGCTTCCGCCCCGGGTGGTAGGCATGTCGGCATACATGAACTGCATCTGCGAGCTGCGCGTGTCGGTGCGGTTGCCCGTGAGGTTGATTTTCAACCCCCGTATCGGCTCGAGGGCAATCTCGATGTTGAACTCTTCGGTACGACCGATTACGGCGGGGCTTATCTGGGTAGAGTCGCACAGCAGCCAGCCGCGCTCCTTGGCCCGGTAGACATAGTTCTCGTCGGTGAACCCGAAGGCAAAGTCAAGACCGGGCGACATGGGACCGTAGGAGTTCGACTGCCCGAATATGTCGCCGATGTTGGGCGAGAAGAGGGGCAGCGAGGTGGTGTTGGTCTTGCGGTAGCGCACGCTGGCGTTACGCACCATCATCAGCCCCCGCAACGAATACTCGGCCGCCTCCTTCCAGAAGTTGGGTTTCTCCTTGCCGGGAGTAATCACCACATTCAGCCGCTGGGTACCCTTGTCGAGAATCATCACGCTGTTGGCGTCGATGACCTTGGTGCGCAGAGCCACCCGCTTGCCGGCATCGTCGCGGGCCACCACCTTCACCTTCTTGTTGTTGAGGTTGTGCCGCAAGGTCACCGTGGTGTCTTCGCGCAGCAGAATGGTGCGCTCGAACTTGCGCTCCTTCCTCTTAACCGACTGTCCCCGATTGCTCGACGAGAAACGGCGGTTGATCTTCTGCAGATATTTCGACTTGTTGTAGAGCTGCTCGAAGTTGAAGCGGCCATCGAGGCTGAGCTGTCCCTGGTTGCTGATGGTGTTGCCCAGATCGATGTCGCTCGATACCTGAGCTCCGCGGTCCCAGGTATAGGTGGCGTTGTACTTGGCCGTGAACGACATGTAGTCGATGACCGGTATCTTGCTGAACGGCGCGGTATACGAGGCGTTGAAAGTCTGGTTGTAGTTCCAGGGCGTACCCAGGTTCTTGATGCTGGTCATCACGGTATCTTTCCAGGCCCTGTACTCGTCGGGGAAAAGCTCTTTGTTGACGGCCCCCACAGGCTCCTCGATATGAGCGTTGGTCATGGTCTGCAGCGAGAAGTTGAGCGACTTGGTGAGATTCCACGACAGCGAGAACTGGCGGTCCCACAGGAAGTTCTTGCTCACGCTGATGGGTAGGGCCATACCGCCCGAACCGTTCACGTCGCGAATCTGCTGCTCGTAGTAGTAGCGCGACATGTTGGTATTGAACGCGATGTTGCTGGGCAGGTAGTAGAGTTCCCACTCTTTCAGGAACTTGAGGTGCTTCGACTTGCTCTTCAACCCCTTGAAGGGAACCCACGGTTTCACAAACGGCGTGTAGGAGTAGGTGAAGCTGCCCCGGTAGTCGTAGGTATTCTCGAACTCGGTCGTGGGGTCCTGGTTGGACTGCCGGTTATAGGAGTAGCTGATCGAGAAGTTACCCGGGTCGTAGGGCATGGGGTTCTTGCTGCGGATGTCGAACATCACGCCCGAGAGGCTGAGGCTCTCGACCGTCGAGCGCTCGATAGAGGCGTCGTTTATGGAGTCGCGCTCGTGCTGGCTGCCGGCATTCCGCAAGGCATCCTTGAGAAGAATATCCTGGTCGAGCGGGTTGTACTTGGGCGAAGTGCGCTGCTCGGTGAGCGAGTAGAACAGGGGGGCTCTGAGCTTGACCTTGTCGGGTAGGAAACGGCCCAACTCGACCATCGTGGCGATGTTGTACTGGTAGTAATCGTCGAGACGCCGCTCGGTGAGGCTCTGGTCTATGCCGCCGAAACCGGCCGTCTCTACATGGCCGGCAATATTGAGCGTGGCAATATCGGACAGTCCCAGGTTCATGTTGGCCTTGGCCGCCCAGCCGCCCGACTGGTCGAAGTCGGTCAGGCGCATTTCGTTCACCCAGATGGTAATCGACTTGGTGGCGTTGGAGTTGTTGCGCACACCAATCATCATGGTGCGCACGTCGCTCAACGAGGGGTTGCCCACGATGGTCACCTTGTTTTGCGCCTTGTCGGGGTCGTAGATCGAATAGCGGGTTTGGAAGGTTACGCCCGAACTCTCTTGCCGTTTCTTGGCATTCCGCTCCAGCTTCAGGTCGGTGAAGACCGAAAGCGGAAAGTCGAACATGTTGGACGAGGGCCAGACAGCCTCCTGGTCCTGCGTATTGTAGGTGCTGTATGTACCGGGCTCGGTGAGCGAGAGCGGTATCTCGTATTCGTAATAGTTCGATTTGTTGTCGGAACCCAACCGCAGGAATACCGACACGTCGCCATCGCGCAGGTTGGTGTTGTCGTCGATGAGCTTCTCGGCGTGGACAAACATCTGCAACCGCTTGTAGGTACGCATGTCCATGCCGCTGTTTTTGTAGACGGCACGACCCTCGCCGGTAGGCAGGTCGGTCACCTTCAACGACATGGCCTGCTCGTTGAGCTGGGTTATCTGCGACTGTCCCGGGTCGATGATACGGGTTACCCCCGGCGGCAACACATAGTTGACGGGCTCTTGCCCGGCATTCTCCTCGATATTGACTACCGAGACGTCCAGGTTGCCCTGGGCCGGCGAGTTGGTGGCCTTGTCTACGGCGTAGTCGTAGGTACGCCATTCGCCCCGCACCAGCTCGAGGGTGGCAAAGCGCAAGTGGGTCTCGACCTCGAAACCGGTCATAAACATACGGATGAAGCGGATGGTCTTGAAATCCTGAATAGAGCCCACCTTCTTCTGCGGTTGAGAGAGGGGCACCTTGAACTGGTACCACACGGCCTTGCCCTCCTGTCCGTTGCGGAGGGGTACGGTGGTCTCGCGCTTGTCGGTGATGTAGTTCTTGCCCACCACGAGGCTGTCGGGACAGAGCGAGATGCGGTATTGGTAGTAGCGTTCGTACTCGTTGAGGGTGTTGTCCTGGTTGATGTCCTCGACATCGGGCACACTCTTGGACGACTGGTAATAGGAGTCGGCCACATCCTCGGTCGAGAGCGAGTTGCCCTCGGTACCGTTGTAGTGCTTGTAACGGTCCAGAATCGAGGTCTGGGCATCGTCGTAGTCGTGGCCGCGGTAGAAGTGATAGTTATCGCCGGCGGGGTCGTTGAAGGGCGAGAACTGGTCTTGCCGCATCTCCTCAACCACGGCAGGCGACAATTTGGCCTCGAGCTTGGCCAGATAATCCTTATACGACGAAAAGCTGTACTCCTCGTCGTTGGTCAGACCGTCGAGACCCACATCCTGCAGGGTGCGGGTTCCGCTCGTGTTGTCGAAGGCGTAGGTAAGCGACTGCCGCTTGGAGACCTTACCCCAGGCCGTAGTGGCTATTTGGGTGGTGTCGCCATCGATGGGCAGACCGTTTTCGAACGACTTCATACCGTCTTTCAGAATATCTTCCGACACCTCACCCAGGTTGAAGTATAGTTCTCCGCCCTTGTGGTTGGTCTGGTTCTCGTCGAGGAAGGGGTCCATGAGCCAGAACTGGATATACTCGATGTTGGACGATTCGAAGTCGGTATAGTCCATTTTGCGCATGATACCGCCCCACCGTTTTTCGGGATTGAGCAACCGGCCCTGCTCGTCGATGTTGTCGGCATCGAGGTTGTAGGGGCCCCGCTCCTGCGGATAGTACGAGAGGTTGAGTGTCTGCTGCGTCGTGGATTCGCCGTAGTTGATCTCCTTGTTGGGGAAAATCTCGCGCACGCTCACCTCGCGCACGTAGGGGTTGGAGAGCTGGTCCAGGTCGTTCTTCAGGTGAGCGGGTATGAGGCTCGAGGTCTTCTGCGTGAACATGCGGTCGATGTAGTACCACGACAGCAAGGCGCGGTTCTGCCCGTAGCGCACGTCGTTGGAGTAGCGGGCTTCGGGGAAAAGCGCGTCGGAGGCGGCATCGTAGGGAGTCGAAGCCAGCGTCCACGAGTAGGGCGACTTGAGGTCGAGGCCCGTCTGGGTCGACTCGAAGTCGTCGATATAGGAGGAGCCTTGCGAGCTGCCGGTCTTGGACTGGTGGGGAATGAGCTGGGCAAACTCGGCGGTGAGGGCCAGAGTCGACGGCGCCGTAGCGTTGACGGTGGGAATCTTGTTCATCCAGTTGGTGAGCCACTGGAAACTGGTGTTGTACGACAGGTTCACACCCCACAGCGTGTTGTTGAGCACCTCGTCGCCCATGCTCACCTTCTCGGTCAGGGGCTTTTCGCTCAGGTGCATGATGGTGGCCCCGATGTTGAAGTCTTTGGAAAAGGCGTAGTTGAGGTCGAGGCCCAACATGGTCTTGCGCTGCATGTTGAACATCGACTGGTTCTCGAGCGAAACGCTGATGGGGGTACCCGACTCGATGATGCTCTGGTTCAAGATGGTAACGACACCCATGGCATAGTCGACAATGTAGTCGGAGTTCTCGACCAGCGTCATACCGCCGGCGGTCACCACCACCGACCCCCGCGGCACGTTCATGGCGTTGAGGCTTATCTCGGCACCCGACGAGGCCTTGTATTCACCGGTCATAATGAACTTGTTCTTCTCGGAAACCTGCTGGGCCACGGTGAGGGTCGAGTCGTACAACTCCTGATAGACATACTTCTCGGCAATGGCCGCGTTGCCTATCTGCTCGGCCAGGTGGCTGCCGAAGGGCTCGATGACCGGGAAGATGATGCGGCCGTTCGACGACTGTACGGTATAGCCCTCGATGTAGTCGAAGATACCGTCGGAATACTCGGTTTCGTTGGCATCCAGGCGGTCGAGGTTCATCACCTGCAAGAGGGTCTTGTTGGCAATGTTGCCCTCGGGTATGTTGTTGACGGCCACGCCGGTGGAGTCGCTCATATACTTGATATAGAGACGGAACTTGTCTTTCTGCACCTGATAGGCGCCTAACGAATAGACGTTTTTCATCATCAGGTCCCAGATGGGCAGCGCGGTCGATACGGTCGAACTCTTCAGCATCTTCAGGTAGAGGCACTGGTCGGTATCGGTCACATCGCCCGAAAACTCGCCCACCTGGTAGACCTGCCCGTTGTAGGTATACTCGTAGGCCACGGCCAGCATCTCGTCGGCATTGAGCTTGCTCTTGAGCGAGATGTAGCCCAACTGCGCATTCAACGTATACTCCGACGAGGAGAGCTTGCGGGCACTCTCGATCTTCACGTAATCCTGACCGCCCTCGATTCCGTAGGCCGAGAGGGGCTCCAGCGCCTGGGTCACCAGGTTGATGTTGCGGGCATCGGGGTAACCGTTCTTGATTTCGGAGTAGAGCGAGTTGGAGTTGTTCATCGGGTTCTGCTGGGCCGTCGTCGAAATCCAGTGCGAGTTACCAATGCGGTTACTCTCGGCCAAATCCATGAAGCCCACGATGTTGCGCGACTCTTCGTAGCTGCCCTGCTTGTTGGTAATCCACACCTCGATGCGGTTGATGCTCACCCCCGACGATACGTAGGGCAGCTTCGAGGCAAACTTGTCGTAGTTGTCGCGGAAGAAGTGGGCCAGGAAGAAGTGGCGGTTCTCGTCGTAGGCATCGGCCTGAATCTCGAAGGGGGTAGTCTGGGCACCGCCGCTGGCGTTGACCGTCTTCGACTCGGACTGCTGCTGCGAGATCAGGGCCGTGGCGGTGAGCTTGCCGAACTGCATGGTAGTCTTGATACCGAAGAGGGCCGTGCTGCCTCGTATGAGCGACGACCCGGTAGTCATGCTCACGTTACCGGCCTCGATGTTCTTGATGATTTCGTCCTCCTTGCCCTCGTATTGCAACTTGAGGTTCTTGGAGTCGAAGTCGAAGGTCGCATCGGTGTTGTAGTTCATGTTGAACGACATCTTGTCGCCCACCTTGGCGGTGACCGATGCCTGTATCTTTTCGTCGAAATCGAAGTAGGTCTTTTTACGCGAACTCATCGGCAAGGCCGGGTTGTCGAGCTTGTTGTACTTCAAGCCCATATTCAGCTCGATAGAGCCCTGGGTGGTCAACTGCACGCCGCCGGGGCCGAAGACCTTCTCGAGGGGCCCGAGCGAAAAGTTCATGTCGAGGAAGTTGAACTCCGACTTGCTGTTCTCGGCAAAATTCTGGGCATTGCGTTCGCGGTAATACTGCTGCATCGACTTGCGCAGCGTGTACTCGTTGTACTCGTCGGCCGAGAGCATGAAGGGGGTAGTGACATCGACACCGGCCACCCGCGTGTGAATCACATAGCAGTTGGTCTCGGGGTCATACTCCACCTCGGTCTTCAGGTTCGACGGGTTCTCCAGGTCTACGGGGGCCTTCTTGTCAATCTCGTCGTACGACTCGGGCACCGTTTTGGCCACGGGGAAACGCATCTCTATCGAGTCGGAAGCCGGACGATCGGCACTCCCCGCCTGCGCCGCCTGGGCGTTGCGCGCGGTATTCTGCGGCTCGGCCACCTGCAAGGCAGCAAAAGCGGAATAGACACCTAATCCGCTCAAAGCCAAAGCCACTATCGTTCCAATCCTTATCCGTCTTCTCATTCGATACTCCTGCACATAATCCCCGCTCGCCTTTCAAAGAGAAAAGGCACTGCGTCGGTATCAGAGCATTTTCAGAGCCTGTTTGATGACCGCCTCGACCTTCATCGAAGGGGTCTCGCGCAACAGTTTCTGCACCGCCTTTTGCGATTGAGGCTGCGAAAAGCCAAGCATCACCAACGCCGCCACGGCTTCCTCGTAAACCTCGGAGGCTGCGGGCGTACTTATTACTAACGGATTGTCGGTAGGTTTTATTTTATCCTTCAAGTCAACAATTACACGTTGTGCCGTTTTCGCCCCGATTCCCTTCACCGATTTCAGCAAATTCAGATTCTCCGAGACGATGGCCTGCTCCAGTTCGGCCGGATTGAGCGACGACAGAATCATGCGCGCCGTGTTGGGCCCCACCCCCGAAACCGAGATGAGCGACACAAACAGCTCCCGCTCGTGACGGTCGCCGAAACCGTAGAGCTGGTAGGCATCTTCGCGGATAGCCTCATACACATAGAGCCGCGCCGTTTTCCCCTTGGCCAGACCCGAATAGGTGTTCAACGAAATATTGAGCAGATAGCCTATGCCCATGCACTCGATTACGGCCGTGGCAGGAGTCACCTCTACCACCTCGCCGGTAATATATTCGATCATAATCCTCTCTTTTTCAAATTATTCATATTCAATAACCCGGACCTCGACCGGGATGCTCCCGGCATCGGCCCCTGCCGCTTGCCGGCCACGGCGGCCCTCGCCCGTATCGGATTGCAAACTTAGCAATTTATCGGGAATCGGGGAAATATCGCCCCGCCAAATCGCACGGGATGCACCCCCGCCGACCGGCCTGTGGCCGAAATAATTTGGCCGGATTGTACGTTTATCGATATAGAAATAGTTGTCTTTGTGGTATTTTTTCTACTTTTGTATAGATAAACGGAGCGGCCGCCGGGCACCCGGGCAGGAGTTCTGCCGGAGGAGCTGCGGGCGTTCCATGGAGTTACGAATCTATCATCACTCTCGAAATGAAAAGAATAGCATTTACCCTCATGTGCGCCATCGCACTGATTTCGTTCCGGGCCCAGGCCTTTACACTGGAAGATATTACGTCCGAAAAATTCCGTCCGCACGATGTGGCCGAGACCTACCCCTCGACCGACGGGGTGCACTACTACGCCGCCACCAACGGCAACACCCGCATTGTCAAGTGCGAGTACCGCACCGGCCACGAGGTCGACACCCTTTTCGACGTGAAGACGGCCCGCGAGTGCAACCTGAAGAGCTTCGACGGCTTTTCGCTCAGCCCCGACGAGAAGCACCTGCTCATCTATGCCGACTCCGAACCCATCTACCGCCGCTCGTTCAAGGCTACCTACTACACCTTCGAGATACGCCGCAACCTGCTCAAGCCGCTCTCCGAGGGGGGCAAGCAACAGGTGGCCGTCTACTCGCCCAACGGCCGCATGGTGGCCTTCGTGCGCGACAACAACATCTATATCAAGAAACTCGACTACGGCACCGAGGTGGCCGTGACCCGCGACGGCAAGCGCAACCAGATTATCAACGGTGTGCCCGACTGGGTCTATGAGGAGGAGTTTGCCATGACTTCGACCCTGCAATGGTCGCCCAACGACGAGACGCTGGCCTTCGTCAAGTTCGACGAGAGCCAGGTGCCCATGTATGCCTTCCAACTCTACGAGGGCTACTGCCCCGCCTACCCCGAATACCGCTTCTACCCGGGCAGCTTCACCTACAAATACCCGGTAGCGGGCGAGACCAACTCGCGGGTATCGGTCTACTCCTACACCGTCGACACGCGTGCCCTGAAGGAGATGAAGCTGCCGATTTCGGCCGACAGCTACATCCCCCGCATCCAGTTCACCCCCGACCCCGACCGGCTGGCGGTGGTCACCCTCAACCGCACCCAGAACGAGATGGACATCTACGCCGTCAATCCCAAATCGGGCGTGTCGAAACTGCTGTTGCGCGAGACCGACAAGGCCTGGATCGACGAGCCCATTCTCGACAACCTCGCCTTCTACCCCGACTTCTTCATCCTGGCCAGTTGCCGCAGCGGCTACCAGCACCTCTACCGCTACAACTACAACGGCACGCTGGCCCGCCAGATTACCCGCGGCGAGTGGAACGTGACGAGCTTCCTCGGCTACGACGCCAACAGCGGCTCCTATTTCTACGAATCGAATCAGGAGGGCCCGCTCTACAAGGCCATCTACAAGATAAATGCCAAGGGGGTGGAAACCAAGCTCTCGACCCTGAAGGGCACCAACACCGCCGTGTTCAACCCCTCGTGCACCTATTTCATCAACCGGTACAGCAGCAGTAGCGAGCCGCTGGTGGTGACGGTGTGTGATGCCCGCGGCAAGACGCTGCGCACCCTCGAGGACAATGCGGCTCTCAAGACCTTTGCGGCCCAGAGCCAACTACCGGTGAAGGAGTTTTTCACCTGCCCCAATGCGGCGGGCGAACCGATGAACGGCTACATGCTCAAGCCGCTCGACTTCGACCCGTCGAAGCGTTACCCGGTAGTGATGTCGCAATACAGCGGACCCGGTTCGCAATCGGTACTCGACGACTGGAAAGTCGATTGGGAGTATTACCTGGCCAGCCAGGGATTCATCGTGGCTTGTGTCGATGGTCGGGGTACCGGCGGCCGCAGCCGGGCCTACGAGACGGCCGTCTACATGCACCTGGGCAAATACGAGACCGAAGACCAGGTGGCCGGGGCGCGCTACATGAGCACCCTGCCCTATGTCGACGGTAACCGCATCGGCATCTACGGCTGGAGCTACGGCGGATACGAAACCCTCATGGCCATGTCGACCGGCGGGGGCATCTACCGCGCCGGGGTGGCCATCGCTCCCGTGACCGACTGGCGTTACTACGACACCATCTACGCCGAGCGTTTCATGCGCACCCCGCAGGAGAACGGCGACGGCTACCGCCAATCGGCCCCCATCACTCACGCCGCCAACCTCAAGGGCAATCTGCTCATCGTCTCGGGCACAGCCGACGACAACGTACACTATCTCAATACGTTGCAATATTCGGCCGCCCTGGTCGAGGCCGGTATCCAGTTCGATTCGCAGATCTACACCAACAAAGACCACCATATCCGCGGCTGCAACACCCGGCTGCACCTGTTCACGCGGGTGTGCAACTTCTTCAACGACAAGCTGAACCGATAAACACCTGCCTACCCCGTGATGAAGAATCGTGAAATAAGCTGGACCAACATCTACTCGCTGCAGCTCCTGCCGGCTGTCGTGCTGTGGGTGCTCACGCCTCTGCTCGAAGCGCGGACGACGATAGTCGCCTCGATGGCCGTGGGGGTGGTCTGGATTGTGGTCTCGATTTTTCTCAGCAAACTCTACAAGGGGTGCGGCACGATTGGCTGGGTAGTCGGCTGGGCGCTGGCCGTGAGCGGCGTGCTGTGGCTCGGCCTGGCGCTGCTTCACCTCCCGTTTGTCCCGATGGTCCTCTTCCAGGCTCCCTTCATGGCGTTGCTCACCTACCTGTTCGAGCAGCGCAACATACAGCCCCCTTTCTGCCAGCAGTGCGTCATCAAACGGGGCGGCATCTGGGAGCGCAATCTGCTGGGCGACTATACCCGGCTCGAGGCCTACAACATCATTCGCATCCTCCTCTTCGGAGCCCTTATCGTGGCGGCGGTCGCGTGGGCGCTCTTCCTCTGGGGCATCGATACCCAGAGCCGGCTGGGCCGCTATTTCTACCTCTTCTTTCCGGCTGCCCTGTGCGTGGCCCTTATCCTCTTCGAGACCATTCGCCGCTGGCTCTTGGAAATGGCGATTCATCCGTCAGGGAAAGGGGGGAAGTTGGCAATACCAGTTGAGCCTAAAGGAGACAAACAATTCTTTAGTATCATCCGAATTATGATTATTGGTCATGAAAAAATTTTTCTGATAGAACGTCCAAAGGATGAATCAATATGGTATAATGGTTCCGGGCTGGATATTCCGTTGCAACATACTTATTCAGACTATTGCTTAGACCCAAAGGAAGAGAAACTGAGAGCCTGCCAGATTATCCAGGAAGAACTACAAATCGAATCGCCCAATTTGAAACATTTAAGTTCAACTGTTTCTGAAAACAAATTACGAAGAACAGGAGTCTATCTTTTATTCCTTTCGAATAACGATACACCCCAAATGAATCGCTACTCCGGCCGCTGGTATACGGTCGAAGAGATTGCCCGGCTCAATCGGGAACACCGGCTCCATCCCCTCTTCCGGGAGTGCTACGCCCGCCTCTGCACGGTGGTCAATGCCGCCCGCACCTACCGCATGAACGGCGAACGGCGATACCCTATCCGGGGCTACAAACCGGCCTTTACGCTGCGCCACCTGCAAGAACTGAATATCGAGTTCGACGACCCCACCTGGCTCTACGTGAGCCGCCACAACGAAGACCAGCTGCTGGGGCGCATCGACCTCTGGTTCCAAAAACTGTTACGAAAACGTCACTCTTCAACCTGCTGCGATGCTTGACTTGATAACCATACTGGGCCCCACCGCTTCGGGCAAAACCTCGCTGGCCGTCGCCCTGGCGGCCCGCCTCGATACTGAAATCATCAGTGCCGACTCGCGCCAGATATACCGCTCGATGGATATAGGCACGGGCAAAGACCTGGCGGAGTATACCGTGGGGGGCAAGACCATCCCCTACCACCTGATAGACATCTGCCCCCCGGGCTACAAATACAATCTCTTTGAGTACATCCGCGACTATCATCGGGCCTACGACGAGATTGTGGCGCGGGGCAAAACACCCATCCTCTGCGGGGGGACCGGCCTCTACATAGAGGCGGTGCTCAAGGGCTACTCCCTCCCCCCGGTCCCCGAAAACCCCGAGCTGCGCCGGTCGCTCGCCGACAAGTCGCTGCCCGAGCTCGAGGCAATACTCAAGACGTACAAGACACTGCACAACCAGACCGATACCGACACCTGCAAGCGGGCGATACGGGCCATCGAGATAGCCGAGTACTACTCGCGTCAGGAGCCTTCGCAACTGGTTCCCCACCCGGTGGAGCACGCCCTCATCGTGGGGGTAAACATCGACCGGGAGAGCCGGCGGGCCCGCATCACCCGGCGACTGCACGACCGCCTCGAGGCCGGCATGGTGGCCGAGGTGCAGGGGCTGCTCGACCGGGGCATCGACCCCGAGGCCCTCATCTACTACGGGCTGGAGTATAAATACATCACCGAGTACCTCATCGGACGCACCACCTACGACCAGATGGTCTCGCTCCTCGAGATTGCCATACATCAGTTTGCCAAGCGGCAGATGACCTGGTTTCGCGGCATGGAGCGGCGGGGATTCCACATCTTCTGGCTCGATGCCTTCCTCCCGATGGAGGAGAAGCTGGCCCGCATCGAGACCGAGATAGCCCGCCGATAAGACGCGGTCTGTTGGATATTTGGGCGCAACTTGACCGATATACAAACCGAGGGCCGTGCCAGTTCCGGCACAGCCCTCGCCATATTTTCTGAGGTTAGTTACCTTTCGGTGGGTTGGGTTCACTCGTGTTGGACTGCTTTTGCGGCTCGCCATAGACCTCGTCGTAGAAGCGTTTGTAGCGCTGCCACTGGGGGTCCTCCTCCCACAACAGGCGGTAAGGCTCCCGCTCCATCTCGGTCAGGGGAATACCCATCTGATTGTTATACTCCGTCTCACTCAGTTGTCGCCGCACCTCCCGATTCCAGGCTGAAATAGAGCCATCTTCTTGCAAGGCTCGGCGCGAAAGTCTAATCATATTAGCAATTTCTCCATCTGAGAATCTCATGCCCGGCCAGAAAATCCGAAGCATATTTCTTAAATCACCCCATAACTCCTGCCCCATAGAGGTGTGGATACCCGAGCCGGCCATATCCGCCAAAAATTCTTCTGCATCATACAAACGACCTTGCCAAGAATTTCCGCTTAATTTCCAATCAACGGGCATAGCCCGATAAACTTTCATCAAAAACTCATCTTTGAAATAGGAGTTGCCAAAGAGAGCATCAAGCCCCCGATGACCTACCGCCTCGTGCAACAGAACATGTTGCAAAATTTCATAGGAGGGAATATTATCAAGAACAATACCTATACTCCCTTCATTTAGATAAAACCCTCCTATTAAACCAATATGTCTTTTATCATTAAGAACAGACTTTGGTATATCCGACTCATGCTCATAGATATAGACATTGTCGAGCCCCATGCGGTCGGCCAAATCTTTGGTAAGGTGGTATTTCCCGCGGGTAGACATCTCGCGCCAAGCCTGATCTTTGGCCGGGTCGCGCAACACCGTCTCCAGCGGGTCGGGTTCGTGCAGCGCCCGCGCCTCCCGGGCACGTTGTTTCAGTTCGCCCGTGGAGATGGGGCGCATCATGTCGATGTCGACATCGGGGACCTTCACCGGCTTTTCGTACTGCGGGTGCATCACGGTAGCGGTGCGGGTCTCGGGGTCGTAGTCGACAACATCGGTCGTAAAACCATCGTACTCGAGGGTACCGATAATCTCCTGCCGGTCGCGCAGGGCCACACTGCGCCGGCGGTTGACCACCCGGCCCAAGCCTCCGGCCACGCTCCCGACCGTAGCCCCCGCCGCCATACCAACGGCGGCATTCTGCAAAATGGAGCTGAGGGTGGGATAATCTTCGGGATTGACATAGACCATACGACCCACGTCGTGGATGGCCGAGTTGGCCCCCTCGGAAACGGCACCGACCCCCGCATCCTTGACTACCCCGAGCGTAGTGCGGGCAAAATCGGTATAGTGCAGACTGTTCATCAGCTTGGTCGCCTCGCGCCGCGCCTCCTTGTTCTTGAGCAGCTCATCCTTGAAATATTGCGAAGCCCGCCGCTTGACGCCCCTCGAGAGGTTGCCGAGGTAGCGGCTCTGGAGCAGGGCATCGAAGAGGAAATCGGCCCCCATGCTGATGGCGGTATAGGCCGCCCGCTGTCCGGCCGAGAGCGGTTCGCCCGTCTCCTCCTCGTAGTTGTCGAGCTCCATTTGCGCCTGGGCATGGCTCTCGGCCACCGACGACCCCACGCTGGCCACCCCGGCAGCCACACCCACCGGCGCCGAGATAGCCCCCAGCGCCACGGGGATACCCATGCGGGCCACATCGGAGAGGATTTCGCCGGCCACGGCCGCCCCCTCGGTCTCGGGAAAGGCGTTTTCGGTGGCGCGAGCCTCCTCCATGATGCGCCGCCCTTCGTTGCCCCACCGGGCCGTCTCGGAGAGTTGGCGGGCAATCTCGCCCTGCGGCAGCCCTTCGCCCTGCAAACGGCGATACTCCTCGAGCCCCTCCAGCTCGATGCGGGGGCGGTCGACGGGTTTCTGCTCGGGCTCACGGCCCAGCGAATCGGCCTTCTGCTGCAACTGCTCCGGCGTGCTGCCCGCATACTCGGGCAGGTGCTCCAGCGCGCTTTTGGCGGCATCGCTCTTGTCGTCGGAGAAAAGGTCCTGAATATACCCTTTGGAATATTTCAGGTCGTTCCAGATGCGTTTCCCCGCCAGGTTCAACCCTTCGGTGAGCGACTGCAGCTTGCGCGGCTCCTCGACCTTGAGGTCGGGATTGACAGGGAAATCGGGCTGAAGCGGGACGGTCACCTGGTGCGACGGCACGGCACCCGCGCCCGCCGGGAGGTTCTCGCCCGGCAACGGAACCATATAGGCCGGCAGGTCGCCGTCGGCCCCCTCCTCCTGATTCCGATACAACTCTTGCAGATAGGGATTGATAAGGTCCCAGCCATATATCCCGTTACCCTCGACAGAGGGCATGCTTTGTAACTTGTTCATACTCTTCGACAGATAAAATTAGTTTGTAACTCGATGGCCCAGATACTTGGCCAGCAGGCAGGCCAGTTTGCGGGGGAAGCCGGCCGATACCAGCAGGTTGAAAAGGTGGTGTTTGCACTCGAAATCGTTGTGCCCCGCCTGCAACGCCTTCAGCAGCGCCTTCTCGCTCAGGGCGGGACAGCGCGACTCGGGCCGGTATTGCCCCGACGCGAAGTCCGACCACAGCCGGAAGTTGCGGTATCGACGCTCTTTCTCGTCGAACGAGCGGGGAAGCCAGATGGCGGCGATACCCGAGTCGATGTCGCGGTCGGGTTGCCGCAGCAGCTCCAGCACTTCGCGCAGGGCCGCAAGCTCGCGGCGGGCCTCCCCGCGACGGTCGTCGGGGTCGTCCTCGCGGTGCAGGTCGTCGAGGTAAGCCCGGCACGACTCCAGGAAACACTTCCCCCCGCCCATATAGTCGGCGAGCTGGGGCGATTGGGGAGCCGACTCCCCGTTGGCAGTTATGCGATTGCTCATTGTAAAATGGATTTTTAGTTAAACAAATTCTTCAGCGTGTTGAAAGTCGACGAGAAGGAACTGCCGAGGATATTGCCCATGTAGTTCGACTTCACCGGTCGGTAATACTCCTCCAGAGCCGTACGGGCCGAGAGGTAATTCTTGAGTGCATTCTCCTTCCAGCCGGTCGCATAGCTGGCCACCTGGCTCACCGCCTTGCCGTAGGCCTGGTTTTGAGCCTTCTGGGCAGCCGTAATCGACTCGGGAGTAGCCCCGGTGACACTGGCCTTGTTTTTCAGAGCCTGGGTCGAGGTAGCCATCTGCTCGCGCATATCGCTGAGCAGCCCCCTCACGTCCGACCGGTCGAGCATGTTGCTGTAATAGGTGCGGTTGAAGAGGTTGTCCAGTTGCGACAACTCCTGCTCATACTGCTGTTGCTGTGCCTGCAGGGCCTGGTTGGCCTGCTGTTTCCCCTTTTGCGTGGCAAAGAGACTGCCCAACAGAGGAATGGCGGTAGAAAGTACATTGTAAATCATCTCCTGCTTGTTTGTTTATGGGTTGGTAATATCTGCCGCAAATATCTGTCGCCCTGCGGCGATAATCGTGGCACGATTGAAAAATGCGCGGCATACCGGCTGCAACCCGGTCTGTCATTACGATAGCAAAAAAGTCATAACGGTTCCATTTTTTACCATAGGTTTAATTTAGGAATAAACTCTTTTCTTATTTTTGTGACAAGACTTCTGGATGGCGCCACCTCGTATCTCGTAGACCTCTATTACAAGGATGAGAACAACCAAAAAGTCTACAAACTGAAAGATGAAGAGACTACGACCACGAGCCTTCAGGTTTCGGGTCTGGAGGTTGAGACCACCTACTTCTTCACCGTTCGCGGCAAGAACGCCGCCCAGCTTTCGCCCTACTCCGAAGAGTATGCCATCTTGTCCGAGCTCGTTTCGCCCGACCTCATGTCGTGTGTCGAGTATACCGGCGACTCGTTCAAGGCCCGCTGGCGTCCGGTCGAGGGTGCTACCTCCTACCTGGTAAGCGTCTATAATCTGGTGGTCGACAACTACACGATGGAGCCGAATTATCTGCTGCGCCAGGAAGAGACGACCGACACCTGCATGACGGTAACCGGCTGCGACCCCTCGCTCACCTACTACTACATTGTACAATCGAAGGGTGCCGGCGTATCGGCAGAGTCGGGATATGCCATGCCGGCCGTTCCGCAACTCACCGCTCCCCTGCCGCTCGAGCCTACCAACATCACCTCGAACAGCTTCACCGCCAACTGGGAAGAGGTTCCCTATTCGCAA
The DNA here is from genome assembly GCF_024733785.1 of Barnesiella sp. ET7. Taxonomy (NCBI): domain Bacteria; kingdom Pseudomonadati; phylum Bacteroidota; class Bacteroidia; order Bacteroidales; family Barnesiellaceae; genus Barnesiella; species Barnesiella sp. ET7. The sequence continues at coordinate 101,712 of NZ_JANRHM010000001.1, forward strand.
GGCTACATCCCCTTCCTGTATAAGGAGCATACGGCTCTGGCCGACGAAAAGCTGTCGATTATCGACACCGACTTTGCCGATGCCGTTTGCCCGCCCAGCTACGAACCGTGGGGCGACATGACCATCACCGATCCCTTCGAATCGTTCAGCCCCTACTACTTCGACGAATTTGCCGGCATGGCCGACTGGTACATCAGTGTAACCGCCTTTGCCAACGGTGCCCTGGGTATCGACAACATGTATCCCGACTTCTTCGACATGGGCTACATGATTTCGCCGAAACTCGACTTCTCGCTGGGCGACGGTACCGTAACGATCGACGTCGACTGGTTGAGCATCCACGCCTCGTCGACTACCGATGTATTTGCCATCGTTGCCTTTGCCACGGTAGTCGAAGACAATAGCATCAACATCGAGGGTACGCCGCAAACCTTCCTGGTTCCCAAAGGCACCTTGAAGCACGAGACCATTACGCTCACGGGCGGACAACCCGACAGCTACCTCATCATCTTCACCGAAGACAACGGTATCATCATGCTCGACAACCTGAAGGTAGAGATGAGCATGAACAAGGACCAGAAGGTGATGCTCCCCTTGCAATCGCTCTTCACCGAAGAGACCCACATGGACTTCACCAACCTCGACAACTTCCCCGGCGAGCGTTATGCCTATAACGTATCTTCGGCCTACCTGGGCGACGGAACCTTTGTATACCAGAGCGGATACTCCGACCTGCAATTCATCGACCTCCTCCCCTCGTCGGTAACCAGCGAGAAGTTCGACGGTGTCAAGGCCTACGTGAGCGAAGGCAAGCTGCACGTTGTCAACCCCGACAACGAGCCGGTCAACCTCTACGACGTCAAGGGAGCCCTGCTTCTGTCGGTTCCCGCAGGTGAATCGGAGGGCGTCTACGACCTGCCCGGTGCGGGACTCTACATTGTAAAAGTGGGTAACCATGCCATCAAGGTGGTTCGGTAACAATCCACATATAGTTCAACCTATATAAAAGCGGGGGCGGCTCAATTCGTTGAGTCGCCCCTCTTTTTTCAACCGTTTATCGCCGTACGGACGACTCGCCCGCCCCAGTCTAAGCCAGGCAACAGCAGAGTCAAAAAAAGAGCCAGTCTCACCTCACAGGAGGCGAGACTGGCTCTTTTATCCGTATAAATAGTGATATGGTTCGTTGCGTGTTTTCAGATGCACTCTTCGTTTCTCTGCCAGGTACCCGTCTTGTCGATGACACCCCACAGCGTATCGAGTTTCACCTCGGCGAGCCCTTTGGAGAAGGAGTCGGCCTCGTCGTAGAGGAAGGGCAGAAACTCCTGCCCGGCCTTGTCGATGTAGCCCCATTTCCCGTTTTGTTTCACGGCGGCGACATCCTCCTTGAAGTTCCAGGCAAAATCGTATTGCAGCGGTATGAGCAGGTGGCCCGTCTTGTCGATGAAGCCCCACTTCTCGTCCATCCGCACGGCAGCCAGCGATTCGTTGAAACACCACGAGTCGTCGAAGCGCGGCGGAATCACCACCTTGCCCGAGGGGTCGATAAAGCCCCATTTGTCGTGCAGCTTCACCGGGGCGAGGCCTTCGTGAAAATCGGCAATATGCTCATATACGATAGGGACTATCTCCTTACCCTCCTGGTTGATGTACCCGTATCGGCCGTTTCGCTCTACCAGGGCCAGACCGTTATGAAAAGAGTGAGCCCAATCGTAGTCGAACTTGACTACTGCCAGCCCGTGCCGATCGATGAACCCATACTTGTGGTCGATCATCGCCACGGCAACCCCCTCGTGAAACGAGTGGGCGGCGTCGAATTGAGGAGCAATAAATACCTTACCGGAGTGCTTCTCCCGGTAGCCATATTTCCCCGATTCGTCCTTGAACGACTCCAAATCGGGGAACCCTCCCAACGAGTTAAACTTCGAACTGCTTTTCATAAGTCGGTAAGAATAAAAAGGAAACGTCAACAAATATATTTTTTTTAATTGACAATTCCAAGAAATATCCCGAAAAATATTTGTCTCAGAAGCGCATGTACCTATTGTTTTGAACCGGGATTCCGAGCCTCTAAAAAAACAAAAATTAGAGAAAAAGATTTGGCCGTTTATACAAACAGCCGTACCTTTAACCTCTATAAAATGTTAACTTAATTTCAATATTTTGCTATGACAAATGCGTTATTCTGGCTTGTACCCATCTCTTCGGTACTGGCTCTACTCTTTGCTTGGTATTTTTATAAGCAGCTGATGAAAACCGACGAGGGAACCCCTCAGATGCAGAAGATTGCGCTCCACGTGCGTAAGGGAGCCATGTCTTACTTGCGTCAGCAATACAAGGTCGTCGGGCTTGTTTTCCTGGTTCTGGTCGTTTTGTTCTCGATTATGGCCTTCGGGTTCGGGGTTCAGAACAAATGGGTTCCGGTAGCCTTCCTCACCGGCGGTTTCTTCTCGGGCCTGTCGGGCTATCTGGGCATGAAGACAGCCACTTACGCATCGGCCCGTACGGCCAATGCCGCCCGCACCTCGCTCAACAGCGGCTTGCGCATCGCCTTCCGCAGCGGCGCCGTCATGGGCCTCGTGGTAGTGGGTCTGGGACTGCTCGACATCTCGTTCTGGTATCTGCTGCTCAATGCCGTGATTCCCGACGAAGCCTTGAACCCGGCGCATAAACTCTGTGTCATCACCACCACCATGCTTACCTTCGGTATGGGAGCCTCTACCCAGGCCCTCTTTGCCCGTGTGGGTGGCGGTATCTACACCAAAGCCGCCGACGTAGGTGCCGACCTCGTGGGCAAGGTCGAAGCCGGTATCCCCGAAGACGACCCCCGCAACCCGGCTACCATTGCCGACAACGTGGGCGACAACGTGGGCGACGTGGCCGGTATGGGCGCCGACCTCTACGAGTCGTATTGCGGCTCTATCCTGGCCACCTCGGCGCTGGGTGCCTCAGCCTTTATCGGTGCGGGTGAAACCGAAATGCAGATGAAGGCGGTCATCGCCCCCATGCTCATCGCCGCCGTAGGCATTCTGCTCTCCATCATCGGTATCTTCTCGGTACGTACCCACGAAGATGCCAAGATGAAAGACCTGCTGAAGTCGCTTTCGTTCGGTACCAACCTCAGCTCCATACTCATCGTATTTGCCACCTTCGGTATTCTGTGGGCTCTGCAACTGCAAAACTGGGCCCTGATAGGCGGCTCGGTAGTGGTGGGTCTGCTGGTGGGCATCATCATCGGACGCAGCACCGAATATTACACCTCGCAATCGTACCGCCCCACCCAACGCCTCTCCGAGAGCGGTAAGACCGGCCCCGCCACCGTCATCATCTCGGGTATCGGTCTGGGCATGATTTCAACGGCTGTCCCCGTCATTGCCGTGGTAGCCGGTATCATCCTCTCCTACCTCTTTGCCTCGGGCTTCGACCTGAGCAACGTGACCCTGGGCCTCTACGGTATCGGTATCGCAGCCGTGGGCATGCTCTCGACGCTGGGTATCACTCTGGCTACCGACGCCTACGGTCCCATTGCCGACAACGCCGGCGGTAACGCCGAGATGAGCGGCTTGGGCGAAGAAGTACGCAAAAGAACCGACGCCCTCGACTCGCTGGGCAACACCACCGCCGCTACCGGCAAAGGCTTTGCCATTGGCTCGGCCGCCCTCACGGGTCTGGCTCTGCTGGCCTCGTACATGGAGGAGATTCGCATCGGTCTGACCCGCATCGGCGAGACCGTCCTCGAGTTTGCCGACGGCACTACGGTGATGATCAGCGAAGCCTCGTTTACCGACTTCATGCGCTACTACGACATTACCCTGATGAACCCCAAAGTGCTCTCGGGCATGTTCATCGGTTCGATGATGGCCTTCCTCTTCTGCGGATTGACCATGAACGCCGTAGGTCGTGCCGCCGCACACATGGTCGAGGAGGTGCGCCGCCAGTTCCGCGAAATCAAGGGCATCCTCACCGGCGAGGCCGAACCCGACTACGAACGCTGCGTGGCCATCTCGACCCAGGGAGCTCAACGCGAAATGGTCGTACCCTCGCTGCTGGCCATCGTGGCTCCCATCGTGACGGGATTGATATTCGGTGTATCGGGCGTGGTAGGCCTGCTCATCGGCGGCCTCAGTGCCGGCTTCGTGCTGGCCATCTTCATGGCCAACGCCGGCGGTGCCTGGGACAATGCCAAGAAATATGTCGAGGAAGGTAACTTCGGCGGCAAGCACAGCGACGTGCACAAGGCTACCGTCGTGGGCGATACCGTGGGCGACCCCTTCAAGGATACGTCGGGCCCGAGCCTGAACATCCTCATCAAGCTGATGAGCATGGTAGCCATCGTCATGGCCGGTTTGACCGTGGCCTGGAGTCTGCTGTAAAAGCAATCGTTCATAACCATAACCCCGAGAGGCCGTACCGGAAATTCCGGTACGGCCTCTTCTGTTTACCGATGAATACGAAATATTCTCATCCTCCACTGATAGATTCGCGGCACAAGAGCCCTCTCTTATTCCAAACGGCCCCAGCTGTCGCCTACCCTCTTCGAGGTACAGGATGCCGACAGCCGGGATTGGTATCTGCTCGATACTCACGGCTACATAGTCGAATAGATTTTGACACACCAACGGGAACGACGATAAACGGTTTCCCGCCTTCTTCTCTTTCTTGAGCAGGGCTGTACAGGGGGCTATCGGCCTCGGCACAGCCCTCGCTCTGTTTCCATTTCAACCTCGAGCCGCCACATTCGGGCTATCTTTTAGCTGCAAAATATAGGGCGTTGAAATAAAAATCGCTATTTTTGCAAATGTCGAAACACACCTCGACATACAAGGACAAAACAAGAAAGGGATCATATTTCATACCGTGGGACTATAGACCGGGCTATGAAACACAGACAGTTCAAAGCGAACAGAAATGACAGATAACCAACTGATACAATCACTGATTGACCGGGACGAACGCATCACGCAGCAATTCTTTTTTCAGAACTGCCGACCGCTTTTCAAGAAGGTCATAAGCCTGGTATTCTCCTATCCGGTCGATTACGATGAATTTGTCAACGAGTTTTACCTCTACCTCATGGAAAACGAGGCCTGCCGCCTCAAACAGTTCCAGGGCCGGAGCTCCATCTACCAGTGGTTGAAAACCGTGGCCATACGCTACTTTATCCACAAACGCGACTGCCTGATAGATATGGAACCTCAAGAGCCTCTGTTAGATAAGACCCCGGTCGACGAAACCGTCGACGAGGAAAAGAGGCTGACGTCGCGACTGGACCTGGAATATCTGCTGGCCCGGATGACCAACAAACGTCAGGTCTACGTCATCAGAGAGCTGGTACTGCACGATGCCGAACCCCGCGAGGTGGCCCTCGCCCTGCAAGTGACGGTAGATAATCTATATAACATCAAGAAACGGGCTATTGAGGCGCTGACTAAAATAGCCATTAACGAAGCAGAAAAGTATGAAAAAAGAAGCGACCGATAACAACTACATATCGTCCGAACTGCTGGCGGCCTATCTGGACGGGAGAGCTACGGCAGCCGAGAATGAACGTGTGCTCAAGGCTCTGGCCGAGGACTCCCGGTTGCGCGAGGTCGTGAAAATAGCACAAGCCGTTGACGAGCCCGAGAGCTTCGAAGCCGACGAAATCGACCTCCTGCCCATGACGGCTCTGGCCGCTTCGTGTGGCGACGAGAACTATTGCTGCCTCGAGTGCGAAACCTATATCCTCAACCGCCACCCAATTGCCTTCGACGAAAAAGAGTTGTTGGCCGACGCCGTGCGCAACAAGTGGCAGAAACCCGACGGCACCCCGCTGCACCACATCGGGCGGCATCTCGAGCGATACGGCCTGTCGGTGACTCGCCGCTACCAGTGCAGCCTGTCGGACATCGTCGCCGCCCTCGACGCCGGGTGCGACGTGATTGCCGCCGTCGACGGAGGCGAACTGCTGGGCCACCCGAGCGACGAACTGGCCGAAGACCTCTTCGTCGGGCAGATACCCGACCACACGGTGGTAATACTGGCCTGCGATACGGCGCAGCACACCATCACACTCCACGACCCCAACAGCTCCCGGCCAAGCGACAGCTACCCGACCGAACAGTTTATGAACGCCTGGGCCGACTCCAAATACTATTTGGTAACCGCAACCAACGACAACAGCATGAACCAATATACACCCCACCCCATCGACCTTACCGATGTAGTGCTGGACGACGATTTGAACGACCTGCGCGAAGCCATCGCCGAGAACGCCCACGAAATCTGGGCCGAGAACCGAAAGTCCGAAGGCTGGACCTACGGTCCGCAGCGCAACGACTCGCTGAAGCAGACCCCCGACATGGTGTCCTACGGGCAACTGCCCGAATCGGAAAAACGGTACGACCGCGAGATGGCCATGCAGACCATCAAGCTGCTGAAAAAGCTGGGCTACGACCTCATCAAACGGGAAGATACCGAGCTCTATCAGGTACTCAAGCGCCGCATACAGGAGTCGAAGCTGGAATACCGCTGCCCGCAATGCGGCAACACGGTCTACCGCCACCAGCACTTCTGCGACCAGTGCGGCACCCGACTCGACAACATCACGTGGGATAAGGACCAAGAAGACCAAGAGTAATGAATCTCGACGAAAAAACTAAAACAGAATGCCATGATTAAAGCATCAGAATTCATACATCCCGAAGATGCGGCGGCCCTCCGCCAACTGGAGAGCATCCCCGGGTTCCCGGCCCTGGCCAAGAAAATACTGGAACTGGGATACGAGAAACTGCAATACGGAATCAATATGGCGTCGACCATTAGACTGTCCGACAAGCAGTTGCCCGAGCTCTACCGTCACCTGCCCCCGATATGCGAGCGGCTGGGTATCGCCGAACCCGAGTTCTACCTGCAAATGAATCCCAACCCCAACGCCTATACCTCGGGCGACACGCGCATATTTATCGTCGTGACATCGGGGCTCGTAGAGATGATGGACGACGAAGAGCTGGATGCCGTGCTGGCTCACGAATGCGGCCACATACTTTGCCGCCATGTGGTCTACAACATGGTGGCCCAATATGTATCCATGGGGCTCGATGCCCTGGGCATACTGGGCTCCATTGCCAAACCCATTGAATATGCGCTGCTCTACTGGAGCCGCAAGGCCGAACTTTCGTGCGACCGATGCGGCAGTATCATCACCTCGCCCGAAGTGGTAGCCCGCGTCATGGCACGACTCGCCGGGGGCCCGCGCGCCATCACCAACCATCTGGACCTGGAAGAGTGGGCCAAACAGGCCGACCGATACGACGAGATTCGCAACGACGGCCTGTGGAACAAGGCTCTGCAACTATCGGTAATCATGGGGCAAGACCACCCCTTCAGTGCGGTGCGTGTGCGCGAAATACTCCGGTGGGGAAAGAGTGCCCAATACCGTCACCTCATGCAAAACCTGAAGGCCGAAGCGTCGGGGAAACGATGCCCGAAATGCAACAAGCCGGTTTGCCTCGAGTGGGCCTACTGTAAATACTGCGGAACGAAATTAGGATAAACCATCAAATAAAAAGGCTATGTTTTTCAACGAAAAGGGAATACTCAATATCGACGAAATGGTCGCCAACAACGACTCTTTCAAAAGAATCATGGAAGATAACACCGTCGACGAAAACGAAATCAAGGAACAATCGGACAAAGTAGTAGCCATGCTTCACCAAATGGAAAAAGAGTTCAGCGAAGAGCAGCTGCTCAAGGTCAAAGAGCTGTTGGTCGAGACCAGCGTACTCTATGCCATATACAACTATTACTCCATCCAACACCTAAATCAGTAACTACCATGGGAACTTTTTGTACCAAAAAGATATTATACGGTTCTACCGCATTGATTCCAGCCATCGCCAACAGCATCCGGGAAAAGTTTCAGAACGACGGTTACGAGGTGGCCATGGACGCACTCAGCAGCGGAGGCTACGACATCTCCATCACCAAAGGCAACATCTTCAAAGCCGTGCTGGGCATGAAAACCGCGCTGAAAGTAACCTTGCTTCCCCAAGACAACAACATCCATTTCGAAGCCGGTGTGGGTATCTGGGGACAACAGGCTATTCCTACCGTCATCTCGATGCTCTTTTTCTGGCCAGTCCTCCTCACCCAAATCTGGGGGATGGTCGAGCAGGCCCAACTCGACAACCGGGCCCTGGACATTGCCAACGAAGTGATTGCAGCGCACAGCCACGAGTCCGGTATCGGGAGCGATCAGAAATTCTGCACCTCCTGTGGAGCCCCCAACCCCGGGTCGGCCAATTTCTGTTGCAGCTGCGGCAAACCTTTATAACAAACAGTTGACCCTCCTCGGAAAAAGCGGGCGCTTTGTCAGCCAAGCAGGCTTCGCTTTTCTGCAGGAGGGCAGCTTCCTTTTACCCCCAACGTCTCACGGGGGCGAACCAACCGGCGACACGGGTTGTTATAGGTACAGTTTCTAATCTAAAAAAACAGAAGTCCTATGGCAAAAGAAAGTGTTGCTATCTTGAGTGGAAAAATCGACGTGGTAGAGGTCCTCGCCGAGTTGAATGCCGCCTTGTCGGAAGAGTGGTTGGCCTTTTATCAATATTGGGTAGGAGCCCTGGTCGTGAAGGGCACGATGCGGGGCGACGTGCAACGCGAATTTCAGGCGCATGCCCTGGAAGAGTTTGAACATGCCCGCCTCCTGGCCGACCGTATTGTCGAACTCGAAGGAATGCCGGTTCTCGACCCCAAGCAGTGGTTCGAGTTGGCTAAGTGCCCCTACACGGCTCCGACCGATACCGATGTCGTGAAACTGCTGAAACAGAACGTAGCCGGCGAGCGGTGCGCCATCCTGCGCTACCAGTCCATTGCCTCGCTCACCGACGGAAAAGATTTTACCACCTGCGATATGGCCAAGCACATCCTGGCCGAAGAGGAAGACCACGAACAGGAGTTGCAGGACTTCCTCGACGATATTGCCCACATGAAATCGTACGTGTCGAAACAATAATACTCATATTTAGGATAACAAGCAATGCAAAGGCAGCCCCCGGGAAACATCGCGGAAGGCTGCCTTTATCATTCTGTACAGGGAGGCGACGGCTCAACCCTGCGGCGGGTTGGCTGCCGGGATTCCCTGCCCCCCGGCCTGTGCGGCCAGAGCAGCCGCCTGTGCCTGACTGGCCGCCTGTGCCTGCTCGAGCTGACTTTGCCGAATCGACTGCAACAGCTTGTCGGCAAAGGGGAAGGAGCCGTTCTCGAGCAACATCTCGAGCGAAATTTTCCCACCCCGGAACAGCTCCATGAGAAACTCGTTCGAGGCCAAACGCAAGGCCGGAGTCGAGAGGGTCTCGGCAATCGAGAGGTCAAACTCGGTGTTACGCACCTCGGCAGGTGTATAGGTCGAGGCATCTTTCCCGGCACTGCTCCCCGCGATGGTCTGGTAACGGGCATCGGTGTAGAACTGCTGGATGGTCTTCATGATCTTGATGTCGCGATCTTCGCGGAAGGTCTTGAACGACTCGAAGAGGTCGAGCAGGTTGGTCGACGAGTATTGCACCTGCTGCGAGTAGAGCGAGGCCGGTGTGCCCGAGTTCGGAGCCTTTCCCTGCATGGCCCCGTGCACCCCCGAAATATCCTCGAACAGCCGCATCTGCAACGACAGCATCTCATAGGCTCCCACCTGCGTGGCGTTGACCGCAATCTGCTGCGGCATGGGCGACCCGGGCCTGGGGCGGAACAGAATGATGCCGTTGTACTTGGTCCACTCGTCGGCAATATCCTCGATGGTCATGCCGTCGGGTATCTGGTCTTCGGGGAAAAGCAACACCCCCTTGGCACTCGAGCCCATGATGAAGTCGATCATCGTAATGAGGCGGTTGATGTACCGCTGCTGGTCGATGACATCCTCGACAAAGGCATGCACCTCGCCGTCGACCAGCGGGTAGAGCTTGAACACATAGGGGTGCTCGCCATGCCAGTAGGGCGTCTCGCCCTCGTCGAGCAGGTCGCCCAACGGCGAGAAAAACCGGTAACGCCACGTCTGCTCCACCCCCCACTCGGTCTCGATCAGAGGTACCGACTCTTCGGCGATACCGGCCTCGCGCGCCGCCCGCTTGCGGGCCTCGTTCTCCTGCTCGACCACCTTTGCCTCGGTAGCCGGCAAGCTGTAATACTCGCCCGAAGCAAAATCGTGACAGTTCAGCGCCTCGCGGCTCTCGAGCTTCCACACCTCGATTACCCGGCACATCTCGGGCACCGAAGGCATGTAGAAGTCGAGCCGGTCGACACTCCGCGTCGTCAGGTTCTCGAAGTTGTGACGTGCCGTCTCGGTATCGGCCTCGGAGTAGATGTTGCGCAGCTGTACCGCCCGCTCGCGCGACCCGAAAGCAAAGCGCGATATGACCTCGGCAATGGTCATGTCGTGCAGCTCGCCTATGAGCGTGCAATCCCAGTGCCGGCTATCCTCCATCGCGTTGAAGAAGATGCGGTTGGGGTTAATCTCGTCAATCCACACATCGGTCTTTCCCCGACGGTATCCGTAACCGATTTTCTGGAAACAGATGCCCGAGATAAGGAACTCCTCGAGGGTGCGGCTGTCGAGCTCCTGCAAGCGGTTGTGCTGGTAGGCATACTGCACGGCAGTACTCATCAGCTCGCCCAGACTCTGCTCCTTCCGGTCGCGCGCCACACACACCGGCTGAGTCTGGTTGTTGCGGAACTGCCCCAGCACCGACTTGACCATCTGGCGAATGAGGTTATTCTTCAACGGCACCTTACCCTGCTGGCGGATATACTCCTCCTCGGTCATCACCCGCCCGTCGGGCAGTTTTATCCGGTCGTTCCACTGCCGGCCATAGGTATAGTCCCGGTTTCGTTTTCGTTTGAGCCTGAAGTGATCGATCTCCTCCCAGGCCTTCTGCGCCTGCAACAGCACCGGGTAGTCGGCCCGTTCTATCTCGCCGCTCGGTTTGCGCCGGCCGTTTTTCCCCGCAGGCGGGGCTTTGTACGCATGATTTGCCATATTCGGTCTTGTTTTTTAGTTCGCTGCAAAGAAAAGCACGACGTGCCCCCCGTTTATGGCATCGTGATACAAAAGGCACTGTTCCACCTGTTTATAAGACATACTTCCGAGATTTCGCACGGTATATCCAAAAAGGGCTGAAAAAATATGACAAAATGTTGCAGGAATCGTTTTTTTAATCTCTATATTTGTTATCGTGTCGATGCGGGCGGCAGAGCTCCCCTCCCCGGGGAGTGCGGTCGTTGTTCTCCCCGCAGCGGGAAATCAAACAAAATACCCTCTGGAGAACCGGGTATAACAAATTAAAAAGCTATGAAAAAAATTTTGCTGGCGGCAATTGCTGCCGTAGTGTGCGTAGGCGGAGCTTTTGCACAACTCTCCATGGGTCCCAAAGTAGGCCTTAACGTAAGCTCAATAACGGGCGACGGTTCCCAATACCGGGCCGGCGTGAATGTAGGCATCTTTGCCAACTACCGCATCAACAGCCTGTTTGCCATCCAACCCGAGTTCCTCTACTCGATGCAGGGCAGTGCCTTCGACGATGTCACCGTCCTCAACCAGACAATCGAGTCGAGCTACACCTCGCACTACATCGACATCCCGGTACTTCTGAAAATCTATCCCTGGCAGGGCCTGAACGTACAAGTTGGCCCTCAATTCGGATTCTGTGTCGACGATGAATATAAGCTGAAACTGGGAGGGAAAGAGATTTCGAGCAACGACCTCAAGCAATACGGCTACGACGAGAAGGCCAACGCCTTCGACTTTGCCATTGCCGTAGGTCTGGGCTACGAATTCGATTTCGGCATGACCATCGACGCCCGCTACAACTGGGGCCTCACCAAGATTTACGACGATGACAAGGCCAAGAACAGCGTATTTATGATTTCGCTGGGCTACAAGTTCGATTTCTAATCACTACCCTCAACGATACAGCAAGGGGATATGTTGCAGATAGCAATCTCGACATATCCCCTTGCTCATATCTACGTATGAATCTCTGTCCATAAATAGCCTCTATTATTGCTCATAGAGAATACATTGCTCGTGAAAGCGCTCACGAATATTGAAAATTATGGGAATATACTATTGAAAATTACGGGGATTTTGTAAATTAGTCCCCAAAACTTATTCCTCATGTACTACCAAAGACTCATCGAAAAGGAGATAGAATTAAAGTTAAGGACATCGGGGGCCGTAGTTGTAGCAGGTCCCAAGTTCTGCGGTAAGACAACAACTTGCATGCGGTATCAAAAGAGTTTTGTAAAACTAAATACCAGGCAAGCCATCGCCATGGCCCGGATGAATCCCAAAGCCGTCTTAAAAGGAGAGACACCCCGATTGATTGACGAGTGGCAAAAGGCTCCAGATATATGGAACCAGATTAAAGATGACCTGGACTACGACTATCAATTCGGGAAATATATTTTAACCGGCAGCTCTACACCTGCCGATAAAACCGAAGTACACCATAGCGGAGCCGGTCGAATAACTCCGGTGAAAATGAGACCGATGAGCCTATGGGAATCTCAAGAATCAAAGGGAACGGTCTCGCTGTCGGATTTGTTTGAAAAAGGCAGGAATTTCCCCTGGGACCTCAATACCGATTTCACGCTCGACGATGTCGCATTTTTGATTTGCCGCGGCGGTTGGCCCATCTCGGTTTTGGCTGACAAAGAGATAGCCATAGAGATTACCAAGAACTATTACAATGGACTCTTTGTTTTCGAAGACTGCGAAAACGAACGGTTTCGGAACAAGAAACCTGAAGTTCTGAAAATGATTCTGCGAAGTTATGCACGGCACATCTCCACCGAGGCCGCTATCTCTACCATCATTGCCGATGTGCGCCAAAGCAACGAACGCACCATGGATAGCAAGACTTTCGACGATTACATGGAAGCATTGAAAGACCTCTACATCATCGAGGATATTCCCGCCTGGAACCCCAATATTCGCTCAAAGACCTCTATCCGCAGCACTCCAACGCGCCATTTCATCGACACCTCTATTGCATGCAGAGCATTGGGGATAGGGCCCGAGGATTTGAAACGAGACTTGGAAAGCTTCGGACTGTTTTTCGAAGATTTCGCAGTTCGGGATTTGTCGATATATGCCAATGCTTTAGGAGGACAAGTAACCCATTACCGAGACAATGCCGGACTGGAATGCGATGCCGTAATTCATCTCGAAGATGGACGATGGGGGGCCATCGAAATAAAACTCGGAGGCGATACCCTTATCGATGCCGGGGCAAAATCGCTGAAAACGCTACGCAACAAAATCATAGGAAAAAGCGACGAGAAAGCACCTGATTTTCTGTTGGTTCTGACTTCGGTCGGAGGTGCATATCAACGGGAAGACGGCGTTTATGTAGCTCCCATAAATCTGCTGAAGCCCTAATACCCATACCTAATATAAGTAAGAGAGGCCATGTTGGTATTCCCCGACATGGCCTCTCTCCTTATCTAAACCAAATTTACCATACTTTATCCATAGCAGATCTCGCCCTTTTCGTTGCGATACTCGTCGAAGCTCTTGTTGTACTGGGTCATGGCACGCAGGCTCATGCCCATGCTCGAGAAACCACCGTCGTGATAGAGGTTCTGCATGGTCACCTTGCGGGTGAGGTCCGAGAACATCACGATACAGTAGTCGGCACACTCGTCGGCATCGGCGTTGCCCAGGGGCGACATGCGGTTGGCAAAGTCCATCAGCGACTCCATGCCCTTGACACCGCTGCCGGCCGTCGTCATCGTAGGCGACTGCGAAATGGTGTTGATGCGCACATGCTTCTCCCGACCGTAGATGTAGCCGAAGCTGCGGGCTATCGATTCCAGCAGCGCCTTGGCATCGGCCATGTCGTTATAGCCGAAAAGCGTACGTTGGGCTGCCACATACGACAGAGCCAAAATCGAGCCGTACTCGTTGATGGCATCCATCTTCTTGGCCACCTGTATCATCTTGTGAAACGAGACGGCCGAAATATCCAGCGTCTTCGACAACATGTCGTAGTCCAGATCGTCGTAAGGACGTTTCTTTCTCACGTTAGGCGACATGCCTATCGAGTGCAATACAAAATCGATTTTACCTCCCAGCACCTCCATCGAGCGGGCGAAGACCTTCTCCAGATCCTCTACGTTGGTGGCATCGGCCGGAATAATTTCGGCGTTCAGTTTTTCCCCCAAAGCGGTTATCTCGCCCATGCGCACAGCCATGGGTGTGTTCGAGAGCGTAATCACAGCCCCCTCCTCTACCGCTTTCTCGGCGACTTTCCACGCAATAGACATCTCGTTCAATGCGCCGAAGATTACGCCTCTTTTTCCTTTCAATAAATTATAACTCATATATTTTTCGTTTAGGCACAATCCTGCACAGTTTGCACGAATGTGTGCCGTTTTGCGGCTGCAAAGATAAGACTCTTTTTGCAAACGCAAAACAAAACCACTCAATTTTGTTAAGCCCAGATAGCAATTCGGCCAGGCAATGCCGTCAATTTCCCATCGGCAAAGGGTTGCGACTTTCATATTGCCCTACCCCACAGCTCTTAAAAAAATACATTTTTTTTCTAAACCACTTTTCAAACAAAAAAACCAACCGTATCAGAAATTTATGCTTATATTTGTGTCGTGAAATCAACCAAATAATAACTTTTATATACACACAACCATGAGTAAACCATATGTTGTAGGTATCGATATAGGCGGTACCAATACAGTATTCGGGATTGTCGATGCCCGCGGCTCTATCTTGGCCACCGGGTCTATCAAAACTCAGAAATATACCGAGATTAACGACTATGTAAATGCTTTGTACGAAGAGTTGTCGCGCCTTTTGGCTCAAGAAAACGTAACCGACCAGATTGCCGGTATCGGTATAGGAGCCCCCAACGGCAACTACTTCACCGGGAATATCGAGTTTGCACCCAACCTGCCCTGGAAAGGTGTAATTCCTCTGGCTCAAATGATGCGCGAGCGATTCAATATCCCCGTAACCATTACCAACGACGCTAATGCCGCCGCTATCGGCGAGATGACCTACGGCGCTGCCCGCGGTGTGAAAGACTTCATCATGATTACCCTCGGAACCGGCGTAGGTAGCGGCATCGTTATCAACGGTCAGATGGTATACGGCCACGACGGATTTGCCGGAGAGCTGGGCCACGTAATCGTACGTCGTGGCAACGGCCGTCTCTGCGGTTGCGGTCGCACCGGCTGTCTCGAGGCTTACGCTTCGGCTACGGGTGTAGCCCGCACGGCTCGCGAATTCCTCGAAATCCGCAACGACGAGTCGTCGCTGAGACAACTGCCCATCCAGGACATCACCTCGAAAGATGTTTACGACGCTGCCGTATCGGGCGACAAACTCTCGCAAGAGATTTTCGAGTACACGGGTAAGATTCTGGGCGAGGCTTTTGCCGATTTCGTAGCCTTCTCGAGTCCCCGTATGATTGTGCTCTTCGGTGGTCTGGCCAAATCGGGCGAACTCATCATGCGTCCTATCCGCGAAGCCATGGAGCGCAACTTGCTTCCCATCTACAAAGGCAAAGTCAAAATCGTTCTTTCCGAACTGAAAGAGAGCGATGCTGCCGTATTGGGTGCCAGCGCACTGGGCTGGGAAGCCAACTAAGAAAACACCTACTGAACCGATAAAGAAACGGGGAGATGCCGACAACGACATCTCCCCGTTTCTCTTTTTATACCGTCAAGGGCTTATGCCCCTTGTTGTTTCTGCAAAGCCTCGTGCATGGCAGCGGCAGCCCTGCGGCCATCGCCCATGGCCAGAATCACGGTAGCCCCGCCCCGCACAATATCGCCTCCGGCATATATATCGGGAATCGACGATTGCAACGTGTCGGCATTGACCACTATCGTACCCTTGGGCGTCACCTCGAGGCCATCGATAGCATTGGGCACCAACGGGTTGGGCGATACACCTACACTTACAATCACCTCGTCGACATCGATCGTCTCGATAGCACCGGGAACAGGTACCGGCGAACGGCGCCCCGACGCATCGGGTTCGCCCAGCTCCATCTTCTGGAGCTTCATCTGGCGCACGCGTCCCCGCTCGTCGCCTATATACTCGATGGGGTTGTGCAGCGTGAGGAACTCTACCCCCTCCTGCTTGGCATGGTGCACCTCTTCCTGACGGGCCGGCATCTCGGCTTCGGAGCGGCGATAGACAATCATCGCCCGGTCGGCACCCAGGCGGCGGGCCGTACGCACCGAGTCCATGGCCGTGTTGCCACCGCCTATCACAGCTACCCGATGCCCCTTGTATACCGGCGTATCGCTCTCGGGGTTGGCAGCATCCATCAGATTCACCCGCGTGAGGTATTCGTTGCTCGACATCACCCCGTTGAGATTCTCGCCGGGGATATTCATGAACCGGGGCAGTCCGGCACCACTGGCCACCAGGATGCCCTTGAATCCCATCTCGTGCAGGTCGTCATACGAGAGGGTTTTGCCCACGATGCAGTCGGTCACAAACTCCACGCCCATGCGACGCAGACTATCGATCTCGACATCGACGATGCGGTTGGGCAACCGAAACTCGGGGATACCGTATTTCAACACCCCGCCAATCTCGTGCAACGCCTCGAATACTGTCACCCGATAGCCCCGCTTGGCCATATCGCCGGCAAACGACAACCCGCAGGGACCCGAACCTACCACGGCAATCTTGATGCCGTTGTCGGGCTCCATCTCGGGCAGAGCCACCTCGCCCGAGGCCTGCTCATAATCGGCCGCAAAGCGCTCCAGATAACCGATGGCTATCGGCTCCTTCTTCAACTTCTGCAGATAGAAGCACTTCGATTCGCACTGACGCTCCTGAGGGCACACACGGCCGCACACGGCCGGCAGGGCACTCGTCTCTTTCAGCGTGCGGGCCGCCGACAGAAAGTCGCCCCGCTCTATATTCTTAATAAACTTCGGTATATTGATACCCACCGGGCACCCCGTCATGCAGAGGGGCTCCACACAGTCGAGACAACGGGTAGCCTCCAGCACGGCCTGTTCGGGCGTGAGGCCCCGATTCACCTCTTCGCGGTTGGTTACACGGTAGGCCGGGTCGAGCTCGGTCATTTTCACCCGCGGAATATCGGTACGCTCCTTGGCTTTCTTGCTTTTGCGGAGGTTCTCCCTCCACTGTTCGGCACGTTGTGCCGCTAACTCTTCTTTATTCATACGCTTAACATCCCTCCTCTCTTTTATTCCACATCTTTATACGACGACAACCGCATGAGCAGCTCGTCGAAATTGACCTGATGGGCATCGAACTCCGGCCCGTCGATGCAGACGAAACGGGTCTTTCCCCCCACCGTGATACGGCAGGCACCGCACATGCCGGTACCGTCGACCATGATGGTATTGAGCGAGGCCACCGTAGGAATATTGTATTTCTGGGTAAGCAACGAGACAAACTTCATCATCACGGCCGGCCCGATGGTCACACACAGGTCCACCTTCTCGCGCTTGATTACCTCCTCGACACCCTGGGTCACCAGACCCTTCTGACCATACGAACCATCATCGGTCATGATAATCACCTCGTCGGAGTATTTGCGCATCTGCTCCTCGAGAATAATCAGCTCTTTGGTACGGGCAGCCAGCACGGTAATCACCCGGTTGCCGGCTGCCTTCATGGCCTCGACGATAGGCAACAGCGGGGCACAGCCCACACCGCCGCCGCAGCACACCACGGTGCCGAAACGCTCGATATGCGTCGCCTTGCCCAACGGGCCTACCACATCGGTAATATAGTCGCCGGGATTGAGGGCACACAGCTTGGCCGACGACTTACCCACAGCTTGTACCACCAACGTGATGGTGCCGGCCTCGACATCGGCCGAGGCAATGGTGAGCGGAATGCGTTCGCCCTTCTCGCCTACCCGCACAATCACAAAGTGACCGGCCTTGCGGGCCCGGGCAATGAGGGGAGCCTCTACCACCAGTTTTACCACTTTTTCCGAAAAGTGTTCTTTCGCTACAATCTTATTCATGATATATCCTTGTAATCTCTTTCCTAAAGAATCCTACCTCAAAGTTGCTAATTTTTTGGCAAAACTGCTGTATCCCGAGCCAAAATTATTCTCCATTTTCAGATAAAACAACACAACCCGCACTCGCATAACAAACGAAGGGAGGGCTACCTTACGGCAGCTCTCCCTTCAATAGGTTTTATAAGCAATCGATTATTCGCCCACTTTGTAAGCCGTGATTTCACGAACACCGGGCAGACCGTAGTTGGCTTTCTTCAAACCTTGAACATAGATAGTCATACCGATACGATCGGGGTTTCCTTCCAGTTTAGCCTCGTTTCTCAAAGCCTTGGCAGCATCGGTATCGTTCAGTTTTACCAAGATACATTTCGTACCGTCGGTTTCGGCAGCATCGTCGGCAATAAATACCTGGCTGTAACCCGTGAAGGCAGCAGCACCGGCCCATTCGATGTCACCGGCAGCCTGAGCCTCGGCAAACGATTCGTAGAAAGTCTTCGAGGGGCTGTTCTTGATGCAACCTACAATGTGGCCTTTCACGGCAAAAGTCGAGTTGTCGGCCTGAGTGAGAGCCTCAGCTACACTGATGGCTTTCGACCAGTCTACATCGGGAGTAGGCTCGGGCTCTTCGCCACCACCTTCACCCATAAAGTGCTCAACCTGAGCGCGACCGAAGGCGAAGTCGTCGATGCAGTAAGTCGTCGAATTGCTGTTACCGCCTTGTGCTACATAACGGAAACCGATGTAAACGAGGTCACCTTTGCCTTCGAGGCTGATATCACCCGAAGCCACCCAGCCTTTGAAGTTACCGCCGGGGTTGGTCGAAGTAGCCAAAGTTACATTCAGTTTCTCTTTGCTCGAAGCGGTCGATTTGGGCTCGTTCAGTACATATACCTCGAGCGACGAAGTGCTTTGCCAGTAAGCGCCCTCGCTATAGAACGAGAATACTTTGTTGGCAGCATCTTTCACATTCAAGGCAGGCGAGATCATCCACAACTCGTAGGTCTTGCCGGCATTCTTGTCGCTTTTGTCGTGAGCCGTAGCCTGGATGTATTTCTCGGTTACACCTGCCGTGCTGTTATTAAAGGTCTTGCTTTGCCAGGTACGGTCGTCGTCAACCGGCGAAACAATCTCGTGCGTCCAACCCGGGCAGAGCTCGTTGATGGGAGTATAGTCTGCCTCGATGTTGTTGAACTGATAGATGGTATCGGTAATTACGACAGAGGGAGTCGTAGTAGGTCCACCACCATTACCGCCTCCACCCAAGCCGGGGAGTACATCGTCATCGCTGTTCGAACAAGCGGAAAATCCGGCAACCGTCATAGCTGCCATAAAAATCCATGCAAATTTTCTCATTTTTTTCATATTTAAATTATTTGAGGTTATTGTATCATAGTATCATATTGATTATTCGGGAAATTCAAAGCCCTCGAGGTCGGCAAAGGGGTTGTCGAGCGAGCGGATGGTCAACTGCCACGAACCGGCATAGGCTGCATTGTCTTGGAACCAACCTACGATGGCCGTGATGTCGCCGCGGTTATCCGAACCGAATACCGGGAGACGACGGTCGGCAAAGCGGGCATACTCGCTGGTCGAGATGCTTACGCTCGTGGTGTTGCCGCTATCGTCGGCAATCTCGCGCGAGCGGGGGAAACCGATGTTGTACTTCTTGCTGCTGTCGTAGGTAGCCGGTGCAAAGGTGGGGTTCTGACCATATTTGGCCAAAGCCGTCGTCACACCCTGTCCGTCGGTGGGGAAAGGATATACCACGTCGTTCAGTTTCTTGCCGTCCGAATCGTAGCCGGTAAAGTAGGCATTCTTGATTTTTACAATCTTGAAGTAGCCATACTTATCCAGTTCGGTAATCTGTTTCAGGGTCATCTCCTCGATTACGATTTTCGAGGGGTCGGGGTTGCCGATTTTCTGGATATGTTTCATAGCCAGCGTGTAGGGAATACGACCCGGCTCTTCGCGTATCTTGTTGTCGTTGCGGTATCCGCGCACACCCAGTTGGGGAGCACCGGCATAGCGGCCCAATACCAGGCCGTTGCAGCGGATGGCTACCACCTGACCGATGGGGAGCATACCCGACAGGCTGCCGGCATCGACCGACACCTTCAGACAGGTGTGGTCGTCCTCGAGGCTCTGAATCACAAAGTATTTATACACGTTGCCGGCACGGTCGTCGGTGATGATGCGGCCGCGCACCACGATGTCGTTGGGCGAATCGATCGTGTCGATTGTAAACAGCCCCTCTTTCGTATCGAAGTTCTCGATAAGGTCTTTGATGGTCACCGTCTGAGCCCAAGCCTCGGCGCTGCCCTCGGGCACGGTGGCAATCTCCTCGGGTATGGCATCGAACTCTTTTTCACACGCCGTAAACATCGTCAGGGCGAGCAGTACGGCTCCGATATATTTCAGTTGTTTCATATCTATATCTCTTGTATGGGTTGATTAAAATTTGAAACCTACGTTGAGGAACATGTTGAAGCCCCAGGCGTAATAGTATTTGTTGGGGAACTTGTCGACCGACTGAATATCCTTGGTCACGCTCTTGTTGTCGCGGCTTACACGGCCCTGTTGATAACCGCCGGTTATCATGCCGGTGTTGTTGAGGATATTGTTCAGGCTCAAGTTGATGTTGAGCTGTTGCTTGCGGTTGTTCAGGTAGATGAGTTTACCGATCGAGGCATCGAGCATGAACCCGCCTTTGAGTTTCTCTTGCGAACCGATCATCTCTTTCTGGTTGTAGAGCTTCACGATGTCCGAACCGTCGCCACCCGATACGTTTTGCAGCAGCACCGGTTTGCCCGTGTTCTGGTCGAATCCCCATACCATCGAAGTCTGTCCGTTCTTGTCGATACCGATGATGCGGTAACCGTTGTAATATTGCTCCAGACCTACCTCGTTGGGGTATTTGCCGCCATACATGTTCATGTGGGTGAAACGCGAGGGCGAGAAGTCGAGGTAGTTGTTGTCGAAGTACGAGAGAGTCACATCGGCAAACCACATCTTGGGGTGGAAGTAGTCGATGGTGATGCTGGCGGCCAGTTGCGGACCGTTGCTCACATGCAGACCCTCGGTGTATACCCGCTCGGTGTAGTCGGTCGAGGGAGCACGGCCGTCGACAATCACGGGCAACTGCTCGGTGAAGAGGTTCATGCCGTTCTCGGCGCTCATCGTACCCCAGCAGTTGTTGGTGTATTTGTAGCTGGCATAGGTACCGGCAGCCGACACGGTGAAGCTGTTGTTGAGTTTCACGCTCACACCGGCCTCGACACCCATGTGACGTTTGTTCACGCCCGAGAGGGTGTGGTTCACATAGGTACGGAACTCGTCGTGGTAGTAACCCGAGCTCTCCACTCCATCGCGGAACTCGGTGAAGAATGCCGTTACACGACCTTTTACCACCGACGTATTCAGTTGATAGGTGAGGTCGCCCGAGAATACCTTCTCCGACTTCAGACCCCGTATCTGCGTATCCTTCACACGGGGAGCCACATAGGCATAGCCGGCCAGCGGGGCACGCGACTCGGCCAGAGCGTTGAACGACAAGCGGTTGTGACCGTCGATCTTATACACGATACCGGCCTTGATACTGGGATCTACAAAATAGAGCTGTTTGCCGAAACCTTTCGACTGGGCACCGATAACCTCGGCACGACCGTTACGCATCAAACCTTCGCGTTGGAACGAGGTGTAGGACAACCGTGCGGCATAGTAGATGTCGAAGAGCGGTAACTTCCAGTCGTTCTGGGCAAATACCGAAGCCTTGATGACGTGCATGTTGTAGTTGTAACCGAATACGTCGCCCTTGCGCACAGCCTTGTTGGGGTTGTCCACATCGTTTTGTATGATGGTGAGGTTGTCGGTAAAGTCGCGCTCGGCAAACTGGTCGATGTCTATCCACTGGTTACCGCCCAGCAGGTCGTCGATGGTCTTGTAGTGCATGCCCTTGGCATACTTGGCCTCAACGCCGGCAGTAAGTTTCAGCTTGCTGTTCAGCTGGTTGGTATAGAGGAAATTCAAGGGAATCTCCATCAAGTCGTTGTGACGACGTTCCAAAATGTACTTGGCGCTACCGTTGGGGTTCACCACGTTGTTGGTGTAGTTGGCGCTGTACATGGCATCCCAGTTGATTTGCGTAATGTCGGGATCACCGGCACGCCACAGGTCGGCCAGTTGGTTGGCCAGGTCTTTGTTTACCTCGCCATAGTAGGCGTTATATACATCGTCGGGACCGTTTACACCCAACTGATAGTATTGCCAGCTGGGCAGGTTGCGGTAGTAGTCGGGACGGGGGTCGGGCGCATTGTAGAACGAAATGGCCGAGTTGCTGTACATACTGTAGTGGAAACCCAAGCCGGCAGCCAGGTTGCTGCGGTCGTCGATTTTCCAATCCCAGTTGAAGATAGCGGTGGGGTCGTAGCTGTGTACGATACGCGAGTTGCGTTTCTCGCCGTTCTGATAGCCCCAGTAGGGGTTGTAATAGATACCGCGGTAGTCATAGACCTCTTGCGATACGGCAGCCGATTGAGCCCGTTTGGTAGGAGCACCGAAGGTTGTAAAGGCAAACCGATGATTGTCGAGCACCTTTTCGGCAGCAAGGAAGTAACCGAACGAGTTGTAGAACGTACCCTCGGTGCGACCCTCGTCGGCCCAGCGGTAAACGACCGACCCGGTGAAGGCCCAGCCGTTATCCATGATACCGGTCGAGTGGATGGCCTGTCCGCGCAGTTTGTAAGCACGGTTGGTATAGGCGGCGTTCACGTTGGTACCGGCGGCATAGCTGGTGGCGCGGGTGTTGATGTTGGTCGTTCCACCCAGCGAACCGAAGGCATAGCCCGGCATCTCGAGACCGTTCACAGCATCCTTGTTACGCATGGCGTTGTTCAAGCCACCCAGACTCGAGTAGTTGAAACGACCACGCTCCAGGTCGTTGAAATTAACCCCGTTGATATAGGTCGACGACTCCCGTTGCTCGTAACCGCGCACATTGAAGCGCATGGGGCTGTAGGAGTAGCTGGCAGCCTGCAGATAGACATCGTCGGCTGCACCCGACAGATACGAAGCCGATTGGGAAGCAGCGCTGCCCTCTTCGTCGAACATCGACTCGTCGAGTTCAAAGATATTATCCTCGAGGGCCTGTTGGTTGAGCGACTCGTCGGCACGCTTTTCGTCGAGCGTCATGTTCAGGGTATTGTCTCCCTGCTCCACTACATAATCGACCGAATGAACCTTGTAGTCCGCAGCTGTAAAGACAACCGAAACGGCTCCTTCACGCACTCGCTTCAACTCATATTTACCATCCAGATCTGTAATTGCCGACGATTTCCGTATCGTCACTTTCACATTCGCAATAGGTTTGTTTGTTTCATAGTCAACGACAACGCCTCTCACCGTCGCGGCCTGCACCAGGGCAGGTACCAGAAGAAGCAATGCCATCAATAACCATTGTTTACGATTCATTACATCAAAAGGTTTAATTATATATTGTGTTATCTGTATTTCCACACTTCAGTCATCGCCCCGTCCCCGCTGAAAAAATGAGGAGGAAAGGAATTTGCAAATTAAAAGATTATTTTTCATTATACAAACATCTACGAAAGGAATATTTCATTACAATCGTGTTAAATTGTAATCCCTTAGCCCCCTCGTTTTGTGTACAAATGGAAAGTTCGAAGGCCAAATCGATTAAATTTCAAACCCTTAATCTATCACTCTGCCAGGAACCTGCAACTCTATGCACAAAACGGAATCTTATGCATTCTCTTCGGCTCACAGTTTGTTACGTTTCGCCCCGGCACCTTTAGTGGGCCTATAACAATTTATATTTCAAATATTTAAAAATCACGCACAACAGATTTCCGCCTCCCGGTATCCTGGTTTCTTCTCATTTGTAGCAGAGATTTATCCCCAAAAATTTCGCATATTTCCCAAATTGAACTATCTTGCAGCCCATTTAATCCAAAATTGAAAATTTCAAAAACAAAAAAATTTCACACACGCTATGAAAAAAATAGGACTGTTGCTACTTGCCGTATTGTTATTGGGCTCGACTGTTTCACAAGCTCAAACGCCAAAGAAACACTTTGCCATATACGCCGTAGCCTTCTACAACCTCGAAAACCTGTTCGACACCATCAACGACCCCGCCACAAACGACGAGGAGTTTACCCCTTCGGGCTCTTACCGCTGGGGCGGATTGAAATACCGCAACAAACTGAACAACCTCGCTTTTGCCATCAGCAACTTTGCCACCGACAACACCAGCCCCTTCAAGCTGAAAAACGGCCCGGCCGTAATCGGTGTTTCCGAAGTGGAGAATCAACAGGTGCTCGAAGACCTCATCCACACCGGCAAGCTGGCTCAACGCAACTATGGTATCGTGCACTACGATTCGCCCGATGCCCGGGGTATCGACGTGGGCCTCATCTACGACAAAGACCAGTTTACGGTCGAGTCGAGCAGCAGTGCCCGACTCCACTCCCAAGAGTTCCCCAACCTCCTCACCCGCGACCAACTGGTGGTATCGGGCCGCTTGGCCGGTGAGCGCGTGCACTTCATCGTAAACCACTGGCCCTCTCGCCTGGGCGGTGAAAAACAGTCGAGCCCCAAACGCGAGGCCGCTGCCGCTCTCACCAAACATCTGGCCGACTCGCTGCTGGCTGCCGACCCCGATTCGAAGGTCATCATCATGGGCGACCTCAACGACGACCCCACCAACAACAGCTGCAAGGTGGTACTGGGCGCCAAGAAGAAACAACAGGAGGTGAAACCCGGCGGATTCTTCAACACCATGTGGGAGATGTACGACCGCGGTATCGGCACACTGGCCTACAACGGTGCCTGGAACCTCTTCGACCAGATTATCATCTCGTCCAATCTGGTAGGGAAAGACCGCTCGACCCTGAAGTATATCCGCTCCGAGGTCTTCAACCGCGACTTCCTCAAACAGAAAGAGGGCAAATACAAAGGGTATCCTCTGCGCACCCACGCCGCCGGTGCCTACCTGAACGGTTACAGCGACCACTTCCCCACCCTCATCTACCTGGCCAAAGAGGTAGAATAATTTCTCCCGACTCTCCTATATAATATATAGTATGTAGTATGAATACACGAAGAGCCGCAGCGTCGCTGCGGCTCTTCGTGCTTTTACCGTCATACCGGGTCTGCTGTCACAACGCCACGCGACGAGCTACCCGTCGGTCGTGCGACGAAAGAGCCACGATATAGATGCCCGATGGATAGTCGCTCACCGGTATCGACACCTGCGTCTCGCCCGAGAGATAGTCGCACCAGAGCACACGTCCCGAAAGGTCGAGCAACTCGACCACCTCGAACTCACCCTCGGCACAGGTAATCTCGAGCCGGTCGCCCTGGCGGGCCATGCGCCAACTATCGTTATCGATTTCGTCCACTCCGCTGTAACAGGGGTCGTTGGCAGCATCGGCCGTGGCATACTCTACCGTACCGTCGGGAGCCTGGGCATAGACCAGCCGGTCGTGCGTGTCGAAACCACTCGTTTCGCCCGAGCAACCCGGTCGCAACCAGTCGCCCTCTTCCACACCCAGCCCCTCGATCCACAGCACCGAGCCATCGGCCCAAAAGCGTTGCCGCAAGGTATTGCCCACCTCGATGGTATCAATCCGGCTGATGGTAGAGTTTACCTGAGTTTGGGTCATCCAGTCGAAGTGAGCCACCGCCTCGCCCACCTTGACCCCGAAGTCGTAAATCAGAAACTCGTGGCTATACAGATTCTCGACCGGCATCAGCTCCTGGTTAAAAGTGATGTAAACCTTCTTGTCGGCCTCGCGCACAAAGGCCAGGTTCTCGTCGGCCGTAGGTTCACAGCCCTGGAAGGTATAAAACCGCTTGTACGACTCGCCGTTCACCACGGTGTCGCCCTGAATGAGATTGCGGTAATAGCTCTTGCCAAAGAGTTCTTGAGAATAGCCCCACTCGGCACCGTCGCGTACCAGGGGCACATAGGCATACTCGGCCGACTGCGCCAGCCCCATCGAGCCCCACACGAGGGCCCACCACATGATTTTTCGCATAACTACACTATATTTTAGATTGGGTCTAATGTACCGTTGGGGTAAATTTACACCATATTCACAAGAATACCTACCCCATGCCCCCTTTTTATCAATCTGGCTTTAAACTCTTTTCAAACAAAAACATTGCGTTTATCGCCGGTTTGGCATTACTTTGCAAAAATTTCCCAAAAGAGGTATTGTCCATGTCACCCAAAGCAAAGACTTATATGCTGCCCACGGCCATGATTGCCGGGAGTGTAGCCGGCTATCTGTTCCCCCGGGCCATTGCCTACTGGGCCACCCTGCTGGCACCCTGCCTCATCTTTGCCATGCTGCTGGTCACCTATTGCAAAATCTCCATCAAAGAGCTGAGCATCAAACCCCTGCACTGGGGGCTACTCTCCATACAGATTATCGGCGGGCTTATAGTCTTCGGAGCTCTCTACTTCTGGGACCCCATCATTGCCGAAGGTACCTTCATCTGCCTCTTCTGCCCTACGGCGACGGCGGCCCCCGTCATCACCGGCATGCTGGGCGGCAGCGTATCCACGCTGGTCTCCTACAGTCTGGTCAGCAACCTGGCCGTGGCATTGCTCTCGCCTCTCATCTTTGCCTTCATGGGTGTACATGCCGACATCTCGTTTGTCGACTCCTTCCTCATCATCTGCAGCAAGGTACTGCCGCTGCTCATCTTGCCTCTGGTCATCGCCCTCGTACTGCAACGATTCTTCCCCCGCATACACAACGAGTTGAAGAACCGGCAGGCCCTCTCGTTCTACATGTGGGCCGTATCGCTTTTCCTCGTAGTGGGCAAAGCGGTCACCTTTATCATCGAACAAGGTTGGGAATCGGTACCTTTCGAAATTGCCATCGCGCTGCTTTCGCTCGTGGCCTGTGTAGGGCAGTTCTATCTGGGTCGTAAAATCGGCGGGAAATATGGCGACAAAATATCGGGAGCCCAGGGTCTGGGTCAGAAGAATACGGTGCTGGCCATCTGGATGGCTCTGACTTACCTCTCGCCCATCACCTCGATAGGTCCAGCCTCGTACATCATCTGGCAAAACAGCATCAACAGCTACCAGCTCTACCTGAAAGAGAAACGCGCAGCGGCCCACCGATAACCGTCACTCCCGGTTACCACCCCGCCACGATTCCAATCGAATCACAAATGATTATTATCCCCCTCAAACAGGGGGTGGTCGCAAGCCACCGCTAATCGGCCGACTCGTCGTCGCCGGTCGTGGCCGGCAGGTTCTTCTTGGCCTTCACGCCCATGCCCTTGAGTTTCTCCACACGGCCTATCAGGTTGCCCGTACCGTTCTTCAACTTCTTCATCGCCTCGCCATAGGTGGTGTTGGCCGTTCCCAACGCCTTGCCAATCTTCTCCATGTCGTCGATGAAGCCCACAAACTTGTCGTACAGTTTGCCCGCCTCCTCGGCTATATCGATGGCGTGACGCGTCTGCTTGTCGCGCTGCCACAAGTCGGCCACCAGCTTCAAAGCCGCAATCAGGTTGGTCGGGCTCAACAGCAATACCCGCCGGTCATAGGCATACTGCCACAACGAATGGTCGGCCTGCATGGCAGCCAGGTAGGCTGCCTCGTTGGGCACGAACATCATCACATGATCGCCCTTGCCCACGTAGTCCTGATAACTCTTGTTCGACAGTTCGTCGATATGTTTCTTGACCGAAGCCAGATGCTGCTTCAGCGCGGCGGCAGCCTCTTCGGGCGTCTCGGCATTCACATAATTGACATAGGCCGTGAGCGACACCTTCGAGTCGATGACCATCTGGCGGTTGTCGCCGCCGGGGTAACGGATAATTACGTCGGGACGCATCTTGCGGCCCTCGGCACTCTGTATCGTGTGACCCTCGTCGTCGCGCAACGTCTCCTGAATGAAATACTCGCGGTCCTTCTCCAACCCCGACTTTTCGAGAATACTCTCCAATATCATCTCGCCCCAGTCGCCCTGAATCTTCGAGTCGCCCCGCAACGCCTGGGTCAGTTGCTTGGCCTCTACACCTATGGTCTCGCTACGCTGCACCAGCTCCTTGATCTGCTCCTTCAGAGAAAACCGCTCGCGAGCCTCGCTGCTGTAGGTCTCCTCGACCGTCTTCTTGAAACCCTCGAGCCGCTCCTTCAGCGGGTTGAGCACCTCGGCCAACCGCTCCCGGTTCAACTCCGAGAAGCTCTTCGATTTCTCTTGCAGAATCTCGTTGGCCAGCACCTTGAACTCGTTGTTCATCTCCTGGCGCACCCGCTGCACCTCCTGCTTCTGCACCTCCATATTCTCGACGAGCACCTGGTTGCGTGCCTGCAAGTCGCCCTTCTCGCGATTCAGTTGCTCCCGCTCCCGACTGGCCACGTCGAGCTGTGCCTGCAACTCGGCCAACCGAGCCGTGCAACTGTTCACCTGCGCCTCGAGCACACCGTTGCGCACCCTCAACTCCTCCGCTTCGCGGGCTCTCTCACTCAAAGTCTCCTGCCAACCCTTGCGTCGCGAGTTGTACAGAAACCAAAACACCACGGCAGCTACAACCAGCGTCGCCAATATACCAATCAATACAGCCATCATCGTTATATCCAATAATTATTATCTATCAATTATTCTCAATCTATCCGCAGCACCTCGAAAAACCGCCGGGCAATCTGCTCAAAGCCCCTGTCACCGGGGTGAGAAGCCACACCCTCATCGGTAGTAATCGTTTCGTATCCCTGCCAGGTCAGGGTCTTTGCTTCGACATTATCGCTATATCCCGTCACCTGCACGGTTGCCTGGTACGCTCGCCCGCCAATCGTGAAATCGATTTGCAAACGATTGTCCGGCAGCACGGCATAACGGGTATATTTCAAAGTCTGAGACGTCGGCTCCGTACGGGTCACGACAGTCCCTATCGAGCTGCTGTTGGCAGCAGAGCGAATATCGTTTATCGTAATAAGCGCCACATCGTGAGGCCGACAGGCATCCTTTATCGCCGTCGTAACCTGATTCGAAGCGTACCAGCCATACATCCACACGATACGGGCCCGAGGTGCTCCGCTTCTTATGGTCCTGACAAGCGCTCTGGCCCCTTGCACAAAAGCAGCTCGCTTGCTCTGTGTGTTTACATTCTCGCCAATCTGCACGACCACCAGATCCAAATCGTCGCTCAACCGGGGCTGCAACATGTTTTCCAACCAGGCCCTCTGCTGCTTCTCATTCTCGCAAGCCTCGAACCCCGTCCCCGACAACCGTATGTCGGTATACGCCGGATTCTTTTCCAGAAACCGCTTCTGCAGGATAGCGTGATAATCGCAATCCTCACAAGTCGCATTCATGCCAAAAGTACCATTACCCAACAGCAAAGAATTCCCGATAAACAGAGCCTTATCGGGAACTTCCAACTTACCTGTCGCCTTCTCTTCCCAAACGGTATCGCACGACATCGTTATAAAGAGTAAAAGAGTAAGACATAAACAACGCAAGAGACGGTTCATGGGACTACACGATACAACGATACACAATTATTTGACAAAGATATTAAATGACACGAACAGAGACAAACGAAAAAAATCATTCCCCCGCAAATATTCTCGCACTTCTCCCCCACAAACCGACAATAAATTTCTCCATTCTCACTTTTATAATTACATTTGTAACCATAACCGACAAAAATTCCAGCGTATGAAATTAGGAGATGTATGGTTCTCGGCCCTTACCGAAGCCGAAAACAACGACCACATGATTATCGTTTCGGGCCGTACCGAAATCGAGCCGTTCATTCAATCGGGCAAGTTCAAGGAGCGGGTCGAAATCACCTGGAAATACGAGCCCGACAGCAAAGGCATGCCCACCGAAAAGACCAGCGAACTCATGGAGGAGGCACAAACCGCTCTGAAACGGGCCATGGAGAAGGACAAACTGGCTATCTTCACCGGCATCTATACGGGCGACGGCGAGCGTACCTGGGTGTTCTACACCCGCAACATCCCCGCTTTCGGCCGCACCCTCAACGAAGCTCTCGCCCCCTTCGAGACCCTGCCTATCACCATCTATACCGAGAAAGATCCCGAGTGGAACGAATACCGCGAGATGTGTGAGTTGAAGGGACAGGACGACGACTGCGAAATCGACGAATACGACGACAGCCCCGAGGAGTAACCACCTCCAGCCCCGGCTGCCTCATCCCGGATAAGACAAAAGGGAGAACTCGACACCATCGTGCGGGCTCTCCCTTTTTGTTTATCGGTTTACGACTCTTGTACAGATTTTACTCTTCCTCGTCGTCCTCTTCCTTCATGTTGTGGAATACGTTCTGCACATCCTCATCCTCTTCGAAACGCTCGATAAGCTTCTCGATCGAGGCTCGTTGTTCGGGAGTCACCTCCTTCACGTCGTTGGGAATACGCTCAAATTCGGCGCTGATAATCTCATAGCCGGCCTCCTCGAGGTGGTGCTGGATGTTGTTGTTCTCCGAGAACTCGCCGTAGAGTACGATTTCCTCGTCGTCGGCCTCCAGCTCGTCTACGCCGTAGTCGATCATTTCGAGTTCGAGGTCTTCGAGCGACACACCCTCTTTGGGTTTGATGTGGAACACACACTTGTGGTCAAAGAGGAACGAAAGGCTACCCGTCGTGCCCAGCGAACCGCCGGCCTTGTTGAAGTAGCTGCGCACGTTGGCTACGGTACGGGTGGTGTTGTCGGTAGCGGTTTCTACAACGATGGCGATACCGAAAGGCCCGTATCCTTCGTAAACGACCTCTTTATAATCACCGGCATCTTTCGACGATGCTTTCTTGATAGCCCGTTCTACATTCTCTTTGGGCATGTTGGCGGCTTTGGCATTCTGCATCAGCACGCGCAGACGGGGGTTGGCATCGGGATCGGGACCGCCGGCTTTTACGGCAATAGAGATTTCCTTACCAATCTTCGTGAACGTACGGGCCATGTTGCCCCAACGCTTCAATTTTCTGGCTTTACGATATTCAAAAGCTCTTCCCATAGGATAATTTTATCTTTTACTTTTATTTTTTATTAGTATTGAATCATCTCAACTGTGCCTCCAACTTCTGTTGCAGATTGGAGACTATCTTGTGCATGATAGCGTCAATCTGCTTGTCGTTGAGGGTCTTGTTCTCGTCTTGCAACATGAAGGTAACGGCATACGACTTCTTGCCCTCGGGCAGATTCTTACCCTCGTACACGTCGAAGAGGTAAACCTCCTTGAGCAGTTTGCGTTCGCTCTCGCGAGCCACCTTCTCGATGTCGGCAAAGGCCACCGAGTTGTCTACCAGCAGAGCCAGGTCGCGCTTCACGGCCTGGAACTTGGGCAGGTCGCTGAAGAGTACGGCGTGTTTGGCGGCCATCTTCATCAGGGCATCCCAGTTCAGTTCGGCAAAGGCCACATCGGCATCGATGTCGAACCGCTTCAGTATCTTGTGCGATACGAGACCCATCTTGCCGAGCAGTTTGCCGCCGCGGTTGCTGTAGGTGAGGGCTGCCGAGTGGACCTCGTCGCTCGTCTGCACGGCCACGATGTCGCCGGCAATGCCCAAGCGGGCAAAGATATTCTCGACGTAAGCCTTCATCTCATACACGGTCGACTTCTCATCGGGGTGAGCCCAACTGCCTTCCACCCGGTTTCCAGTGAGCCACAAGGCAAAATGTTTCTCCTCGCTGTAACCCGAGAGAATCTTCTCGCCGTTGTGTGCCTCGGGGTTGAAGTAGTAGCAGTTGCCGTTCTCGTAGAACCGCAGATTGGCCCGACGACGGTTGATGTTGTGCGAAATGCTCTCCAAGCCGCCGAACAGCAGGGTTTGACGCATCACGTTCAGGTCGTTGCTCAGCGGGTTGAGCAGCGTCACGCAGTGAGCACGGGGCCAGCATTGCAGGTCGTCGTAGTAGGCACCACAGGTGAGCGAGTTGTTCATAATCTCGTTGAACCCGCAGCCGGTCAACTGCTCCGAAACCAGATTCAGCAACTGGTGGGCCTCATCGACCGGAGTCTTGTAGGAGAGGCTCGAGTGTACGCGGTCCGAAATCTCCACCTGGTTGTATCCGTAGATACGCAGCAGGTCTTCGATTACGTCGACATCGCGCTGTACATCCACCCGATAGGTGGGCACCCGCAGGGAGAGCTCGCGCTCATTCTCGCTCACAATCTCGATTTCGAGGCTGTGCAGGATGCTCTTCACCGTTTCGGCAGGGATGTGCTTGCCGATAAGGGTATCTATCTTTTCATAAGTCAATGTCACGGGGAAAGGCGCTACGGGCGACGGATAGATGTCGACGATGTCGCCGCAGATTTCGCCACCAGCCAACTCTTTCACCAGCATGGCAGCCCGTTTGAGGGCATAAAGGGTATCGTTGGGATCGACGCCCCGCTCGAAGCGGAACGACGAATCGGTATTCAGTCCTTGACGACGGGCCGTCTTGCGCACCCACGTGGGGTTGAAGCAGGCCGATTCGAGGAATACATCGGTCGTCTCGTCGGTCACGCCCGACTTCAAACCACCGAATACGCCGGCAATACACATAGGCTCCTCGGTGTTGCATATCATCAGGTCACGGTCTGTCAACGTGCGTTCCACCTCATCGAGCGTAACGAACTTGTCGCCCTCCTTGGCCGGTTTCACAATCACCTTGCCGCCGGCGATGCGGTTCAGGTCGAAGCAGTGGAGCGGTTGCCCCGTGCCGTGCAGCAGGTAGTTGGTAATATCGACCACGTTGTTGATGGGTCGCAACCCGATAGCCGACAGACGTTGCTTCAACCAGTCGGGGCTCTCCGCCACCTTCACGTTGCGCACCGTCACGCCGCTGTATCGGATACAGGCCTCGTGATTCTCCACCTCGACAGCGATGCCGCCATCCTTGCGATCGATGGCAAAGCCCTCTACCGACGGACGATGCAGGCCGCCATCGTGTCCGTGCTGGGTCAGATAGGCTGCCAAGTCACGAGCCACGCCGTAGTGCGATGCAGCATCGATGCGGTTGGGGGTAATGTCGACTTCGAGAATGTAGTCGCTCTTGATATTGTAATACTCTTTGGCGGGCGTACCGGGTTTCACCGGCTCGGGCAGCACGATGATGCCATCGTGCGAAGTGCCGATACCGATTTCGTCTTCGGCACAAATCATGCCGAACGACTCCACGCCGCGGATTTTCGATTTCTTGATGGTAAAGCTCTCGTCGCCGCTATACAACACGGTGCCCAGCGTGGCCACTACCACATATTGCCCGGCAGCGACATTGGCGGCGCCGCACACGATTTGAGCCGGCTCGGCTTCGCCCAGGTCGACGGTCGTAATATGCAGGTGGTCCGAATTGGGGTGATCTACACAGGTGAGCACTTTGCCGATAACCAGGCCGTTGAGGCCTCCTTTTATCGTCTGTACCTCCTCGATGCCGCCGGTTTCGAGGCCGATGGAGGTAAGAGCAGCCGAAAGTTCCTCGGGAGTGAGGTCGAAGTTTACATAATCTTTCAGCCAGTTATACGAAATATTCATAATGAACCAATTTTATCTTCTATCCTATCGCATTCCGAAAGAGCTCTTTGAGCGGGCTCCCCGAAAAATTTTGCCAAAGTTAATAAGAAACTGTTTAAAAGCCAACCGCTCTACCGATTTTTCAACCCGCGCCGACACTATTTCTTTTCGGCATCCGGCGCACCCGAGCCTGCCGTAATCGAGAGGAAACGGGGCGGTATGGGAGTCTCGAAATTCATCTCCTTGCGGGTAACCGGGTGGGCAAAGCGCAACTTGTAGGCATGCAGAGCCACCCGACCCAACGGGCTGCCGTGAGCGCCATACTTGCGGTCGCCGGCAATGCTGTGACCCAGGTCGTGCATGTGCACACGTATCTGATTCTTGCGTCCGGTAGCCAAGTTGAGCTCTACCAGCGAGAAATGCTTGTTGCTGCTCAACACCTTGTAGCGGGTAATGGCCAACTGCCCCTCCTCGGGATTGTCGGTCGAGTAGACCTGATAGGCCGAATTCTCGGCCAGATACGACCGCACCATCCCCTCGGGCTGTTCCATCTGACCCTCGACCACAGCCACATACTTGCGCTCGAGCACCATGTTGTGCCAGTTGTGCTGCATCTGCTCCTGTATGCCTTTGCTCTTGGCAAACATCATCAGCCCCGAGGTGTCGCGGTCGAGCCGATGTACGATGAAGAGTCTGTTCTCGGGGTTCTGCGACTTCACATAGTCGCTCAAGATGCTGTATGCCGTGCCGGTCTTGATGCGCTCGGTCGACATCGACAGCAAGCCGTAGCCCTTGTCGATGACCAGGATATACTCATCTTCATAGACCAGCCGCAGGCGGTTGTGCTTGAACACGCTAAACCCGGCCTTGAAGTTGATTTTCAACTCGTCGCCGGCATGCAGTAGCGTGTCGAACTGGGTCACCGGCATATCGTTCACCGCTACCTGGCGATGGACCAGATACGACTTGACCGTAGTGCGGCTCTTGTCGCCGAAGAGCGTATACAGGTAGTTGAGCAACGTGTCGTCGTGCTCGACGGTGTAGTGCTTGACATCCTTGTCGGAAAACCGACGGACTGGCCGTTTGTGAGAAGGTTGGCGCATACGTTTTCTATTTTTGCAATTTTGTCGTGCAAAGATAGTGCAAAGCCACCGCAAAGACAAACATAACCCGCTCTTTTATACGCAAACGGCCGGTCCGCACCGGCCGACCCGTCTGCTCTGCACGGCAAGACTAACCGTCGATCATACCCAGCTTGCTGGCTATCCCCACGGCAATCGACCACACGATAAATGCAATGAATCCCACCACCAGCGCCGACAGGAAACCGTCGCTTATCCATGCCGAGATGAATGTCACGACCACTCCCAGAAGCCCCCCGAACATGATGATATACCCCATGGCCCGCCAGACGAAGACAATAGCTGCCAGAATGAAGGCAACGACCGACCAGAGGAAACTGAATACCCGGCGCACCCCGTCGCCCACCCGCTCCCAGAAGGTGCGTTGGGGACGGTGTATGTAATCGGGGCGGCCTTGCGAAATGATTTCGCCGGTCGACATGTCTACCCGGGTGCCGTTGCGCAGGGTTATGATGCGATGCTTGCCCATGGATTCCTATTGTCTGCACTCCATACACTCAGCATCCTTTTTCAACTTCACGCCATACCAGCGCAGGATGGTGAGGTGACGCTTGGGGTTGTTGTTGAACGGGGCCCAGTTGGCAAACTGGTAGTCGCGCCGGTTGGCCCAGATGTAGTAGTCGTAGGTGAGCTCCTCGAGCAGCGACGAGATGCCGCACTCGATACCCCTCGACAGTTCGTTGAGGGCCAGCTTCACCATCATGTTGTTGATGGGAGCGATGTCGGTCGACAGCCCCACCTGCACCATGGCATTGGCATCTTCGTCGGACACGTAGGCCGGGATGATGCCCAGCTCGCGGGCCCGGCGCACATCGGTAATCTCGTCGTTCTGGTGATAGATGGGATTTCCCGTGAGGCAGGCGTAACAGGGTCCGCCCGGCCGCACCCGCAGAATATCGCCCCCTTCGGCCCGGGTAACGGCCCGGCCGAACAGCCCCACCTTGCCCAGCTTCACCAGCCGGGCGTTGATGTTGTAGCGGCTGGCATACTCGTCGGTAGCCACGATGGTGAGGTCGCTCTCGGCAATACACCGCTCGAGCTCGTCGAGGTGCCGGTTGATGTCGATGGCCAGGGTCTCGACCTGCGCATAGGGGTTCTTCAGCAGGATGGCATCTTTCACGGCGTTGACCTTGAGACGCCCCAACTCGTTCACGCCGCAAATGTGGCGCGAAATGTTGTGCAGTTCTATGCGGTCGAAGTCGATGAGGATGAAATGCCCCACCCCGGCCTTGGCCAGCTCGACGGCAATAGGAGCACCACCGCTCCCGAGCCCCACAATCAGCACCTTCTTCTCCTCCAGAGCCCCCACCTCGAGCAACCCTTTGCTGCGGGTATAGAGCTCGCTGCGGCGGGGCACATACTTCACGGCAGCCTCGACCTGTTGCTCGCCATCGACGATAAAGGCACGCGACTTCACCCGGTTGTCGGCCTCGACCCGGATGCACACAATCACCACCGGCACCCGCCGGGCTTCGGCCGGCAAATCGCGATAGACGGCAGCCGCCTCGTCGTCGGCCCGCTCATACCCCGCCTGGTCTACCACTCTGAAGAGGCAGGGCATCGAGTAACCCGTAGGGGCCACCTGCGGGTACTTGAGGTAGACGTGGTACACCTGCTCGCCCTTCCACTCGAAGGCAGCCCCGAAACACTGCGCCTGCCCGCTGTTCCAGAACTCCTGCAGATGATTCTGATAGAGATAAACAATCGGTTCCATACCCGGTCAGTTGGCATAGTAGGGTTTCGTGCCGATGGTCGTGCCCACCTTCTCCTTTCCGCTGCGTTCGGCCTCGGCCGGAGTCATCGCCTCCAGTTCGCCGTCGTCGCCGATTACCAGTTCCACTTCGCGGCGTCCGCTGTTGGTCTGCGCCAGAGCTTCGCCCAAATCTACACAATCGTCGGTTTTCTTTTTGTCAAACAGTCCCATAATTACTCTTTTTTATCGGTTTTACAATTCATTTTCAACAGGTTCAATAGGCCGCCCCCTTCAGAAATTCGTCGAGGGTACGCCCCGTTTTCAGGTGGCACTCGTACATCTCGAGCCAGATGCGCACCTTGATGATAATCTGGTAGAGGGTGATGCGGTTGGGGGCCCAGTCGGCATGGCCGTAGTGACATACCCGCACACAACCATTCTCGCCGGCCAGCGTGTGCATGCTGTGGCTGGGCGAGAGCATACTGCCGCCCGAGCGGGTCAGCAGGGGTTTAGGACTGGTGATGAACACTTTCGGGATATTGTACGGGTAGTTGTCCGAGAGGTCGATCTTCACCACGTAACACCGCAGGGAGTTAGTCTGGATGGCTACCGCCAGATAGGGATGCGATGTATTCATATCCATAAACCGGTATTGTTTGGGTTTGATGGTCGAGTTTTGCAACACGCCCAACTCGATTTGGTACCTTTCGTTTGTCATATCGATAAATCTTTTAAACGGTTAATCACTGACGGGGCTATCCCATCGGACAGCGGACTCCAGAGAAGGGCCCCGGGCCGCCCCAAAGCTCCCAGATTCCACGACGAAGTCTCCCCCGCCTGATAGCGCACCACGTAGGGAGCTCTTACCGGGAAATCCGGACCGAATACCAGCCGCCACGAGGCCCGGCCGGGCACTTCGAATCGCACCTCGATGGTCTCGTCGTCGACCTTCAGCAGTTTCGCATCGGCATAGCGCCCCTGTATGTAAGCCACAATCTGCTTCAGTTGCAGGCGGTTCGCCCGGTCGTTCAGCCAAAAGCCGCGCTCGAAAGTCACCTGCCCCGCGGCAGGAGCCTGCTGCGCGCCCCGGGCATTCATCTCGCCATATACGGCTACGGAGGTAAACGGGAAAATCAGACTGTCGCCGTGGGCTGCATCGTAACGGGCCCGTACCGGCCCCTCGCCCGGCACAACCAGCCACGGGCGCTGCTCCATCGTCACCCGATGGTGCAGATTCACAAACGAGAAAGCGTTGGCCGAGGCCCTCTGCCGCACACATACCCCGATGGCCAGCACGCAACGCGACAGACCGTCGGCATACATACCCTCGTGTATCGACTGCACGTCGCCTCCGCTCGGATGCGAAAGACCCAGCCCGTGATGCGAATGCCACACCCCGATGTGCGACAACCGATGCTCCCGCGACAGCAGGTCGACATGGCGTTGCAGATAATCGGCATCCTGGACGAAACTGGTAAACCGGCGCACCGATTTCGGCCCCGGCCCCAGCACATACACCACCACGGCATCGCCCTCGGCAGTCCAGTAGCCGAACAGGTTACCCCCTGTCTCCATCTGTGGCGAGTCGAGGATAACCCGCATCATGAAATCCAACTCTTCCCGGGAAATATAGATGTCCCCATAACCCCCTTTATCTGTCTCCATACGGCTGGTGTTTTTCGCTTTGTACAACAAGAGATTCTCTCTTATGCAATATAAATAAAAAATATCGACATTTACAAACTTATCGCCCGGAAAATACGTTTCGCGAATTAAAATCACCCATACAACTACTCCTGTAAATTATTCTCTTCAATTCCCGAAGAAGCAAAAAACAGTCATTATCTTGGTCTTTCCACAAATAACTATTACCTTTGCCCGCTGCATCTAAATCGAGTAAAAAAATGAAAATGAAAATACACCGAGAAGGTAAAAACATATTACTCTTACTGTTTGTAGTCCTGCTTATTTTGAACATACCTATCTACATGTGGGTAAAAATCGCCTGGATAGCGATTTTTGTGCATGTAGTCTCGATTGTGTTTTTCCTGCTGGTTGTCAACTTCTTCCGCTCTCCGAAGCGTCGGTTCAAAGGTGACCGTAAAAATGTAGTGGTGGCTCCGGCCGACGGTGTGGTAGTCGTACTCGAAGAGGTGCTCGAAGATGAGTATTTCCACGACAAACGCATGCAGGTATCCATCTTCATGAATATACTCAATGTGCACGCCAACTGGTTCCCCGTAGCCGGCGAAGTGCTCCACGTGAGTCATCAACAGGGCCGGTTCATGGCGGCCTATCTGCCCAAATCAAGCACCGAGAACGAACGCTCGACCATCGTCATCAAGGCCGAAAACGGACAAGAGGTGCTGGTTCGCCAGATTGCCGGAGCCGTAGCTCGCCGCATCGTCACTTATGCCGAGGTGGGCGACTCGTGCCAGATAGACGAGCACATGGGCTTCATCAAGTTCGGCTCGCGTGTCGACCTCTACCTGCCGCTCGACAGCGACATCAAGGTGAAACTGAACGACAAGACTACAGGCGATTTAACCGAAATAGCCCGCCTAAAATAAGCAATCATGAACGCAATTGTCAAAAATATACCCAACTCCATCACCTGCCTGAATCTGCTCTCGGGATGCTTCGCCTGCATTTTTGCATTTCAGGGCCAATACGATTGGGTTGCCTTGTGCATAGGGTTGTCGGCCCTCTTCGATTTTCTCGACGGCATGGCCGCCCGGTTGCTGCACGCCTACTCTCCGTTGGGTAAAGAGCTCGATTCGCTGGCCGACCTCATCAGTTTCGGGCTGGCTCCAGGTCTGATGGTGATGCACTTGATGGCCTACAACAGCACATTCCACGGCATGGCCGAATACCAGTCGTGGTGGGCATTGAGCGCGCTGCTCATCCCGGTATTTTCGGCACTGCGGTTGGCCAAGTTCAACATCGATACCCGCCAGACTACCTCGTTCATCGGGCTGCCCGTACCGGCCAACGCCCTCTTCTGGATAGGTGTCTGCCAGGCCGTGCTGCGCATGGAGAGCCCCGTATGCGGCTACGCCATCGTGGCGCTGGTCATCATCTTCTCGCTGTTGCTGGTATCGGAGATTCCCATGTTCTCGCTCAAGTTCAAAAACCTGAAGTGGAAAGAGAACTACCTGCGCTACCTCATCATCGCCGTTGCGGCAATCTGTCTCATTTCCTTGGGTTTGGCCGGTCTTGCCGCCACCATAGGCTTGTATATCGTCTTGTCGCTGTTGACAGCCCGCAAGCGATAAAAACAAAAACGGAACGATTTTTGTTCCTACTGGGATATAAACCTAATATGTATCGATTATGCACTTGGCATTTTTGCTTCTGATTATACTCTTTATTATCTTCTTTGTGCCCCTCTTGGCTCTCATCCAACTGGTCGTACGCTTTATATCCCGCATATTCTTCGGGAGAAAAGAGGGGGCTGGCAATACCTTCGGCCGGCAGGAACAGAGCAGCCGCTCACAGGGCGAACGCTCCACGACCTGGTATACCAGTACCAAGAAAGGGAAAAAGAAGATTGACAGTTCGGAGGGCGAGTATATCGACTTCGAAGATATAAAGGAATAAAAAAAAGAAGAGAGACCCGTCGCGCGGCCTCTCGTCAAGAGGTCTGCAGCCAGTCTCTCCCCTGTCTCGTGGCGGCTTGTAGCAGCCGCGCTATTTCACCGACAGAATCTCTTCAACGATAAAGTTGCTGTATCCCCTCCAGGGCAATGCTCCCAGATACTCGTTGTATTTCAGTTCGACATGACGTCCGCTCATGCGCATGAGCGAATCTGCCAAATTGGCATCATCGACCGAAAAGACAAACTGGTTGGACTGCAGCGACCCTTGCCCTGCCGTGCGGAATCCCTCCATGATGAGAGTCCCCTCGTAGGTCTTGAACACATAGCCCTTCTTCACTACATAGTTGAGAGTACCCGCCTTCACACCCGAGCCGAATACAAAATAGTAACGCACATACACAAAGGCGCCCAGGGCCACTACCAACACCACTCCCGCAATCCACAGGAAGCGGCGGAACGACCGGCGCAGGGCTTCGCCCCGGCTGCGGCCTGTTTGAGTCTCGTTTATTTCACCGTTCATTTCATTCTGTTTTTCGCAATCTCTCCCCACAGGCTATCTCGGTAGGTTCCACGCCTCGCCCCGTTTGCCCCGGGCCCCGATTGCACTTGACACCAAAGAATATATTTCAAAACAAAAAAGCGGTCGATGCGAGCAACCGCATCGACTGCTTTTAGCATTTATTATCGTTTCACTCCTTCACCGGGATATTCTCCAAGGCAGCCACCAACAGCTTCCAGAAGGTCTCGACCGTAGAGATTTCTACCTTCTCGTTGGGCGAATGCGGGTGCTTGATGGTGGGGCCGAACGAAATCATGTCGAGGCCCGGATAGTTGGCACCGATAATACCGCACTCGAGACCGGCGTGCATCATCTTCACTTGAGCCTCACGCCCGGTTACCTGCGGGTAGAGCCGTTTCATCAGGTTCAGAATCTGCGATTTGAAGTTGGGTTCCCAACCGGGATAGGCACCATCGAAATCGACCCGGGCACCAGCCAGCGAGAAGGTGCTCTCCAACTCCGAAGCCAAAGCCCGTTTCATGCTCTCGCTCGAGCTGCGCACGAGAATCTTCACCTCGATATACCCTTCGGAGGTACGCACAATCGAGAGGTTCGACGAGGTCTCCACCACGTCGGGGGCATCGGGTATCATGCGATACACACCGTTGTGGCAGGCCACGATGGCGTTGATGAGGTCGTCCTGTATCTCCTCGGGCAGGAGCGAATGCGGCAGTTCGGTCTGCTCGGCCGTAAAGTAGAGGTTCTCTTCGATGAAGCCATACTCCCGCTTGAGCGTAGCGGCAAAGTCATTCACGGCATCCATGAAATCCTCCTTGTCCTCGGCCAGAATCGTCACCACGGCCTCGGCTTCGCGCGGGATGGCATTGCGCAGCGTACCGCCGCTGTAACTAGCCAGGCGGGCCTCATACTCCGACACCGCCTCTTTCAGGAAGCGGAACATCTCCTTGTTGGCATTCATGCGGCCCAGGTGAATATCCACACCCGAGTGGCCGCCGTGCAGTCCGCCCAGAGTCAGCTTCACGGCTATCTCGTTGGGAGCCGGCGTATAGGGTTCCTCCTTGTAGCGGAACTCGATATTCACATCCACACCGCCGGCACAGCTCATGTAGAGCTCGCCATCCTGCTCCGAGTCGGTATTCAGCAAAATTTCGCCATGCAGCTCGCCCGGTTCCAGCCCGATAGCGCCATACATGCCGGTCTCCTCGTCGTAGGTAAAGAGCGCTTCGAGGGGGCCATGCTTGAGATCTTTCGACTCGAGAATAGCCAGAATCGACGAGATGCCGATACCGTTGTCGGCGCCCAGCGTCGTCTCGGTAGCCGTCACCCAGTCGCCGTCGACACGGGGGAGAATAGGATCGGTCTCGAAGTTGTGCTTCACCGACTTGTTGGCCTGAGGCACCATATCCATGTGACCTTGCAGAATGACCGGCTTGCGGTTCTCCATGCCGGGCGTAGCCGGCTTGCGAATGATGACATTTCCAGCCTTGTCGTGAATCGTCTCCAAACCCAGCGAACGACCTACACCCATGATATACTCGGTAATCTTGTCGAGGTGTCCCGACGGACGGGGAATCTGACAAATCGCCTGAAAATGTTTCCACACAGCCTGCGGCTGAAGAGATGTGATTTTGCTGTCCATAGTTATAATTTTATAGATCCGTAAATTGTCAAAGGCGATCCGACTCGGGAATCTCCGTCACAATATCGTCCACAACCCGTTCGCCCTTGGGTTTCTTCTTATCGCATGCCATCGAAATGAAGGCATATATTCCTATCAGCACAACCAGCACCATTTGCGACCCGTGTGCCACAAAGGCAAAGGCGCCGGCCTCGTTGCCCGTGATACCGTAGTACGACAGACCCGCGATAACCGCCAGGTGCCACGGTCCTATACCCCCCTGCACGGGAAGTCCCATGCCCAGACTGCCCAACACATAGAGCAGCAACACCGCAGCCACCGTCAGATGCGACGTGCTGGGGAAGGCAAATATGCACAAATATAACTGCATAAAATAGCAGAACCAAATAAAGAGGGTATAGAATATGAATTGAAATTTACCGTGCATGGTCACAATCGAAGCAAAACCGGCCCACACGTTGGCCATCAGCCCCTTGATGCGCTGCACCAGCCGGCTCTGGCTGTTGGTGCGGAAAAACCAGATCACCACCCCGATGCAGACGGCAATACCCACATAGAGCCACACCGATGTGAGCACGCTTGTCACCCCCGCCTCGATCGAAGGGTTCTCGTCGAGAAACCGGATAAACGGCTTCATCTGCATGAAAAAGACCAGCAGCGTGAGCAACGCCACCATCACCGTATCGGAGAGGCGGTCCGACACCATCGACCCCAGCACCTTGCTGAACGACGCCTTCTCGCGCTGGGCCACATAGCCGCAGCGCCACACCTCGCCCAGGCGGGGGAAGAGCAGGTTCATGGCATACATGCCGAAGATGGCATTGATGAGGACACGCATCGACGGCTCTATATGCAGCGCGCGCAGCTGCAAACGCCAGCGCAAGGCCCGGGCTATATGACTGAAAACGGCCACCCCCATCGAGAGGACAACCCAAGTATAGTTTACATCGGTTTTAAGAATCTGGAGTATGGTCTCTACATCGAGTTGCTGGTAGACATACCAGAACAACCATACGCCGCAGAGCAGAGGAAGCAGATATTTTACAATATCGCGGATTATCCTTTTCAATTTTCCCGTTTTAAAAATTTGTTATACCTTTGTATGCTGCAAAGATAAAGGTTTATCTCCAACTTTGTAGCGAACGGAGGCCTGAAAAATCTCCGCTGTAAATATTTTATTGACTCACAACTGAAACCGGAACCTTCATGAGCTACATGGTCAAACCCAAGAAATCGCTGGGACAGCATTTTCTCACCGACTTGAGCATAGCCGAGGCGATTGCCGACACCCTGGCCAGCTACAAAGGCATGCCCGTGCTCGAGGTGGGGCCCGGCATGGGAGTCCTCACCCGGTTTCTGCTGGATAAAGGCCACGACCTCACGGTGGTCGAGCTCGACCCCGAGTCGGTCGAATACCTGCAGGAGCACTTTCCCGA
Source organism: Barnesiella sp. ET7 (assembly GCF_024733785.1). Taxonomy (NCBI): domain Bacteria; kingdom Pseudomonadati; phylum Bacteroidota; class Bacteroidia; order Bacteroidales; family Barnesiellaceae; genus Barnesiella; species Barnesiella sp. ET7. The sequence goes on from NZ_JANRHM010000001.1 coordinate 145,257, forward strand.
GCTGCGCGACCGTATTGTCGCCAAAGACTTTCTCAAGCTCGACCTGGCCCAACTCTACGAAGGCCCCTTCTGCGTCATCGGCAACTATCCCTACAACATCTCGAGCCAGATATTTTTCAAGATTCTCGACTATAAAGACCGCATACCCTGTTGCAGCGGCATGATTCAGAAAGAGGTGGCCGAACGCATGGCCGCCCCTCCCGGCAGCAAGACCTACGGGATACTGAGCGTGTTGCTGCAGGCCTGGTACGATATAGAATATCTCTTCACCGTTCCCGAGCACGTGTTCAATCCCCCGCCCAAAGTCAAGTCGGCGGTCATCAGGATGACCCGCAACCAGGTCGAGCAACTGGGGTGTAACGAACGGCTCTTCAAACAGATTGTCAAGACCGCCTTCAACCAACGGCGAAAGACCATGCGCAACTCACTGAGAAGCCTGGTCGGGAAAGAGTGCGAAGTCCTGTCCGACCCCATCTTCGACGAACGCCCCGAGCGGCTGTCGGTCGAGCGGTTCATCGCCCTCACCAACCTGTTAGAGAGTTATATCATCCCATAAACAACCTGCCGGAATACCGTCGGCCTTCCACCCTGTTCCGGATTCAAACCCAAGGAGGCTGAGACATGGAAAAGTTTACGCCCGAATATATACAGAACGTCCAGCAAATCATCAAGAACGACGAGAAAGACAAGGCTCGCGAACTGCTCAAGGAGCTGCACCCCGCCGACATCGCCGAGTTGTACCAGCAGCTCAACCTCGACGAGGCCGAGTACATATACATGCTGCTCGACGGCGAAAAGGCGGCCGACGTACTGCTCGAACTCGACGAGGACGACCGCAAGAAGATGCTCAAGCAACTGCCCAGTGAGGTGATTGCCAAGCAGTTCATCGACTACATGGACTCCGACGACGCCGTAGACCTCATCCGCGAGATGGACGAGGATGCCCAGGAAGAGATTCTCTCGCACATCGATGACGTGGAGCAGGCCGGCGACATCGTAGACCTGTTGAAGTACGACGAGGATACCGCCGGCGGTCTCATGGGTACCGAGATGGTGGTCGTGAACGAAAACTGGAGCATGCCCGAGTGCGTGAAACAGATGCGCATCCAGGCCGAGGAGCTGGGCGAACTCTACTACGTCTACGTGGTCGACGACGACGACCGGCTCAAAGGCGTCTTTCCCCTCAAGAAGATGATTACCAACCCGTCGGCCTCCAAGATCAAGCACGTCATGCGCAAAGACCCCGTATCGGTCAAGACCGACACCCCCATCGAAGAGGTGGCCGTCACCTTCGAAAAGTACGACCTGGTGGCCGTTCCCGTAATCGACAGCATCGGGCGGCTGGTGGGGCAGATTACCGTCGACGACGTGATGGACGAGGTGCGCGAACAGTCGGAGCGTGAATACCAGTTGGCATCGGGTCTTTCGCAAGACGTCGAGTCGAACGATACCGTCTTCACCCAGACGGCGGCCCGCCTGCCGTGGCTGCTCATCGGCATGTTCGGCGGTCTGGCCAACTCGGTGATTCTGGGCAACTTCGAGGCCAACATCGCCCGCAATCCAGCCACCGCCCTCTTCATCCCCCTCATCGGTGGTACGGGCGGAAACGTGGGCATCCAGTCATCGGCCATCGTCGTGCAGGGCCTGGCCAACGGCAAGCTCGACATGAAGACAGCCGGCAAACAACTGTTCAAGGAGCTGGGCGTAGCCCTCATCAACGCCTGCATGATTTCGCTGCTGGTTTTCGTCTACAACTGGTTTTTCCTCGACAACATGGCCACCACCGTATCGGTGTCGCTCTCGCTATTTGCCGTCGTGATATTCGCCTCGATATTCGGTACTCTCGTGCCCCTCACCCTCGAGCGGTTCAAGATAGACCCGGCCATTGCCACAGGCCCCTTTATCACCATTACCAACGACATCATAGGCATGCTCATCTACATGAGCATAAGCTATATGCTCTCGACCTAAAAGGGACTGAGACGAAAAATTTTGCATACTTTTGTGTATTTCAATCGTTATTATATATATTTTTGTCCACGCGATTGAGACCAAGATTTAACCGACATAAACTCAAAAATGAAAAGAAGCATATTAGATATCTCCGATTTACAGGAAATCGTCCCCCAGTTGAACAACGAGAGAGGGGGCAAAATACTCCAACGATTAGCCAAAATCTGTAAACTCGACGATATCAATGCCCTCTACGGACGCCACTGCGATTTGAGAGGAGCCGATTTTGTCAACGCCATCATCGACGATTTGGACATCACCTGCAAGGTCGACAACGAAGAGGTGCTCGACCACCTGCCCGAAGGCTCGTTCGTCACCATATCGAACCACCCGTTCGGTGCTCTCGACGGAGTCATCATCATCAAACTGATTGCGGCTCGCCGCCCCGACTATAAGGTGATGGTCAATTGGATACTCAACTACATCAAGGCCATGTCCGACAACTTCATTGCCGTAGACCCCTACTCCAACCCCGAGCGACGTTACGTCTCGCTCAACGGCATACGCGAAGCTCTCTTGCAAGCCAAAAACGGCCATCCTCTCGGATTCTTCCCCGCCGGTGCCGTGTCGCGCCTCAAGTGGAGCCTCAAGATTGAAGACCGGGAGTGGCAACCCAACATCATACGCCTCATCCAGCAAATCAAAAAACCGGTGATTCCCGTCTTTTTTCACGGACACAACTCCCTGTTCTACAACCTGCTGGGATTGATAAGCTGGCAATTGAGAGCCTTGCGGCTACCGGCCGAGGTATTCAAGAAGGAACACCAGACCATACACATCTCTATCGGCAACATCATTCAGCCCGAGACCTTGGCCCAATACCGTACCACCGAAGAGCTGGGAGCATTCCTGCGGCACGAGACCGACAAGCTGAGAAAACTGAAAAGCCAGCGCTAAAACACACCACCTACACCCGTTTTTTCGGTATCGATGGGAAAACAGGATGCGGTTCGGGATAAAAAATATCTGAAAACAAACTGCGATATTTTATTCTCCGCTCTCCTTTTTACTATCTTTTCAGAAGATAGGATGCGGTTCGGGATAAAAAATATCTGAAAACAAGTTTCGATATTTTATTCTCCGCTCTCCTTTCACTATCTTTGTAGGGGATAGCAGGCAACGAGACGCCAACCCACTCCGTGAAACAGGAGCGGGAGAACGTGTCGTCTCCGCGCTATCTCGACCCTAAAAGATTCAGCAGTTATGATTCCCGCAGACGTACAGCAAACCAAACAGCGGTTCGGTATCATCGGTAATGCCCCCGGTCTGATACGGGCCATCACCCGGGCGCTGCAAATTGCACCCATCGACCTGGCCGTGCTCATCACCGGCGAGAGCGGTGCCGGCAAAGAGTTCTTCCCGCAGATAATCCATGCCAACAGTTCCCGCAAACACGGCAAATACATAGCCGTCAACTGCGGTGCCATACCCGAAGGTACCATCGACTCCGAGCTCTTCGGTCACGAAAAGGGAGCCTTCACCGGTGCCCTCTCGGCCCGCAAGGGATATTTCGAGGAGGCCGACGGCGGCACCATCTTCCTCGACGAGGTGGGCGAACTGCCCCTCACCACACAGGCCCGCCTGCTGCGTGTACTCGAGAGCGGCGAGTTTCTCAAGGTGGGTTCGTCGACCGTACTGAAGACCAACGTGCGCATCGTGGCTGCCACCAACCTCGACATGGTCAAGGCCGTATCCGAGGGGAAATTCCGCGAAGACCTCTACTACCGGCTCAGCACCATACACATCGAGATTCCCCCCTTGCGCGAACGGGCCGACGACATCCTGCTGCTCTTCCGCAAATTCTCGACCGACTTCGCCGAGCGGTACCGCATGCCGGTCATCCAGCTCACCGACGACGCCCGCAACGTGCTGCTCAACTACCGCTGGCCGGGCAACGTGCGCCAGCTGAAGAACATCACCGAGCAGATCTCCATCTTCGAGACCAACCGCGAAGTCGACGGCGCCACCCTGCAGGGCTATCTGCCGCAATACAACATCGAGAAACTGCCCGCCCGCCAGACAGCCACTCCCGGCGAGCAAGACCACACCTTCTTCGAGAAGGAGCGCAAGATGCTCTACAAGACGCTGTTCGAGATGCAGAAGGAGCTGGCCGACCTGCACGCCAAGGTCGAAGAGCTCACCAAGGCCGCTCAGGGACAGGCGCACTTCACCCCCTCGCCCCAATCGGTGACCGTGGCCCGCTCCATGGCTCTCGCTCCCATTACCACGGCCGTACCGGTACACGTCCCGGCCTCCAAGGGCAAAACCATCGACGAGACCGAGGGCGAGGTTATCCCCAACGAAGCCGAGTATGTGGAGGAACAGCCCACCACCCTCGAGGATACCGAGCGCGAGACTATCCGCAAGGCGCTCATGCGCAACCACGGAAAACGGAAAAAGACGGCCGAGGAGCTGAAAATCTCGGAACGGACCCTCTACCGCAAAATCAAGGAATACAATCTGGAATAGTATATACATGCCTATGAAACGCTTCATCGCCATACTGCTCGTGGCCCTCACCTCTTGCAGCATCTCCTACAAGTTCAACGGGGCCTCGATCAACTACGACACCACCAAGACCATCTCGATTGCCAACTTCCCCATCAAGGCAGCGCTGGTCTATCCCCCTCTCGAGGAGCTCTTCACCAACTCGCTGAAGAACGCCTACACGCGCCAGACCCGGCTGCAGATTGTCAGCAGCGGCGGCGACCTGCAGCTCGAGGGCGAAATCACCAACTACGACCTCACCCCGCAGGCCGTAACCGAAAACGCCTACGCCTCGCAAACGCGGCTCACCATTGCCGTGCGGGTGCGCTTCACCAACACCAAAGATCCGCAATTCAACATCGACAACCAGACCTTCTCGGGGTACAAGGACTTCTCGAGTACCCAGATGCTGACCGATGTTCAGGACGAACTGATACAACAAATCACCGACGAACTGGTGGACCAGATTTTCAACGCCACCGTAGCCAACTGGTAATGCCATGATCACCCGCGAACAAATACGCAATCTGCTGAATGGCGTGTGCGACCAACCCATCGCCCGGGCCGACGCCGACCAAATGGCCGCCGACTACCCCTACTTTGCCATTCCACAACTGCTCTACCTCAAATACACGCCCGGCGCCATGCCCGACGAGCGACGCATACAACATGCTCTGCTTCACGCCAGCCCGGGCGAACACCTCGAGAGTGTGCTCGGCATCGAGGGTGAGTCGTTTGCCGACCTCTACTCCAAAGCCCCGCGCACCGACACCACCATGCAGGCCATCGACCTCTTCCTGGGTACCTACCAGAAAGGGGGTAAACTCCCTACCGAAGAGAGCCTCGACCGCCTCATCTCGGGCAACATCATCGCCCAGACCGACTACATGAGACTGTTGCAGCAAGACGACCCGCAACCCGCCGTACAATCGGCTCAACCGATACAACCCACCGTCGAGGTACCCAAGCCTTCCCCGGAGCACAAGAGCGAACCGGCTCCCGCCCCGGCGCCTGCCCGCAAGAGCCCGGCCGAACGCGAGAATACCCCGCAAACCGTCCCCTCTGAACCGGCTGCCGACGACACCTTCTTCACCGAAAGCCTGGCCAAAATCTACATCAAACAGCGGCGATATGAAAAAGCATTGCAAATAATTAAAAAATTAAGTTTGAAATATCCAGAAAAAAATATTTACTTTGCAGACCAAATAAGATTTTTGGAAAAATTGATTATTAACATAAAAACAGAATAACAGAAAATGTCAGTAGTATTAACCGTCTTTATCATCTTGGCATCGGTGCTGATGATAGGCATTGTATTGGTACAGAAATCAAAAGGAGGGGGTCTTGCCTCTAATTTCGCATCATCAAACCAGATTATGGGTGTTCGCAAAACAACCGACTTCGTAGAGAAAGCCACTTGGACTCTCGCCGTGGTAATCATGGTTTTAAGCATTGCCACTGTATTTGTTTCGCACAATAGCCAAACCACTTCCGGTTCGGAAATCAAAGACATCGTAAACACCGAAGCCCCTGCTGCTCTCCCCGGTTTCGAGACTCCGGCTGCCGGCGACAACACCGCTGCTCCCGCTCAACAGGCCCCGGCCGAACAAGCTCCGGCTCAGGAAACTCCGGCGAAATAATCCAGAGATTTATAACACACTTTCATATCGATGCCCGAATCTACTATGTGTAAGTTCGGGCATTTGTGTCTTATCGTATAACCCGTATCTTCACCATGGACGACACCAAAAACTTCTGGCAACGCCTCTTCAAGCGCAACCGCAACGACTCCCCTCAATCGGAAGCCGAAAAAGAACACTCCCTGAGGGAGCAACTCGAGTCTCTGGCCTGCAACGGCATCTTCTTCGATTTCGATAAAACAAGTCAGGTATCGCCCTGGCAATCCAAATTCGGAGGCCGTCCCGCCCTGCCGCCGAAATGGAAATGGCCTCACTACACCGATGAATACGGCAACGAGACAGCTTTGCCCTTCCTCCTGCAAATCAACTGCGAAGAGCTGGCTCCCTACGACACCGACAACCGGCTGCCGCACGAGGGCATGTTCTACCTCTTCTACGACCTCATCAACCAGCCGTGGCTCAACAGCAAAGGGGCCAAACTGCTCTACACCCCCACCCCGGCGGCCGAGCTCACCCCGACCGAATATCCCGACCAACTGGCCGAGGCTCAACGCCTCTACGAGATGGGGCTCCGGTTCGGCAATCAACCTTCGGCTCCCGGCTGGGACGACTATTACAGCCTCATGGGATACGACCAAAACACCTATGCCTACACCGATTGGGACCTCATCGAGAAGCGGCTTGAGAGCTGGGGTTACACCCACCCCGAATCGGCAGGCCAGATGCTGGGCTATGCCCAACTCATCCAGAACGGCATCGCCGAGGTGTGCGAGTCGAGAGCCCGGGGCGACAAGCCCGAGAGCTATACGACCGAGTCGGCTCGCGAATGGGTACTGCTGCTGCAACTCAACTGTATCGAAGAGCCCGAGGTCGACATCTCCTTCGGCGACTGCGGCAGCCTCTACTTCTACATCAGACGGCACGATCTGGAACGCGGCGACTTCGGCCAGATTCAGTTCGAGATGCAATGCTATTGACCATCCACCCCCTATACTAAACGAGGAGCGAGCCCGGGTGACATCCCCCCGACTCGCTCCTCGCTTCTATTCGTTCCAATTCGTCCCTGCCTACTTGGCCGGCTTCAATGCCTCCATGATGGCGGCTTCGAGCTCGTCGGCCAGTTCGGGATTGTCTTCTACACACTTCTTGGCGGCATCGCGGCCCTGACCCAGTTTGGTATCTCCGTAGCTGAACCACGAACCGCTCTTCTTGATGATACCCTTGTCGACACCCAGGTCGATAATTTCGCCCGAGCGCGAGATACCCTCGCCAAACATGATGTCGAACTCGGCTTTGCGGAAGGGAGGTGCCACCTTGTTCTTCACCACCTTCACACGAGTCTGGTTACCGATTACCTCGTCGCCATCCTTCAGCTGGCTGATGCGGCGAATATCGAGGCGCACCGAGGCGTAGAACTTCAGGGCGTTACCACCCGTCGTCGTCTCGGGGTTGCCAAACATCACCCCGATCTTGTCGCGCAACTGGTTGATGAAGATACAGGTCGTGTTGGTTTTGCTGATGGTGGCCGTGAGCTTACGCAGGGCCTGCGACATCAGGCGGGCCTGCAGACCCATCTTCGAGTCGCCCATATCGCCCTCGAGTTCGGCCTTCGGTGTCAGAGCCGCTACCGAGTCGATGACCACAATATCGACCGCCGACGAACGTATCAGCTGGTCGGCAATCTCGAGAGCCTGCTCACCGCTATCGGGCTGCGAAATCCACAGGTTCTCCACATCCACACCCAGCTTCTCGGCATAGAAGCGGTCGAAAGCGTGCTCGGCATCGATAATGGCGGCGATACCACCCGCCTTCTGGGCCTCGGCAATGGCGTGGATGGCCAGCGTGGTTTTACCCGACGACTCGGGACCGTAAATCTCGATGACACGTCCGCGCGGATAACCGCCCACACCCAGCGCCGCATTCAGCGCAATAGAGCCGGTGGGAATCACGGCCACCTCTTCGACCGAGTCGTCGCCCAGTTTCATGATGGCGCCGCGACCGTAACTCTTCTCGATTTTATCCATGGCCGCTTGCAGAGCCTTCAGTTTCTCCGAAGGCACCGGCACCCGCTTCTTGGCACCGGCAGCAGCTTGAGCTTGTTGTTGTTCTTCCATAATCTTCCTATTTTTTATTTACTTTTTCAAAATCTGGGCGGCGTGATTCTTCGTGTCTACCTTCTCGATAACATCGGCTATCACGCCATTCTCGTCGATGATAAAGGTGGTGCGCACGGTACCCATGTAGGAACGGCCGGCCATCTTCTTCTCGCGCCACACCCCGAAGGCCTCGTTCAGCTTCAACTCCGTGTCGGCAATCAGCGGGAAGGGCAACGACTGTTTCTCGATAAACTTCACATGCGAAGCCTCGCTGTCCTTGCTCACGCCCACCACGGCATAACCGGCCGACTGAAGGTCGGCATAGTTGTCGCGCAGGTTGCACGCCTCGGCCGTACAGCCGGGGGTGTTGTCCTTGGGATAAAAATACAGTACCACTTTGCGACCGGCGAAGTCGCTCAAACGTATCTCTTTGCCCGATTGGTCCACGCCCAATACTTCGGGGGCTTTATCTCCTGGTTTCAGTGCCATAATCTTTTCTATTTAATTCGTCACACAAAGATAACTATTTTTCCCCTCCGTCAAAAACCGATACCGAAATATCCGTTCCCGCTTTGGATATGACAAAGATAGCAACGCACTTGCGCATAAGAGATGCACAGGTGCGTTAATATACGTTTATTATCTAAGAAAAGAGATACCGCTGGAACAACCGGTCTCCCCACCTCCCCTCACGACTGCTTCTTGTAGGTGAGGGCCGCCACGGCGTTGAAGAGCCCGGCATAGCCCACCAGGGCGAGGTACTGCGGCCACAGCTCCACAATCGAAGCCCCCTTGAGATAGACGGCCCGCATCACCTCCACAAAGTAGCGGGGCGGCAACAGGTAGGTGATGGCCCGCGCCCAGGCGGGCATCGACTCGATGGGGGTGAGCAGTCCGCTCATCAGCACAAAAATCATGATGAAGAAAAACATCACAAACATGGTCTGCTGCATGGTCGACGAGCGGTTGGCGATGATGATGCCCAACCCCGACATGGTGAGGATGAAAAAGAAGGCGGCCAGATAGACCGAACCGACAGAACCGGCCGGAACGAGACCATAGACCCACCAGGCCAGCAGCATGGCGAGGGTGAGCACCACGAAACCGATTATCCAGTAGGGGATGAGTTTGGCCAGCGTAAAGAGGAAGCGGCTCACCGGGGTGACATTTATCTGCTCGATGGTGCCGAACTCCTTTTCGCTCACCAGATTGATGCCGGGCAGGAAGCCGCAGATAAGCACCAGCAGGATAATCATCAGCGCCGGCACCATGAAGTGCTGATAGTCGAGTGTGGGGTTGTAGCGATTCTGCACGACAAAGAGGTCGGTCGCCACCACGGGCATCTGCTCCTGCTGCAACTCGGCCAGGGCCTGCCGCACAATCTGCACCATGTATTGCGAGCCCAGAGCCCCCTTCAGCGCATTGGTACCGTTCACATCGATGCCGATGCGCCGGGGCGAACTCCCGGCCAGAGAGCTCTCGAAGTGCTCGGGAATGGAGAGTATCACATCGGCATCGCCCTCCTCGAGCGAAGCATAGGCCGCCTCGTAGCTCTCGGTCACACTTTTGAGGCTGAAGTAGTCCGACGACCGTATCTTCTCGACAATCCGGCGGGAGGCCTCGGAGTGGTCGTTATCGACAATCGACACCCCCACATGGCGCACATCCATCGTCGCCACCCACGGGATGACCAGCATCACCAGCAGGGGGAACACAATCACCATCTTGGGCATGAAGGCATTCCGCATGAACTGGCGGAACTCCTTTTCCAGCAAAACGAGCAAGGTCCTTCTCATCACGATTCGAGTTTATCGTTAAACTTCTTCAAGGCCACAACCACCAGCACCACCGTCATGGCCAGCAGGATGGCACTCTCCTGCCACACGGCCACAAACGGCTGCCCGCCGATCATCAGCTTGCGCACCGCCTCGATGTACCACCGGGCCGGAATTACACACGAGAGTGCCCGCAGGATACCGGGCATATTCTCGACCGGGAAGAGCATACCCGAGAGCATGATGACCGGCAGCATGAGCAGCATGCCCGAGACGAGTATCGCCACCACCTGCGTGTGCGAGACGGTCGAGATAAAGAGTCCCAACGCCAGCGAGAGCACCAGATAGAGCAGCGAAAGCCCCACCAGCCCCACCATCGAGCCCGACATGGGTACCCCCAGCACGTAGTGTGCCAGCAGCAGAATGGTCGCCAGCGCCAGACACGACAGCAAAAAGTAGGGAATCATCTTGGCCGAGATAATCCAGATAGGCCGCACCGGCGACACCAGGAGCACCTCCATCGTGCCGCTCTCCTTCTCGCGCACAATCGAGACCGAAGTCATCATGGCACAAATGAGGATAAAGATAAGCCCCATGATACCGGGCACGAAATTGTACGAGCTCTTCATCTGCGGGTTGTAGAGGATACGCACCGCCGGGGCCGAACCGGCCGCCACCGAACCGTCGCCCAGGAAAGCCTGTTGCAGGTAAATGAGGTCGGTACCGGCATTGTTGGGATTCGAGGCATCGACGACAAACTGCACCGCCGCCTCGTCGATGGCTCCGACGGCAGCCCCTTCGACCAGACGGTCATAGTCATCGGCAAAGACCACCACGGCAGCCGCCTGCCCGCTGCGCAACACCCGGTCGATGCGCTTCTGGTCGATATACCCCTTGAACGAAAAGTAGGGGTTGGCATTCATGCGCTCGATCTGCTGCCGCACCGCCTCGGTACGGTGGGGTGCCACGGCAAAGAAGGGGATGTTGTTCACCTCGGTCGAGATGGCAAACCCGAAGAGAAGCACCTGCACCACCGGCATGAGCAGCACGATGAGCATCGTGCGCCGGTCGCGCAGAATATGCAGGGTCTCTTTCTTGACAAAATGTAAAAATCCGCTCATACTACTCACTCCGTTTTGCTCCTCGGGCCAGAATCCTGAACACTTCGTCCATCGACTCGGCCCCAAACTCTCTCTTCAACTCGGCCGGTGCACCCAGGGCTTCTATCTTGCCGTCGACCATAATCGACACCCGCGAGCAATACTCGGCCTCATCCATATAGTGCGTGGTGACAAATACCGTCGTACCGCCTGCCGCCGCCTCGTAAATCATCTCCCAGAACTGACGCCGGGTCACCGGGTCGACCCCACCCGTGGGCTCGTCGAGAAAAACCACCTCGGGCCGGTGCAGCGTAGCCACCGAGAAGGCCAGCTTCTGCTTCCACCCCAGCGGCAGCGAACCCACCAGCGTATCGGCCTCGCTCCTGAAGTGCAGCCGGTTGAGCACCGATACCGTGCGGCGCAACGTCTCGTAACGTCCCAAGCCGTAGATGCCGGCATAGAGGCGTATGTTCTCGCGCACCGTGAGGTCGTCGTAGAGCGAAAAACGCTGGCTCATATAGCCGATGTGCCGCTTGATCTGCTCGCCCTGCGTCATCACGTCGAAGCCCGCCACCCGGCCGCTGCCCGAGGTAGGGTAACTCAACCCGCACAACATGCGCATGGCGGTCGTCTTGCCGGCGCCATTGGCTCCCAGGAAACCGAAAATCTCGCCCCTCCGCACCTCGAAGGTGATGTGGTCGACGGCCGTAAAGTCGCCGAAGCACTTGCACAAATCCTGTACCGATATGATTACGTCGTTCATCGTTGCATCAGTTTCATAAATACATCTTCAATCCCGGCCTGCACCGGCTCTACCGTCACCGCCTTGAACCCTCGCTGCCGCAACTGCCGCTCGAAGGCCTCGGCATCGAACCCCTCGGCCACCACCAGATGATGGCTCGCCCCGAAGGGATAGCACTCCTTCACCCCGTCGGCCCGGCGCGCCTCGAGCAGCAGCCCGTACATGTCGCTGCCCGAGAGGGCATAGAGCGGCTCGTCAAACTGTGCCACGATACCGGCCGGGGTGTCGATACCCAACAGATGCCCGTTGTCACACAGGGCAATGCGGTCGCAACGGCACGCCTCGTCCATGTAGGGGGTAGAGACCAGTATCGAGATACCCTGCCGCTTCAGGTCGAAAAGCATGTCCCAGAACTCCCCGCGCGACACGGCGTCGACCCCCGTGGTAGGCTCGTCGAGAAAGAGTACCGAGGGGCGGTGTATGAGGGCACAGCAGAGGGCCAGCTTCTGTTTCATACCTCCCGACAGCTTCCCGGCCCGTCGTTTGCGGAAGGGCTCGATTTGCCGGTAGATGGGGGCTATCAGGTCGTAATTCGCTTCCACTTTCACGCCGAACAGGGCGGCGAAAAACTCGAGATTCTCGGCCACCGACAGGTCGGGATAGAGCGAAAAGCGCCCCGGCATATACCCCACCCGCTTGCGTATCTCGCGATATTGGGTCACGATGTCGAGCCCGTCGACCGTCGCACGGCCCTCGTCGGGGTCGAGCAGCGTGGTGAGCAGGCGGAAGAGCGTAGTCTTGCCGGCACCGTCGGGCCCGATGAGACCGAACAGCTCGCCCCGCCACACCTCGAAGGTGATGTGGTCGACGGCCGTCAGGGTACCATACCGCTTGGTGAGCCCCGCTATCTCTATGGCATTGGGTGTAGTCATCGCTGTGAGATTAAGGATATGAGATTAAGATAATGGATTATTCGGGGAGACGCACCTCGCCATAAAGCCCGATTTTCAACCAGCCGTCGTTCTCGACCGCAATCTTCACGGCATAGACCAGATTGGCCCGGGTGTCGCGCGTCTGAATGGTCTTGGGGGTAAACTCGCTCTCCGAGGCTATCCAGGTGATGCGCCCGGGATATTCGCGCTGCTGGTCGTCGCCGAAGTCGGCCACCACCGTCACCTCCTGCCCCACCTTCAGACGGGCCAGTTGGTCCGAAGTGAAGTAGGCCCGCAGATAGAGGTGGCTCATGTCGGCCACCTTCATGAGCGGACGCCCGGCGGCGGCCAGTTCGCCCGCCTCGCCATACTTCACCAGCACCGACCCGTCGATGGGCGAAGCGATGCGGCACTTGGCCAGACGGTCCTCGACCTGAGCTATCTGCAGATCGATGGCCGAGGCATTGGCATCGAGCGACGAGGTATTGTTCCTGAGACTGGAGAGCAGAGCCTCCAGCTGTCCGTTCAACACCCGTATCGAAGCGGTGATGTCGTCGAGCTGCTTCGTCGTAGCCGCCCCGTCTTTCAACAGGTTTTCGACCCGGCTGCGCTCCCGCTCCTGCTGGGCTATCTGGCTGCGCAGGGCCGCAGCCTGCTTGGCGATGTCGGGCCGGTTGCTGTGAATCGAGGCCCGCTGCTGCTCGAGTTGCAGCTTCTGCAAATACAACTGCACGGTATCTATCGCCCCCACCTGACGACCGGCCGTGAGGGTGTCGCCCTCCTCGACGTCGAAATAGAGAATACGACCCGTCGCTTCGGCCGAGACCACCACCTCGGTAGCCTCGAAAGTTCCCGTCGCATCGAAATCGTTGCGGTTGCCACACGAGACAAGGAGCAGCGCCAACGCGCTGTAAACTGCAATCTGTTTCATCTTGTTCAGGATTTATCGGTTTATCGTATGTTTCAGTTCATAAAGCGTCTTCAGCAGTTCGATTTCGCGCATGCTGCGGGCCATCGAGGCGTTGGCCTCGTCGGTAATCTTCAGCAGCAGGTCGTGGGTATCGATTACCCCGTTGCGCAGTTTCGACTCGGCCGCCTCGCGCACCGACCGCCGCAGGGCCACGATGCGGTCGTCGTCGGCCAGAGCCCGGCGCAGGCGGGCCACGTTGCCATTCTCCTGCGTACTCTGCAACTGGGTATTAAAGAGGAATATGTCGCGTTGCACCTCGACCTGCAGACGTGAGTTGCGCAACTTGTCGAGGTTGTTCTTCTGGGTATAGTAGGCCCCGAAGTTCCACGAGAGCTTCACCCCCAGCAGGGCGTTCCAGCTCCAATTGTCGTTCATCATGCCCTGCATGAAGTCGAGCCCGGGGTAGCCGTAATAGCCTTGGGCAAAGAGTCCCAATCGGGGCATCGAAGCCGACTTCACCAGCCGCTCCTGAGCCGCAAGCCGGTCTATCCGGGCGGCAAACAGCGAGAGTTCGGGCCGCTCGTTACCCCCCATCGGCGGCTCCACGACGGCAGGCCGCAACAACGTGCGGTCGCCCAATGCCTCGCCGATAAAGAGCCCCAGCATGTTGCGGTAGCTCTCGCGCGACGCCTCGAACTGCCCCAACTGCTGCCCCACCGTGAGCAGCTCGGCCTCGAGCACATCGGCATCGCTCTGCATGGCCACGCCGTTGCGCTGCAACGCCTCGACCTTGGCCAGGTTGCTGCGCAGCAAATCCTGCGTGAGGCGGGTCTGGGCAATACGCTCGTCGAGCAGCAGGATACCGAAATAGAGTTCGTCGATACGACCCTCGAGCGTATACATCTCGACATCGGCCGTCGAGCGCTGTTCGGCCGCTTCGGCCCGCGCCATGCCCCGGTCGGCGGCCGACTTGCCGCCGTCCCAGATAGTCTGGTTCAGCTCCAGCCCCACCTTGTACTGGTCTTTCTGCAAACCGGGCATCTCCAGCCCCTGCCGGGCCAGCATGCCGGTGAGCACCTCGGGGAAGGTGGGCACATCGGTCTGCCAGGTAGCCTGGGCCGAGAGAGCCACCTGCGGAATCCAGGCCCGGGCGGCATTGGAGAGGTTGTACGACTCGGTCTGGCGTATCAAATCGTATTGCCGTATCTCGGGATAGTGCTCCCGCGCCATCTGCCGGCAATCGTCGAGCGTAAGTTGGGCCTGGGCCCCCACGAGGCCGCACCACAGCCCCAGGCATAAAACAACGACACGTTTCTTCATGGCTCTATTTTTTTATTCGACGCATAATTACTTCTATATTCTCGGCCTTGCGCATCTCGAAAAACTGGTTTCGGTCGGCGGCGACAGGGCCGAATACGGGTTCGATCAAGGGATAGGCGATAAAGGGGAAGACGTTGAGACAAACAATGTCGAGCAACAGATGGCGCACATCGATGGCCACGACCTCGCCCCGCCCGACCAGCACGTCCATCTCCCGCTGCAGTTGCTGCATGAGCCCGTCGGCTATGCGCGAGATATTCTCGCGTATCACTTCATACCGCTCGGGGCGCGAGAAGACCTCGTTCACGATGAACCGGGGCAAATCGGGATTCTCCATGAGAAAATCGAAATGACTGCCTATCCCCCTCTTCAACCGCTCTAGCACCGGGAGGTCGGGCGTGCCAAAAGAGGCAAGTACCGACCGCCCCATCAGGCTCAGCTTGTCGGTGAGAATGCGGTCGAAAAGCTGCTCCTTGGTCCTGAAATAGTAGTGGAGCATGGCATGCGTCACCCCGGCCGCCCGGGCTATCGACGCAGTCTTGGCTCCGTCGAATCCCTTGAGCATGAACTCCTGCTCCGCGGCCCGCAGTATCTCACCCTCAGTATCTTTTGTTTTCATTCCCATACAAACAAAACGGTTTAACAAAATCGTCTAACAAAATTGTTAGTTCAAATATACACATATTCCCATATAAATATCCTACGACCTCTTTCTTTTTTATTTTTTTAAGAATATTTACTGAACACCCCTGAACCGGATAGAAATGAAAAATAACCGAACGTATAGTTTTGAATCATTAAAACACAATTCTTTATCAACAAAAGAATAACAGGCGGCAAAGCGCCCAATAGCCTACACGCCCCAATAGTCCAAACGGAACATTCCGAGCAAATAGGACAAAACCAACCGGATATATTCGGCAAATATCCCTGGTTGACAACCGCACAAAAGCAGTCGAGACCGCCCCGGATACCGGAGCGGCCTCGATACTGAATATCAATCAACTATACGGTTTACAATTCGATGTCGCCGTTGAACACCTCGTGCCAGGGCAATCCCTGCTTGTTGAGCTGCTCCATGAAGGGATCGGGGTCGAACTCCTCGACGTTGTGAACGCCCGGCATGTTCCACTTGCCGGTGAGGAACATCATGGCACCGATCATGGCCGGCACACCCGTGGTGTAGCTTACGCCCTGGGCACCGGTCTCGAGATAGGCGGCGTGGTGGCTGCAGTTGTTGTAGACGTAGTAGGTCAACTCCTTGCCCTCCTTGTCGATACCGCGGATGCGGCAACCGATCGAGGTCTCGCCCGTGTAGTTCTTGCCCAGGTCGCCCGGGTTGGGCAACACGGCCTTGAGGAACTGGATGGGCACAATCTCCATACCGTTGTACATGATGGGCTCGATGCTGGCCATGCCGATGTCCTGGATTACCCGCAGGTGCGTGAGGTACTCCTGCCCGAAGGTCATCCAGAAGCGGGCCCGCTTGAGGGTGGGATAGTTTTTCACCAGCGACTCCAGCTCTTCGTGATAGATGAGGTACGACTCCTTGGGACCGATGTTGGGATAGGTGAGCGGACGGTGAATTTCGTGCGGCTCGGTCTCAATCCACTGGCCGTTCTCGTAATACTTACCCTTTTGAGTCACCTCGCGGATGTTGATTTCGGGGTTGAAGTTGGTGGCGAAAGCCTTGCCGTGGTTACCGGCGTTGCAGTCGACGATGTCGAGATAGTGCATCTCCTTGAAGTAGTGCTTGGCGGCATAAGCCGTATAGACGCCGCTCACACCCGGGTCGAAACCGCAACCCAGGATGGCAGTGAGGCCGGCCTGCTCGAAACGCTCGCGGTAGGCCCATTGCCACTTGTATTCATACTTGGCTTCGTCGAGCGGCTCGTAGTTGGCCGTGTCGAGGTAGTTGACCCCACAGTGCAGACAGGCATCCATGATGGTGAGGTCCTGATAAGGCAGAGCCACGTTGATGACAATATCGGGCTTGTGCTTCTTGAACAGAGCCACCAGCTCGTCTACCTTGTCGGCATCTACCCGGTCGGTCACAATGCGTTTGTCGCCTATGGCCTGGGCAATCGCATCGCATTTAGACTGCGTGCGGCTGGCCAACACAATCTCGGTAAATACATCGGGGTTCTGCGCCACCTTGTGCGCTACCACCGTTCCAACGCCACCGGCGCCGATAATAAGAACTTTTCCCATTATATCTGTTGTTTTTCTTTTTGAATTATTCATCCTTGTCGGTGTCGGCCGTCAGGTCGAGCACCTCTTTGTCGCCGCTCTTGTCGAAGTATTGCTTGCGCAGCGGAGCGGCCGAAATCTCCTTGTGGAACTGGCGGTTGTGATAGACATCGAGTGCCAGATAGAGGGCATGGCGGAACGACTGCTCGTCGGCCTTGTTCTGTCCGGCAATATCGTAGGCCGTGCCGTGGTCGGGCGAAGTGCGCACGACGGGCAGCCCGGCCGTAAAGTTCACACCGTCCTCCATGGCCAACGCCTTGAAGGGGGCCAGACCCTGGTCGTGGTACATGGCCAGCACACCATCGAACTGCTTGAAGTGGCCCGTCCCGAAGAATCCATCGACCGGATAGGGACCGAAGCAGAGCATGCCCTTGCCGATAGCCTCCTGAATGGCCGGCTTGATGATGTCGTTCTCCTCGCTGCCCAGCAGACCGTCGTCGCCGGCGTGGGGGTTGAGCGAAAGCACGGCAATACGGGGCTTCACCACGCAGAAATCCTGCTTGAGCGACTGTTCGAATATGCGCAGTTTCTCGAGGATGGCCTCTTTGGTAATGGCCCCGGGCACCTGCGAAATAGGCAGATGCGTAGTGACCAGAGCCACCCGCATCACCTCGTTGAGCAGAATCATGAGCGACTTTCTGCCACGCCCCAGCCGCTTCTCCAGGTACTCGGTGTGACCGGGGAAGTCGAACTTGTCGGAGTGGATGGCGTGCTTGTTGATAGGTGCCGTCACCAGCACATCTATCGTGCCGGCCTCTACATCGGCGGCAGCCCGTTCGAGGGCAGCATAGGCAGCCTCGCCGCCTACGGCCGTAGCCTTGCCTATCTCTACCTTCACCTCGTCGTCGACGCAGGTAATGAGGTTTATCTTGTTGTCATCGGCCATCGA
The DNA here is from genome assembly GCF_024733785.1 of Barnesiella sp. ET7. Lineage (NCBI taxonomy): Bacteria > Pseudomonadati > Bacteroidota > Bacteroidia > Bacteroidales > Barnesiellaceae > Barnesiella > Barnesiella sp. ET7. Next base: position 163,411 of record NZ_JANRHM010000001.1, read on the forward strand.
GGCATCGGCCACGATGTTGAAGTTGACGGCCGGTATGTCGAGGGCCTTGCGGTGATAGGCGGCCACCTTGGCCGAACCGTAAACCACCGGTGTACATATCTCGAGGATGTGCGGGTCGGAGAGGGTCTTGAGAATCACCTCATACCCTACCCCGTTAATATCTCCCTGGGTAATACCCACTTTTATCTTATGTTCCATATATGCTTTTTTTTGACTTTCTTACTGGACCGCAGAAAAAAATTTCGGCCCACTAAGATAAGAAAAATCCCCGATATACATCGCTGCCGGGGACTACTTTTACACCTCGGCCCCTATTTGCGCTCTTTCTCGGCTGTCGAGAGCATGCCGCAGGCGGCAAATATGTCCTCTCCGCGCGAAGCCCGTATGGTGGCTGTCACGCCGTGCTGGTTGAGGCGGTCGCGGAAGGCCTCCATCGACCGGGCATCGGAGCTCTTGAGGTTCACCCCCGGGATGGCGTGGAAGCGGATGAGGTTCACCCGGCAGTCGAGCCCCTTGAGCAGACGGGCCAGCGCATCGGCATGCACCAGGTCGTCGTTGAATCCGTTGAAGAGGATATACTCGAACGAGAGACGCCGCTGGTGCGAGAAATCGTACCGACGCAGCAGGGCCAGAATGTCGTTCATGTGGAAGGCCTTCTCTACGGGCATAATCTGCAGACGCTCATCGGGATAAGGCGAGTGCAGACTCACGGCCAGGTGGCAGTGGCTCTCGTCGAGGAAACGACGTATGCCGGTCAGGTGACCGATGGTCGAGACGGTGATGCGCTTGGGACTCCAGGCAAAACCCCACTCGGAGGTAAGAATCGTGAGGGCCTTCATCACCTCGTCGAGGTTGTCGAAGGGTTCGCCCATGCCCATAAACACCAGATTGGTGAGCTTGTCGCTATGCTCGACCGAGAGTATCTGGTTGATAATCTCGGTGGCCGTAAGGCTGCGCTTGAACCCCTGCTTGCCGGTCATGCAAAAGCTGCAGTTCATCTTGCACCCAACTTGCGACGACACGCACAGGGTGGCCCGGTCGCGGTCGGGTATGTAGACGGTCTCGACAAAGTCGTTGTCGCCCACACGGAACAGGTATTTGACCGTGCCGTCGACCGACCGTTGCGACTGCATGGGCTCGGAGCGCCCCACGTCGTAGCGCTGCGACAGCTGCTCGCGGTGGCGCAGCGAGAGGTTTGTCATCTCCGACAGGTCGCACACCCGCTTTTCGTAGAGCCACGAGGCCATCTGCCTGGCGGCAAAACGGGGCATCCCCGCCTCGGCCACCACGGCCTGCAACTCCTCCCAGGTTTTTCCCAACAAATGTTCTTTTTCCATAAACCTCGATTGGTTGTGTGATACAAATACAGAGTGCGTGTATCGAGCCCTTTGCTACGATATACGCACTCTGTGTGTGGTCTTATATCGAACGATTCGTCTCGATTAGAAGAAACGGATCATCGTGTTTTCGATGTCGGCTTTATCGCGGAGCACCTCCATCAACCGGCTGTTGATCAGGTAGGTGTAGTTCTGCTGCAACTTGCGGGCCTCGTTCTGTGCATCGAAGGGTTGTTCCGAAACCGTCTTGTCGGTAACGGTGAATACATACACGCCTCTTACACCTTTCACGGGACCTACGAGCTTACCGTTCTCGGCCGTGGGAGCCAGAGCGCTCAATACCGGTTCGTAACCTACACCGGCAATCGAGGGCGACGAGAACGACACGAACTTGGCGCTGTCGACCTGGGATTTCATAGCCTCGGCATAACCGGCCAGCGTGGTGATGTTCTTGGCCTTGAGGTCGGCAATCATCTTCTCGGCCTTCTTGTCGTTGCGAATCTGGATGGAAAGCATGTCTTTCACCTGATCGAGCGGAGCATAACCCTCTTTGGTTACGTGGTCGAGAGCGGCTACGACAAACGCATTGTCGAGCGTAAAGATTTCGGACACGGCACCTTTGTCGGCATTGAAGGCCCAGCGGATAGCCTGACGGGCATCGTTGAGACCGGGCAGCGAGTAATCCTCGGCACTGCACTCATAGCTGTTGACCGTGTAGCCGGCCTCTTTGGCAGCGGCGTCGAACTTCTCGGCCGTATTGTTGGTAGCGCTGTACGACGACAGTTGGTTGTAGAGAGCCGTGTGCGTCTCGGTGCTGGGGTTCACGGCCAGTACGTAAGCGGCCACTTTGGCTTTCTTCACGGGAGCGGTGCGCGACAAGATTTGTACGATGTGCTCGCCACCCAGGCTTTCGGCCTTGAAATAGCCGTTACCGGCCTCGCCGAATACTTTGTTGATGAAGGGACGACCTACGCTGACAGCCATCTCCTCGGTCAGCCAGATTTCGTCGTTGCCGTTGAACTTGGGCGAAAGCTCGGCAAAGCTGCCACCGTTGTTCAGTACGTTGAGCACGCTATCGATTTGGGTCGAACGGGGTTGGAACGAAAGCAGACGCACCTTGATCGAGTCGGGGGCTACCTTGGTATCCATGAGACGATACATCGTATAAGTGTCGTTCTCAAACTCGAGCGGCGACGATTCGCCTACGGCAGCCGTCTGGGCAAACTGTTTCATCTTCTCGGGCATGGACGAAACGGCTACGAAACAATCATCGTAAGCCTCGTCGGAGTTATTGGCCACGAAAGCAGCCACGTCGTTGGTCGTGGCGAATACGTTCTTGTTCATCTCTACCTTCTCCTTAGCCTTGGCATAGTCGTCCTGGCTGGGCACGATATTTACCGTGATGTATTTGATACCACGGCGCTCGGGCATCTTGTAGAGCTCTTTCACCTTGTTGTACTCGGCCTTGAGTTCGCTGTCGCTGATGGCGATGGTCGAGTCGGCAATTGCGGTATAGGGTTCCAGCGCATAGGCGATGTTGGCCGAAGTCTTGCCCTCGGCATACGAGTTCTCGAGATCGAGCTTGTTGGGCATGATGGCGCGGTTCAGCAGGTTGGCAAACTTCTGGATGGCGCGATCCTCTTTCACCTGTTTCTCAAGACGGAGCCACATTTGACGCTGGGGCTCGATTTGGGCCAGTTGCTCGGGCGTGGTGTAGCCGTGAGCCTCGGGGTCGAGAATCACCTGCATGAAGTTGAGCAGACCTTGACGGTCGAACACTCCGGTTTGGGGATTGGTGAAATACTGACGTACCATCGGCGAGATGTTGTCGCCGGTCAGCAGGTCGGCCAACTCCTCTTTGCTCACTACGATACCCAGTTCGTCGAGCTCTTCGTTGAGCAATATTTCGTTTACCATTTGGTCATAAACCTCCTGGTTGATACGCGATACATATCCTTCGGGCAAAGACATTCCGCGTTGAGCATACATCTGTTGCAGCTCGTCGGTACGAACCTTTACGCGCTCCTGAAATTCTTCGACTCCGATATTGGTCCCGTTCACGACGGCGACTTTGCTTTGATTCATGGCGTAGAAGGTATGCCCCGAATTGAGGAAGTCCCCTACGATAAAAGCGAGCAAGGCGACTCCGATGATTACCACGAGCAAACCTGCTTTACTTCTGATTTTGTTTAACGTAGCCATTTGTTACTTTGTATGAATTTTAGTTTTATATTTTATTATTTTTTTATCCTCTTTTACTAAGGGCACGAAGATACAAAAATTTGAATTTATCTCGGCACAGAATAACTAAAAAAAATATCTTATTTCTCTATTTTCATGCGCACAAGCTCTATTTTCGTAGCCTTGCGACGTAAAATCGTAAACCGATAGTTCTTAATCTCTACCGTCTCGCCCAGGCGGGGCAGGGTCTGGTAGTGGTACAGAATGTAACCGGCCACGGTCTGGTAGTCGTCCGACTCGGGGATGTCGAGCCCGAACTCTTCGTTGATGCGCCCGATCTCCATGCGGCCCGAGAACTCATACTCGTCCTCGCCCACCCGACGGGCCACGAGGTTCTGCGTGTCGTGCTCGTCCTCGATGTCGCCGAAAATCTCCTCTACCAGGTCTTCGAGAGTCACCAGTCCGGCCGTACCGCCAAACTCGTCGACCACGATGGCCAGGCTCTTCTTCTGCTGCATGAGGTTGCGCATCAGCTTGTTGGCCAGCATGCTCTCGGGGGCAAAGACCGCCGGGCGAATGCTCTTGCGCCAATCGTCGTGCTGGCGGAACATCTCCGACGAGTGTATGTAACCCAGTATGTTGTCGATATTCTCGCGATAGACCACCACCTTCGAGATACCCGTGCTCACAAAGGTGTGGAGCAGCTCCTCGTCGGTCACCTCGTCGATGTCGACCGCCACGAGCTCGGTGCGGGGTATCATGCAGTCGCGCAGGTGCACGTTCGAGAAGTCGAGGGCATTCTGGAATATCTTCATCTCGGGCTCTACGGGAGCCTTCGAGTCGCTCTCGTCGATACTCTTCTGGATAAACGAATCGAGCTCGATCTTACTCATCAGCGTGTTGGTATGGTGGGCTATCCGCACCCCGGCCATACGCATCACCCCTTTCGAAACCATCGAGGTGAACCGGGAGATGGGATACAGAATCACATAGATGAGCCACACGAGCGGGGCAAAGAACCGCATCGTGGCATTGGGATCGATGCGGAAGATGGTCTTGGGCATGAACTCGCCCACAAACAGAATGAGCAGCGTGGAGATAAGGGTCTGCATGAGCACCACAAAAGCCTCCTGGTTCCACACCAGCGCGATGACCGGCTCGAGCAGGGCGGCCATGCCCATACCGTAGATGACCAGCGCGATGTTGTTGCCCACCAGCATGGTCGAGATAAACTGCTCTTCATTGCCATAGAAGAGGCTCAGTATCTTCGACAGCAGCCCCTTCTGTTTCATATCCAACTCGGCCCGTACCTTGTTCGACGACACGAAGGCAATCTCCATACCCGAGAAGAAGGCCGAGAAGAGCAACGCTATGATAATGATTACAACCCAATTCATGATTTCTTCATTTGTTTGGCACGCACGGCCGGTACAGGCTGCGGCTTCACACTATCGGTCCGTGCCGAGTCGGCAGCAACCGTGTCGCGCTTGATGGGGAAGATGCCGCTCGTGCGGCGTATGCGATAGCGGGTCATCTGCTCGTTCGAGTTGAATCCGTAGCCCTCGATTACCTCGTCGGGGGTCTCGATGTGGATAAACGAGTCGGAGTAGATTTCGCGCTTGCGCTGGTCCCAGAATATCTGCGAGGTGAGGAACACCTCCTGCTTGGTGTTTTCGATGCGTACGTTCTTGTCGAGACGCCACAACTGCTGATTCTTGAAATAGGTGGCCGTGTCGCCCTGGATGAGGGCCTCGGTGGCGAATACCGAGTCGAACTTCTCGACATACAACCCCTTCGGGAAAAACCAGTAGGGCTCCTTGGCATTCTCGTAGATAAGCCACTCGGGGGCCTTGATGCGGTAGCGGGTAATCCCCGAGTCGGAGATGAGCGTCTCTACGCCGAGCGTGCGCAACGTGGGCACCTCCGAGACGTCGTCAAAGCCCTCGACTACCTCGTTTTTCGAACCCGAGCAGGCACACCACAACAAGGGGAAAGCCACAAAGCACACGAGCCCCCAGCGCGAAACGCGCAGAAACCACCGGTCGCTGTTCTTGTTTGTTGTCATTCTACTGAAACTATGTCGCAAAATTATAAATAGTTGCAGGGCACTCCAAATATTCCCGCAAAAATTATGCCTCTCACCAGGGCTCCCGGGGCTACCCCACCTCGCCCCACCCTGCCGGGCCGAGACAAAAAGAAGGGTCGTACCCCGTGGGGCACGACCCTTCGCATCACTATGGTCAATGGTTTTTATTTCACGATGAAGGCTTTGTTCACCACACCTTGAGCCGTCGAGTATTGCAGCATGTAGCTACCACGCGAGAGGCCCGACACGTCGATGGTCGTGAGGGTATCGCTCACCTGACCGCGCAACAGTTGCGTGCCGGCTACGCTGTAAACCACATATCGGCCCTCGGCCTCGGGAGTCTCCAGGTTGAGCACATCGTCGGCAGGCACAGGATAGAGTTTCACACCCTCGGCCAATACCTCGTCGATACCCGAACCCGACGTGTAGAGTTGCAGGTCGAACTTCTTCTCATACGAGTTACCGCTCGAAGCATTGATAGCCTTGATATATACCGTTTTGTGGATAGCCTTGTCTTCAATCAGTTTCGTCGTGTAGAGCTTGCCGTCGCGCACTTCGTAGCTGGCCTCGGCATAACCGCCGCCAAACAGCTGCTGACCTTTCAACTCAAAAGTATACTGGGCATCTACCATATCACTGTATACCGTTACATCGGCTACCGGGGTACCGGCAGGGGTACCGATGGCTACACGGGTGGTGCTCAAGCGGATGTCATACGGAGTCTCCGACAAAGGAGCCACGCCTACTACGGCACGATGGTTGTCGGGATACGAACCTTGAATATCGTCGCCCAGGTTATTGAGGGTAAAATAGCCGTTGTTCTGGCCGCCCCAGCCCCAGTTGATGTGATACTGGTTGAAGCCGTCCCAACCGTCGAGGTTGAAGCAGTGCCCTACGTTGTTGCCTTGGTTACCGGCATAGATTACGCAGCGGCCACGTCTCAACTCGTTTCGCAGCAATTCATGCCAGGCGTCATCGCCACCCTGATAACGGTCACGGCTGTAACATACGCAGGTTTCGGGGAAACCATAATAGGTTTTGAAGTAACCCGGAATATTGTCGGTAATGGCACCCGACCCCTCGGCGCTATACTCCATGTCGATGAGTACACCGCAGTGGTAGAGCAGACGAGCCACCTCGTCGTAGTTGTTGGCACCCGAGAGAATGGCATCCCAATCGTAGTCGGGCTCGTTATCGAAGTTCACACTCAATACCGTACCGGCCTGATTCGAATAGTACGATTTCGTTCCCGTACCACGCAGGGGATAACGTATAACCGAGAGTGCCTGACCCATGGCCACAGCCACACAACCTACATAGGCACGGCCACCGGGACCACCCGTTGCAGCCGGGCAATAGGCGTTATAAGGTACACCCTGATTCCAGGTTACCTGCACCAACGGCTCGATGCGGTCTTCGGTAGCGCGAGTCACTACATCGCCTGCCCAGCGGAAATGACGTTGCAGAGCGGGCGACTTGCGCGCCAACTTAATCTGATCGGTATAATCTTTCAACCAGCTTTGTATCCAGGCAGGCTGACCGTCCGACACATACTCACTGTCAAACGAATAGCCCAGCAACGGGTCTACCGTATCTTCAGCCGAAATCAAAGCCCATCCCCCTTTTTCAAAACGTACGATGTAGTACATGGGAACACCCTCTTGCGAAACGGTTTCTACTGTGGCATTTCCGCCTTTGAACGACGAGCCGCCACGCACGGTTAACAACTTGGTTGCGGTATCTACCGCGGTCTTCTCAGACACTACTGCTGCAAAACTTCCTCCAGCAAACGAGAAGAGCAGCATTACGAAAGCTAATAATCTATATTTCATAATCGGTTTTTGGTTTCGTTTTACAGATACACCATTTTAATGACTGACAAAAATAGATAATTCGAATGTATTCTGCAACAATTTAACATTCTCTATGTTTTTAAACATACAAAATGATGTTTTCCCCTACTCTTTTCTATCAAAAAAGAGTCAAACGAGCAAAAAAATAGAGACCTGAGGTAAAAAAACAGGCCGATACCTCGCGGGTACCAGCCTGTTCCATATAAAGATATCAATATCAATCTAGCTGATTAGAAGCGTTTTGCCTTGATGCCCTTCACAGCTCTTTGAGCTTTGGCTTTCTCGCTGCCTGTCAATGGTCTGAAGAGCGACCAGTCAACCTGGCGAACACCCAGCTTCTTCACTACAGGAGCTGTCGCATTTATGCCGGCCGAAGGCGAAGCTTGAACCGAGCCCTTCATAAATACAGCCAAGTTCCAGACATCATACCAACCCAGATTGAAGCCTTCGGCATCCGGATTCTGGATAAGGTCGAAATTAAATAGATATAATCCGCACCAGCGATCGGCAACATATCCTGTAACACCCTGAGCGTCGGTAGCATTGAAGTTAACCCACTCAAATTGTTCACTCTCGCTCTCGGGTACACCGGCAAAACATACAAGACAATTGAAAGATGCGCCAGATTGATCTCTCATGGGAATCACACCCATAGGCAACATATCGGCAATCTTGAAGTTATTACCCTCTACGACAGCCTCCAACGAGTTTTCTCCAGCGGTAAATGCCGAAGCATCGAAATAGAAATTCTTGATGACTATCGTATCGGGATTATCCTCATGCTTCAATTCAAACTCGGTATCAAAGCCATAAGGATCAGTACCGGGCTGCTGAGTTTGGAAGTCATACTGATAGAACATAAAGCCAAAAGTCCCCGTAAACTCACTGTCGCCCGTGCTGCCACCCGGTACATACTCCCAGTAAGGAGCACCTACGAGTTGAGTCTCCTGGTCTACACCACCCTTCAGAGCAGCCGATTGGTTACCGGCACCATCGACAAATGCTCCGGCAGCGAAGTCGAGGAATACATACGATTTAGCCTCGTTTTCATCAAATGCAACCGATTCGGGCAACGTAATGGTAACCGACTCACCGTTGATAACCACCGTTTCGATGGTACCGTTGGCATACGAGGTAAGGTCGCCCTTCGTCACGTTGTAGGTGATGGCACCTTCGCCACGAGTTACCGTCTCGTTATACGTAAGCGTTACCGAACGGCCATTGTTCGTAGCCTTGTAGAGGTTACCATCGGGTACACTTACCAGATAGGGAGCCTCGGTATCGGGCAGGTCGACCGTTGCCGATGCCACAGCACCGCAAAGGCCATTGGCATCGGAAGCTACGGCATATACATAATAGGTAGTACCTATCGTTTGATTGTTGTAGGCTTTGGAAAGCGAGGGAGTCTCGGCAGCTTTCAACAGTTCAGCACCTTCATAACCAGCCTCTAGCAGCGTTTCGGCATCAATAGTCTGGGCCTGGTTGGTTACGATGTAAGCATAGTAAACCGTACCCTCGGCCGGAGTCACCGTCAAGTTGAAGGCATCGACATTGGTCTTTTCGACCGAGAGCGTTACAGCCGGGCCCTCTCCCATATTGACCGGAGCATAATCCTCAAACTCGGTGCAACCTGCCCCCATGAGGCAGATTGCTGAGAATAATCCTATAATATATTTTTTCATTGTTCTATGGTTTTATTGGTTATTCAACTTTGGTCATTGTACAAGTCCGTACACCGGTCACATAGCCTGCCTGAGTTCCATCCTGGTATGCAACAGCCAAGACAGGCGAAGAGATCGAAATCGTACCGTTCGATACCTGTGCGGCAGCAGCTCCAGCACCGTTAAAGTCAATCTGCAAAGTATAGGTCGAACCATATGTACCCATATCCTGCGAACCGTTGATGGTGATTGTTCTGAAGTCGGAATCTACAGTACCCATTACCGATTTGTAAGTAATGCCACTAACCGTCGGAACAAGTTGCGTGAACCATACACGGTCTACATAGTCGGGATCTTTCTGTACCTCGCAAGTCCAGGTATATACAACACCCTCTTCACCTTGGAAGGGCGACTCACCTCTTGCGGTGTACGTACCCAGAATACCGGCTTCAGCCAGCGGGTGGTCATTGTCGGCAATCGTTACCGAGGTGGTGTAGTTGGCACCCAGGCTGCAACCGCTGGGCGACGACAATCGGATATCGAAGCAAACATCGCCGTCGTAGGTCGAGTTGTCGATGGGTTCAACCGTAATGTATCCTACCAATTCACCCGTGCTGGTATAGGTCAGGGTCGTCGACGTATTTTTCAGACGATAGTTCACACCCTCCTTGGCGGCATTCTTGCCGGCATAGGCGGTCGTGTCGATTTCGAAATTCACCGATACATCGAGGGCCTTCGAAGCCACCAGCGATACCGGAATCTGAATCTCTTTATTGGCATTCTCCTCGATAGTAGTCGAGGCATTGTCAAACGCTACGAAAGCGTCCTTGTCGCTGAACATAGGAGTCTCTACCGATTGGCACGATGCAAACAGCGCCCCTACAACAGCTACATATATAAATTTATTGATCTTCATAATTTTTCTCTAATTAAAATTTATTTGCTCTGATATCCGGGGTTTTGAACCATATTCTTGTTGTTCAAGATATCGTTCTCGGGAATCGGGAAGGCCCAACGGTAGCTGGGGAAAGGAATATCCTTCGTCGTGGGATCGAGGTCGTAGTCGGTACGGGTCAACGACCGTTGCAGACGTTTCATGTCGAAGTAAACGTGACCCTCGAAGAGGAACTCTTTGCGACGCTCGTTGAAGAGGTTATCAATCGTTACCTGGCTGTAGGCATTGGCACCACGGCTGGTAGCCACCTGGTTGAGGTCGTCGAGAGCCGTTACACCGCTGATGGTAGCACCCCGGTAGATAGCCTCGGCACGAGTCAGATACATCTCGGAGATACGGATGATAGGCACGTTGTTGTAAGCCAACTGACCCGATTTGCCGGGATATTTGGTCGACCAGCGATAACCGGGATATTGCGAATTGGTTTTGGTCAAGCCCGTGTAGCGAACATCGTTCTCGTCGTAGAGCGAAAGCAGGTCGTTCGATACGCGCACGTCGCCATAACCGGCACCACCGGCAGTTTCGGGGGCGGTCAGGTAGTCGCCCAGCGAGCTGCTCGAACCGTCGCTTTGCGAGATGTAAACCTCGAAGATAACCTCGCTGCCCGATTGGGGAGCTACATCGAGACTACCGTCCCACATCGAAACGTAGTTGTTGCCCGAGAGCAGTCTGAAACGACCGTTGCGGATTACCTTGTTGGCATAGTCGGCGGCCAGTTGCCAGTCTTCGTGAGTCAGATATACACGAGCCATGAGAGCCTGGATAACCGGAGTAGTAATCGTAGCAACCATATCCTTCACACCTGCACGAACATACGAGGTGCTCATCAGGCGCTCGGCCTCTTGCAGGTCGGGGATAATGAGGTTTTCATAAACCTCGGCTACCGTGTTGCGAACCGGACGGGCCGACAGGTCATCCTCCAGTACGATAGGTACACCCAGAGCCTCGGTTCCGGTGATACCTTTTTCCTTAATATAACCATAGGGTTGAGCATATACACGAACCAGGTCGAAGTAGGCCAAGGCACGCAGGAAGAGGTTCTCGGCCTTTACGTTGTTGATTTGCTCGTCAGTCACACCCGCACGGTCAAATTTACCCTCGTTGATGGCCGTCAACACTTTGTTACAACCCAAAATGGCGTTGTAGGCACCGGACCACAAACCCAGCGTGCTGGTCGAGGTGTAGTTCCAGGCCGGCTCGCTACGCATACGGCCCGTATTTACAGGACCTACCATACCGTTGCCGCACATCACGTCGAAAGTGAGGGGGAACGTGGCACCATACCACGAAATAACGGCGCGGTAGTTACCGGCAGTAGCACCATCGATACCATTGAAGGTCGAAAGAGCCAGTTCGTCCGATTGATCCATGGGCGGCTCTTTGGTCAAGAAGTCATCGCAGGAAGTAAGAGCCAGCGCCAAAACTGCTATCGATAAAAATATTTTTTTCATTGTCTCAATCTTTTTTTAAGGGTTAGAAAGTAATGTCCACACCTACGATCATCGAGCGGGTCATCGGGTAGCTGATGACGGTAGCACCGGTGGTACCGTGCTCGGGATCCCAGTAGTTCATGTTGTGGAACGTATAGAGGTTAAGGGCGCTGGCATAGATGCGCACTCCGCTCATGAGGGCCTTTTTGGTCCACTTCGAAGGCAAGTTGTATGCCAGGGTAATGTCTTTGATACGCAGGTAGCTACCATCCTCGAGATAACGGGTCGAGAGAGCCATACTGTTGCTCGAGTTGTTGTATACCGGTTTCGGCAATACGTTCATGTCGCCCGGTTGTTTCCAGTAGTTCAAGGCACCTTTCCAGATGTTCTGGTCGCCATAGTAACCGTCTGATTCGAACAAAGAACGGTCTTGGTTCAACACCTTGTTGCCGTAGCGGGCTTCGAGCTGGATACCCAGCGAGAGGCCTTTCCAAGAGAGCTCGGTGTTGAAACCACCGGTCCACAGAGGTTCGGGCGAGCCGGCATTGATACGACGAGCATCGTTATAATTTTCGGTCAACAGACCCTCTTCGTTGCGCCACAAGGCGTTACCGTTCTGGGGGTTCACACCGGCGTAGTCGTACAACCAGTAGGTGTAGAGTTGCTCACCTACTACATAGCGCAGCGAGGTTCCGATGAAGTCCTGACCCGGAGCCAGTTCGAGCACTTTCGAACGGTTGGCCGAGAAGTTCACACCGGCCGTCCACTTGAAATCGTTGGTATTGAAGATGTCGGCATCCAACTGAACCTCGATACCGCTGTTGCGGATTTGACCTACGTTTTGAGCTTGCGAAGAGAAACCGGTGGTATAGGGCAGCGGCGAGGCAATCAACATGTCCTCGGTACGACGGGTATACCAGTCGATCGATCCGCTCAAGCGGTCGAACAAGCGGAAGTCAACACCGATGTTGTGGGTCTTGTTGGTTTCCCAAGTCAGTTTGCGGTTCTGCAGCTGCGAGGGGAGCTGACCGGTGATACCGTTGTAAACGATGTCGGAGTAGAGACCGTAGTGAGCATAAGCGGCGATGTTGTCGTTACCGTTCACACCGTAGCTGTAACGCAGTTTCAATACATTCAGTACATTCTTGATGTCTTGCATGAAAGCCTCGTTGTGGATGTTCCACGATGCACTGGCTGCCCAGAAGGTACCCCAGCGGCGATCGGGACCGAACTTGGAGCTACCATCGGTACGGAGCGAACCTTTGATGTAGTAGCGACCGTCGTAGCTATACTCGGCTACACCGAAGAACGAAACCATGGCCGTTTGAGTAAGACCGTCGTGGGCCGTTTGGTCTTCGACCGAAACACCTACCGAGTGATAGGGACGTTGCTCGTTTACGTGATACGATATAGCTTGGTTGAACGAAGACTCATAGGTATTGGCCTCTTGACCCAACATGATGTTCAGCGAGTGAACGTCGTTGAAGAGGTCGTCGTAAGTAACCGTGTTAGAGGTAGTCAACAGACGATATTGCACATCGGCCGTATTCAGAGCTGCACCATAAGAAGCGGTGTTGATGAATGCCGGCGAGAACTGGCGGCTGTTGGTATAGGCATACTCAACCGAGTTGTTGGTGCGGAAGGTCAATTGCTTGATGGGTTTCCACTCCAAATAAGCCGTACCGTTGAACTTGTACTGCTTGTCATATTTGTCCGAGCCTTTGATAGCGGCAATCGGGTTCACGTTGAACACGAAGGGGAGGTCGAAGTTGTAGCTGCCGTCCTCGTTGTAAGCCGGCATCGTCGGGGCCAGAGCCATACCCGAATAGAAGGGGTTCGAGGGAGCCAGACCGCTATCGCCGATCAAGCTGTTCGTTACGTCCGAAACTTTCATGTAACCGGCGTTGATACGGGTACCCACTTTCAACCATTTGTTGAGCTCGGTATCGAGGTTGGCACGAACCTGCATCTTCTCGAAACCTACGGTGGGAACGATACCTTCGGTCTTGTTGTACGACAACGAAGTATAATAGGTAGTCTTACCGGTACCACCCGAAGCAATCAACTCATACTCTTGCAAGCTACCGTTGCGGGTCAACTCTTTCATCCAGTTCGTACCGCCTTTGGCAGCCAGCGAGAGGGGGAAGTAGTACTGCGATGCGGGGTTATCTACGTCGTAACCGGCGTTGATACGGGCATCGCGTTGATATTGGATATACTCTTGCAGGTTGGCCATACCGAAGTCGTTGTCGTTGGCCAGCGTAGTAACACCATAACGAGCGCGGGCGGTAACTTTCGACTTACCGGCTTCACCCGATTTGGTGGTAATCAAAATCACACCGTTGGCAGCACGCGAACCGTAGATAGAGGCTGCGGCAGCATCCTTCAACACGGTTACCGAGGCAATATCGCTGGCGTTGATCATGGCGATGGCGTTCATACTGTTGGAGAGAGCACCGGTATTACCGCTCTCTACGGGAATACCGTCGACTACATACAAGGGGTCGCTACCGGCACCGATAGAACTGGTACCACGCACACGAATCGTAGCGGCAGAACCCGGCTGACCGTTGGTCGACGAAACCGACACACCGGCCATCTTACCCGAGAGCATCTTATCGACCGAGGTTTCGGGAATCGAAGCCAGGTCGTCGCCTTTCACCGTGGCGATAGAACCGGTCTTGGCCTCTTTACGGATGGTTTGGTAACCTACCACAACCACATCGTCGAGAGCCTGATCGCTCGAAGTCAATTTTACTACCATGCCGTTACGGGCAAATGCTTCTTGTTTTTCCATACCGATGTAGGAAATCACCAGGGTTCGCCCGGCTCCTTCAGGAATTTTGATTGTAAACTTACCGTCATTATCGGTAATGGTAGATGCATTCGCACCCTTTACCAAGATAGACGCACCGATAATCGGCTCGTCATTCTCTGCCGACAATACCGTACCGGAGATGCTCGTCTGAGCCACCGCTAACGAAATGCCAGCCAACAGAGCGCACAATAACAATGTTAATTTTCTCATACGACTGAAATTAAATTTAAATAAACGATTTATTCCTTCTTCTTTCTTTTACTTTCTTTACACACCCGGCGTGTTACGGCCGGACTTTTACATTACACTCCTTGCAATTAAACTAACTCTTAAAACTCCTCTTCTTTTAAACCTTATTATAATATAAACCTTAAATTGAACCTATGAGAATCACTCTCATTCACACTTCTTATTGAAGTATTCAGCATGCAAAGATAGAAAAAAAACGACAATATGAAATTCAATTTGAAAGAAAATTACCCACATCGCCTTTCTTTTTGACAAAGCCATTGTCCAGCTCTCCCGAAATGGCCCGTATACATTTTTTCACAGCACAACTAACTTGTTAAGATACAACCATATAGAAGAGGCATTTTTTCTGCCACAAATATGCACAAACCGGAGAATAATCCATTTGTTAATAAACATTAAACACACAACCAATACCACCGTATTATCACCAAACTGCGCTAATCTTATCGAAAATTTAACTCAAAAAGTTTATTCTATTAACAGATTAGTATCTACAATTGCCCGCCTGCCCTCCCGACAAATCGAGGAGGAAAAAGCAACAGGCGATAGACAAAATAGCCCCGTTGGTATAATTCTATGAAAAAAATGAGCGGCAAGTGCCTCCATACGCATTCTCTTTTGTATTTTTGTCTAAAATTTTGAGCAGTGAATCTTATTATCGATCAAGGAAATTCGGTAACCAAAATGGCACTTTTTCGGGCCGGCCAATTACAAAATGTCGATTTCTACCCGAAATGGGGCCCCGATGAAGTGACGCGGTTTCTCGATACCCACGCAGTCGATGCGGCTATCTTCTCGACCGTTACCAACCCCGACCCCGAAGCTCTGAAGCTCTTGCAGCAACGGGTGCGCTGCTTCGTACGCTTCGACCACACGTCGCAGATACCGGTGCGCATAGGTTATCACACCCCGCACACCCTGGGCCTCGACCGCATTGCGGCCGTAGTGGGAGCCTCGATGGAGTGTCCCGGCCGGCCGGTGCTCATCGTCGATGCCGGCACTTGTGTCACCTACGATCTGCTCACGGCCGACGGCACCTTTGCAGGCGGCAACATAGCCCCCGGCATCAGGCTGCGACTGCTCGCCATGCACGAGCACACCGGCAAGCTACCCCTGGTAGACGACTCGGGCGAGATTCCCGAGATTGGCTTCAGCACCGAGACGGCCATGCGGGCCGGCGCCACGCTGGGCGTGGCCTATGAAATCGAAGGCTACATGGCCCGTCTCAACGAGATTTACCCCGACCTTTTCGTTTTTTTAACAGGGGGAGATGCCTTAAAATTGGCTGCAAAAATAAAAAGTCGCATCTTTGTGAACGAAAATTTGGTATTAACCGGCTTAAACAGAATATTACAGGAAAATGCTGAAATATAAAATTCTCTTGATAAGTTTGGCGATAGGACTTGTCGCATGGGCCCAGAACGGCACCACCTCGCCCTATTCCCGATTCGGATACGGTATACTCGGCGACAATGCCATAGGAGCCCAACGAGCTATGGGCGGCGTAGGTTATGCCCTGCACAACAACCGGCAGATCAACGTAATGAACCCCGCCTCCTACGTCAGTATGGACTCGCTCACCTTCCTCTTCGACATAGGCCTTACCTACCAGGCCGTCACGACTCACGAAGGGCAGTTGAGCGAAACCTCGCAAAGCGGATCGCTCGACTACATCGTCATGCAATTCCCTCTGGGCCGCCACATGGCCGGTAGCATCGGGTTGCTCCCCTACTCCAACGTGGGCTATTCGTTTGCCAGCTCTATCTCCAACGGTACCGACAGCCGTACAGGCGAAGGCAACATCTCGCAAGCCTATGTGGGCGTGAGCGGAAATCTGTTCAAGGGCTTTTCGATCGGTGCCAACGTGAGCTACCTCTTCGGCAACCTCACCAACGCCAACACCGTAATCCCGGCCAACGGCAGTACCGGTATATTCGAGACCGACCTCAAGGTGCGCGACTACCACCTGCAGTTCGGCGCACAATATGCCATCGAGTGGGACAAGAAGCACACCATCACGCTCGGTGCCGTCTACTCACCGGGCAAAGCGCTGCTGGGTAAAGCCTACACCAGCACCTACGATGTGAGTTCGAGCTCGATTATCGACGCCGACACCCTCAACATGAAGAGCCACTACTCGCTGGCCTCGACCTATGGCGGAGGTATCAGCTACAACTACGACAAACGACTCACCGTAGCGGCCGACGTCACCTACCAGAACTGGGCCGATGCCAAGTTTACCAACCTCAACGCCGGGCAGTTGCAGACCTCGACCGGGCAATTCAACAACCGGCTGAAGGTAGCTCTGGGTGCCGAATTCCGCCCCAAGAGCATGGGCGGCAACTATCTGCAACGCATCAACTACCGGGCCGGTCTGTTCTACAACCGCTCCTACCTGAAGATAAACGGCAACGACCTGAACGAGATAGGTGCCACCTGCGGTTTCGGATTCCCTCTGGCCACCGACAAGTCGGTCGTAAACGTAGCCTTCGAATACATCAACCGCCAGTGCTCGCCGGCCAAGCTCATCAGCGAAGACCACTTCCGTATTTCACTGAGCCTTACCTTCAACGAGATGTGGTTCTGGCAACGCAAGTTTGAATAAAATCTACTATCCATAAAAAACAAGAAGCGGAACGAGGGGCATCCCCTGTTCCGCTTTTTTGTTGTTCCGTTCAGTTTGTATTGGGGAGGAGCCAGGCTCCACCCCGACACAAGGCGCCACCGCTACTTGGCCAGCAACGGCGAGATATACTCGAGCACCTTCTGCAGACCCTCCTCCCGGTTCCACTTCACCTTGTTCTTTTTCAAGAAGGTGTTGAACTCCTTCTGGTCGGCCTCGGGCAACAGTTTGGAGATGGTGCGCTTGTTGGCGTTATAGATCTGACCGTCGATAACAAAACAGAAACGTACCGAAAGCGGCAGCGTCTGGCCATTCTCACGTTCGACCCGGATGAGGTCGTAATTAAGATTGGTGAGACCGCCTATCTGCAGACTCGACAGATTGTCTACGGCCGAAGTCGACGACGACGTACCATAGGCTCCCGTCCCCTGCGTCAAGCGATCGAAGTCGCCGGTCGTACGGCGGCCCAGAATAGCCTGGGGAGTCTCGCCCAGCACCTCGATGTAGAGGTTTTCGCAACGCACGAAGGCCCGGTTGTCGGGCAGCACGATACGGGCCACATCGTTCTGATTGTCGGTAGTAAATATTTTCGAACCGTTCAAATAGTGCAAATCGTTATGCAACAAGTGGATATTGACCTTCGCCTGGCCCGTCTCGCCAGAGCGGAAATGGAGCGTGGCTTCGGTAAAATCGGTAAACAGATAGGGCCACATGGTCGTGGGTTCCTGAGCACTGACACTAAGCCATAATGAGGCGAACAATCCCACCATTCCGGCAAATAAAAACTTTCTCATATGAATAAATTTATAGACATTAAAAAATTAAATTTGTCGAAAAAACGTCCACAAGTTAGTAATTTTATGCTACTTTTGCTCACATGGTTAGGAATATTTTGACATTTTAATCACACAAAAACTTAACAATATGAAAATCAAACATCTATTGTGCCTTATCGCACTATGCCTCTTATGGCTCCCCGGTAAAGCGCAACAATTGAGTGTAATGACCCTGCGGAACGGCGCTACGGTTTACATCTGGGAAGACAAGAGCAAACCCGATGTATTCGGTATGGTTGCCTTCAAAGTGGGCTCGGTCGACGACCCGGTACAATATACCGGTCTGGCCCACTACCTCGAACACGTCATGTTCAAAGGCACCCAGACAATCGACGCCCTCGATTGGGAAAAAGAGAAACCTATCTACGAGAAAATCATCGCCAAGTATGATGAGCGTGCCGCTACGACCGACCAGGCCAAGCGTGACGCCATAGACCTGGAGATCAACGAACTTACTCGCGAAGCTGCCCAGTATGCTGTCGGCAACGAGTTTTCGCAGCTCATCGACCACATGGGCGGCGAAGGGCTGAACGCCAGCACGGGCTTCGACCAGACCGAGTATCACAACTCGTTCCCCCCTTCGCAACTCGAGAAGTGGCTCGAAGTTTACTCCGAGCGCCTCATCGACCCCGTATTCCGTGGATTCCAGACCGAGCTCGAGGCCGTATATGAGGAGTACAACATGTACAACGACAACCGCGGTTCACGTCTGGGCGAGTTCATCAACGAGCAGGCCTTCGGCTCCCACCCCTATGCCCGCCCCATCATCGGTCTGCCCGAGCACTTGAAGAACCCCCAGCTGAGCAAGCTCATCGAGTTCTACAACACCTGGTACGGCCCGCAAAACATGTCGATTATCCTCGTGGGTAACGTCGACACCAAGACGGCTATCCCCTTGATTCGCGAGAAATTCGAGCGTATCCCCCGCCGGGCCGAAATCCACCGCGAGAAACAACCCGTGCCCCAGTTCAAAGGCCGCACCGAGAAGAGCGCCAAGATATACTACTACCCCATGTTGGCCCTCATCTACAACGGTGTACCCTCGAACGACAAGGACGAAATACCTCTGCAAATCTGCTGCGAACTGCTCTCCAACTCGCAAAAGACCGGTATCCTCGACAAGCTGCAACTCGACGGTGACATCATGAGCGTAGGTGCCGGACAGAACGCCATGCGCGATGCCGGTGTCGTCATGATCAACGCCATCCCCTCGTTCGACGCCAACCAGAACCGCTGGGACAGCCACAAGGCTGTCGAGAAGATTCTGCTCTCGTCGCTGCAACAGTTGCAAAACGGCGAGTTCGACGAGACCATCCTCAACTCCATCAAGCAGAACATGATTCGCGAATATGAGCTGAGCCTCGAATCGAACGAGACGAAAGCCTACATTCTGGCCTCACTCTTCAACACGGGCTCCGATCCCTCGGAGATACTCAACTACAAAGAGCGCGTAAATGCCGTTACCCTCGACGAGGTAAAGGCTACGGCCAAGAAATACTTTACCGACAACTACTTGGCCCTCAACATTCAGGAAGCCAAGAACCTCGACAGCAAAGGCAAAAAGCTGAAAAAACCGGCCTACAAACCTATCGAGACGAAGAAGGGCGAAATGTCGGAGTATGCCAAATGGGTAGAAAGTCTGCCCGCCCCGCTGCCCGAGGTGAAATATTGCGACTTCAACTCGATACAGCAGAAGCGCATCAACACGCGCAGCAAACTGTTCTACAACTTCAATCCCGAGAACGAAGTCTTCACCATGACGCTGAAATATGGCGTAGGGACTCACCGCATGCCTAAACTCGAATATGCCGTTGCCCTGATGAACAATGCCGGTATGCTGCCCGACGTCGAGCCGCTGGCTATCAAGCGGGCCATGGGCGAACTCAACGTCAACTGCTCTTACGCCGTCGACGACAACTACATGTATGTGATGATGAACGGCTACGAGAAAGACCTCGTGAAAGCCTGCCAGTTGCTCTCGAAACAGATTCTCTTCCCCAAACTCGACGACAAGCAGCTGCAAAGCCTTATCGGTAGCGCATTCGGTTCGCGTCAGATGGAGAACAGCGACATCAGCACGCTGGAGAGAGCCCTCACTTCGTATGTGCTCTACAAAGACAGCTCCGACTACCTGCAACGCATTCCTACCCGCGACCTGCTGGATCTCTCGATTACCGACCTCACCACCCAGTTCCAGGCCGCTACCAACTACGAGTGCGAAATCTACTACACGGGTACCGCTCCCTTCGACGAGGTGTACGACGTATTGAGCAAGAACCTGCCGTTGAAAGCCGAGGAGATGCCCTCCTCATCGCCCGAACTGCGCACCCGCGAGAAGTATGCCGAGAACACCATCTTCTTCTTGCCCAACAGCAAGGCTACACAAAGCAAGATCTACTTCTTCATCGAGGGTAAACCCTTCGACGTGAAGGACGACATTGCCATCGAAGCCTTCTCCGACTACTTCGGAGGCGGATTCGGTAGCCTCGTCATGGACGAGATTCGTGAAAAACGGGCCATGGCCTACAGCGCCTACGGTGTGATTTCGACCCCCTCGGTTGCCCGTCGCAACTTTCTCTTCCAAGGTTTCGTAGGTACCCAGGGCGACAAGACCCTCGATGCCATCGACATCTACATGAACCTGCTCACCGACATGCCTTCGATGCCCGAGCACTTCGACGTCGTAAAGACCAACATCAAGGAGTCTATCCTCAGTGCCAAACCCGGCTTCCGTTCGGCCAGCGCCGTATATGAGGCCTGGAAACGCATGGGCTATACCCAAGACCCCGCCATCGACAAGATGAAGAAAATCGAAACGCTCAAGTTCGAAGACATCGTCAACTTCTACAACGAGAATATCAAGGGCAAACCCATCGTGATGGCCATCGTGGGCAACCCCAAAGATTTCGATGTGAAAGCGCTCGAGAAATACGGCAAGGTAGTGAAGGTTTCCGAATCGAAACTCTTCTCCGAATCGGGCTTCTAAACAACCGGCCGCAAACCATACGGGCAAAGGCTCCTGCCATCGCAGGGGCCTTTCCTTTTTTCAGGCGATACCAATCTTCCGGCTCTCTGGCCGAGACCGGCTACAGCTTACAAGCCAATCCTCAAGAGACAAAAAATGCCCGCTCCTTCCGTCGGGGCGGGCATGAATTAGGTGTATGCCGGGACAAGGGCTGCAACTGCAACTGCAACTTCAGCCCCACCCGTCGCCATCACAGGGAAGAACCCTTGAACACACGGCTCTTGTCGAGCGGCAGGATAATGCCCTTGAGGGTAATGTTGTTGGAGTGGAAATTGGGCACAATGTTGACAATGGCCTGATTGCTGCCGTTGTAGAGCGTAATATCCACCCGGGCCGAGATACCGGTCCCCATGACATTGAGCGAAAGGAACAGGTTCCCCTTCTTGTCTTTCCGCAGGTCGTAGTTCGAGAAACTGCCCTCTACGGTCACACCGCCCAGGCCGTTAAGGCCGCTGACGGGTATGTTGAATGCCGTCTGTACCACGGCACGGTCCCCGTCAATCGAAACAAAGTTGGTATTCGAAGCCACGAATGCCGTCTCTCCGTGCTTGAAAATCACCTGGTCGGCCTCCATCGTGAAAGCCTTCTCGTAAATGGCCCGCTCGGCATCGGCATGTTGCAGACTGTCGATACGCTCCTGCAGAGCCTTTTTCTCCTCCTTGGTCAATTCCCGCTCTTGAGCTGCGGCGCTTCCTGCCCATACCAGCAGAAACATCGCCAAAACAAATGCAATTCTTTTCATCGTTCTCTCCTTTCAATCCCCGACAAGCGGGGTTTTCGTTTGGTTCATAGATAGCAAATTGTATACCATAATAACGGTTATCAACTGATTAACAAGGCATAAGAGGCCTGTAAATTATACATTTTTAATTTCAAATAAGATATGCTTACTCGAAAACCGAGGTCATGCCTCAGGAGTGGGTCTCGACCCTGCCAAATATTCTTTCTCACAGGAATAGCCCAGCCGATTGGTCGAACCAAAAATTTTTCGTACTTTTACCCGAAAATAGGGTGATACTCATTTCGCTTCGATGAAAATAGATAAAAAGAAAATATTCGAATTCGTACGCAAGCACTTCTCTCTGGGGAAGGCGTTTCTGGTCGTATTTGTCATTTTCATTCTCTTTATCGACGAAAACAGTTGCATCCAGCGGGTACGTTACGACCGGCAAATCAACGACTTGCGGCAACAGATTGCGGCACAGAACGATACGACCGACTACTACAACCGGCAAATCGAACGGTTGAAAACCGATAAAAACGAGGTCGAACAAATTGCCCGCGAACAGTATTATATGAGTAAACCCAGCGAAGATATTTACATCATAGAACCGAAAAAACAAACCCACTAAATACTACCGACATGAAACAGCATACGCGCGACATGCTCTTTATGGTTTCCTCCATCGCTGTCATCATCGGGGCAGCTCTGCCTCTGTTCATGATCAAACTGCCGTGGGTCCCCTACCTCTATGCCTGCGGTGCCGCCGGTATGGCCGTCTGCCGACTCACCTTCCGCTACAAGGGCAAGAACTTTCGGTTGAAACGGCTTTTCCACATCGAGACCTTCTCGTCGCTCTTCCTGGTAGCCTCGTCCTATTTCATGTTTCGCAACGATCCCGACTGGGTAATGCTGCTCACCGTGGGGGCCGCCCTGCAACTCTATACGGCTATTCTCATTCCCCGAGTGGCCAAGAAAGAGGGCAACGACTGATACTCACCGCGCTGTCACAGACGCTCCCCTTTCCGATTCTCGCGACTCGGAACGATGGTTCGTGCCATATTGTCTACCTGACAGCGGTACACCGTCGCAGCCCGAACGCTCTCCAGTTGCCCCCATCTTCTCCATCCTTTCGCCCCAATATATCCGGCATCCCCTTTCCCGGCGGTATTCCCAAGTAGGAATATAATCAAAACGAAATCAACTCATTAAACATACGCACCATAAAAAATTCATTATTTTGTTTGTTATTCTACGAAATTTTCGTAGATTTGCGAAGTAATCGTAGTTAAGATTAAACAGAGCAATGGAGAAACTGACTCATCAAGAAGAAGAGGTGATGCTCGTCATCTGGAAAAAGGGACGGGGTATCATCAAAGACTTTCTGGAAGAACTGCCCGAACCGCGCCCGCCCTACACCACCGTGGCTTCGGTCGTGAAGAACCTGGAGCGCAAAGGCTACCTGGCAAGCGAGAAGATAGGCAACACCTATCTCTATACGCCCCACATCAGTCAGGACGACTATAAAAAGCGGTTCCTCTCGGGAATCGTCAAGAGCTATTTTTCCAACTCCTACAAAGAGATGGTCACCTTCTTTGCCCAAGAGAACAAACTCTCTGAAGAGGACCTGCGCCAGATCATCGCCATGATCGAACACGAAAAAGAGTAAACCCACTAAAAAAACGGCACGATGGATTTCCTGATTTACCTGCTGCAAGTGCACATTGCACTCTCGCTGCTTTTCATAGCCTACAAGGCCCTCTCGGCCCGCAACACCCACCTGGTCACGAGGCGGGCGCTGCTGCTGGGTATCCTGCTGTTTGCCCTCACCTACCCGCTCTATCGCCTCCCCTCCGTGGCCGACGCCATGCCTCATACGCTGCAATTCACACTGCCCGAACTGTCGATAGCGCCGGCCGCTGCGGCCCAAACCCCGGCCAGCTTCAACCTCTATCGACTGGGAGCCTGGCTCTATGGCGGCATAGCCCTGCTGCTGGGGCTGCGTATGGTCATACGGCTGTTCTCCATCGTGGGGCTGCGCCGGCGGGGCCGGTTATACCGCGAGGGAGCCTGGCGCATTGTCGTCTGCCCCGAGCCGATACAACCCTGCTCGTTCTTCCACTGGATATTCCTGCCGGCCTCGATGGCCGATCCCCCCGATGCCCGGGCCACCATTCTCAAACACGAGCAGGCGCACATCCGGCAAATGCACACCCTCGACATTCTGCTGGGCGAAGTGGTAGCCGTGCTCTGCTGGATGAATCCGCTGGCTTGGCTGCTGCTGAAAGAGATACGGCTCAACCTCGAATACCTGGCCGACCGCGCCGTACTGGCCGACGAGCCCGAGAAGCGCGCCTACCAATACCTGCTGCTCGACCTGGCCCTTGACAACCGACCGCATGCCTCGGCCATACCTTTCGGCCATTCGTTTCTGAAAGAGCGTATCGCCATGATCAACCGCCGGGCCTCCTCGACACGGTCGCGGTATCGCTACCTCCTCGTGCTGCCGCTCTGCCTCCTGCTCGTCGTCGGGAGCCAGAGTTGCCGACAATCGGCTGACCACAAGGCTGCCAACTCGCCAGCCACGACCACCGAAACCCTGCCCCAAACGACCACACTCCGCGAGGTACCCGAGCAAGAACCCGTATTCGAGGTAGCCGAGGTGATGCCCGAATTTCCCGGTGGGCCCCAGGCCCTCTTCGAGTTTATCCGGGACAATCTCAAGTATCCCCAGGAGGCTATCGACAACCAGACCGAAGGTCGCGTAATCCTCCAGTTCGTGGTCGACAAAAGGGGGAAAGTGAACAATATTCAAGTCAAACGAAGCATCGACCCGGCACTCGACCGGGCCGCCATCGACGTAGTGCGTGCCCTCCCTGCCTGGAAACCGGGCATGCAGAACGGCAAGCAGGTGAATGTGCGATATACCTTACCGATTGTCTTCAAACTATCCTGACCAATTTGTATACCTTAAATAAAATTTTACTGCAATGAAAAAAGAACTGTTATTCGCTGCCCTGGCTTCCGTAAGCCTCCTGTTGGCCGGCTGTAATGCCAACCCTCAACAAACCGAAACGGCCGCTCCCGACGCATCCGACACCGCCACCGAAACGGCCGCTCCGGCCCCAACGCCCACCGACTCGGTATATGAAGTTGCCGAAGTGATGCCCGAGTTTCCCGGCGGCACACAAGCCCTCTTCAAGTTTATCAGCGAAAATCTCGAGTATCCCCAACACGCCATCGACGGCCAAATCGAGGGGCGTGTGGTTGTGCAATTCGTGGTCGACAAAACGGGGAAAGTGGGTAATATTCAAGTCGTTCGCAGCATCGACAAGCTTCTCGACCAGGCCGCTATCGACGTGGTGCGTGCCCTCCCTGCCTGGAAACCGGGCATGCAGAACGGCCAGCCGGTGAACGTGCGCTACACGTTGCCCGTCAGCTTCAAGCTGTCATAAGCCAACCGCTAAAAACCGATTCATCGCAAAAACCAAGTATGGCTCGGGGGCTGGTCCCAACCAACCGTACCCCGACCATGCCATACCCGATTTCGAACCACACCCCAATTCGTTTCCACTATGAGAAAAACAAGTTGCTTCATCTTCCTTTTGGGGGCTCTGTGTCTCCCCAAAAGTCATGCCGCACGACCCGGCGGAGCCATACCCTTTATCTTCGACAGTCACCTCTATCTGCAGGCCACGCTGAACGATACCGTACCGGTCACGATTATCTACGATACCGGGGCCGACTTCCTCTATCTCGATAAGGATTTTCTGGAGCTGAACCACCTGCAAGAAGCCTTCGGACGCAAAGGTACGGCCCGCATGGGCGGTGCCGGCAACAGCGACCCGCAGCGGGTCGACATCTTCATCGACCCGATTAAAATCAGGTGCGGCAAACTGGACTACCAGAACAAGATAACCCCCATCATCGGGTTACGCGATATTCTGGGGCGATACATCGACGGTCTGCTGGGCAACACCCACCTGTTGCAGGCTCCTTTGATGATAAACTTCAGCGAGAGCTACATCGCGCCTTTGGCCGAGCCCCTCCCGCCCGACTCGCTTGCCGGCTACCACAAGCTCGAAACCCGATTCGAAGAGAACCGCATCGACGTGAAGGCACGCCTGCAAATCGACTCGGCAAACGTGGTAGAAGGCTGGTTCCGTATGGATTTGGGCAGTGGTTCCACCGTCTCGCTCACCAACGAGAGCTCCTCGGCACTTCACCTCGACCAGGTACCCAAAGCCTATTTCCGCACACAAGCCGGCGGCGTGGGTGGCGGTTCCGAAGACATCACGCTAAGAGCCTCCCGCTTCTGCTTGGCCGATACGCTCGACAATCTGGTCATCGACTGCTCACTCAACCAGAAAGGGGCCTTATCGTCCAACCGCCCCTATGTGGGTATCATCGGCAACGAAATCTGGTCGCTCTACGATATAGTGATAGACCCGCTCCACGCCTCGGTTTGGGTAAAACGCAACCAAAACGAAGGCACCTACTCCCGGTCGTCGCTCTCGCACATGGCTACCGTCGACCGCACCGACATCGGTGACGGCTGGATTGTCAACGGCCTCTATCAAGGCGGCATCGCCGAGCGGGCCGGCATCGAAATAGGCGACACCATCATAGCCATAAACGGTCGGCCGGTGAAAGAGATAACCTGGGAGGAGCAACGAAACGGTTTGGGTCTCAAAGGCGAAACCCGGTATACGGTACGAAAGGCCGACGGAAAAACCGTCACCTACCGACTCTTCATTCACGACCAGATTATCTGACCCCGCAAAGAGCCCCCAATCAAAGACAATACAAAAAGCTACTCAACAGCAACACAAAACGACTGAAAACAAAAACCGGCAAGCAATCCTGCCTGCCGGTTTTTATCGTTTACACTGCTCGAGGCGAGCCGATCGGTTTCCCTCTATTCGATGGCATAAAACGGGGAACTCCTCTATACTCCCGAACTGCATCTGTGCAACCAAAACTCTCGAGAAGCTGCAAACGCCATCATCCTATCTTCGTAGGATTTTTTGTCCCCTTTCCCAATTACCTAAACTATTTTATCAGCTCTATAATGCAAACTTCACCTTACAAATATAAAACTAATTTCTAAAAAGTGCATAAGAGGGGTTAAAAATTAACATTCTCAATCTCCTATTTTTGAAGCTCAAAAATACGGTACAACTCCGATAGAATGGGCCATCCCCACTCTCAAAAAAAATTCTGTACAGAAACTATTGCGACTCACAACCAACGCCCGGCAAAAAGGGCATGACCGGGAACCGACAGGACTAATGGCGCTCGGTGCGCGACGCATCGATACGCAACAGCACAAAGAGCAGAATGGTAAATCCCCACAACGACGAGCCGCCATAGCTGAAGAAGGGCAAAGGTATCCCTATCACCGGGCACAACCCGATGACCATACCCACATTCACCGCCAGGTGGAAAAAGAGTATCGACACCACACAATAGGCGTAGACCCGACCAAAGGCCGAGTGCTGTCGCTCACCGATAGCAATGAGACGGAAGATAAGGGTCACAAAGAGCAGAATCACCCCCACAGCTCCCCAGAATCCCTCCTCTTCGCCGATGGTACAGAAGATAAAGTCGGTATCCTGCTCGGGCACATACTTCAGTTTGGTCTGCGTACCGTTGAGGAAACCCTTCCCCCAGAAGCCGCCCGACCCGATGGCAATCTTCGACTGGTTCACGTTATAGCCGGCACCCCGCAGGTCCTCCTCCATACCCAGTGCCACCTTGATACGCTTTTGCTGGTGAGGCTCCAGTACCTCGTTGAAGGCATAGTCGACCGAGAAGAGGAAAACCACCGACACGAGCGCCGTAGCCAGTATGGTGAGCACGCGCAACGAGCGGGTCGAGAAGTAAAGCACCAGCAGATACACCGTCGTAGCCACCGTAGCCCCTATGCACACATAGAGCAGATTGACCGGCACGTCGAAGTAGAGCAGCACACCGCACACCAGCCCTACGGCCAGATAGCCCCACAGCAGATACCGGGCAGCCCGTCCGTTCTTCTGATAGAGCAACAGCATACCGGCCACCACCAGGAAGATGAGGATAAACACCAGCACCTCGCCGGCCGCCACACTCCCCCACATGAGGCCCGAATACTTGACCGCCACCACAAAGTAAACGATGGCACACAGCCCGTAGAAGAGGAAGAGCCCCGACAGGCCCTCGCGATAAAGCACAAAGATGAGCGAAGCAAAGACCAGAGCCGACCCAGTCTCCTTCTGGGCAATAATCAGGACAATAGGCAGCACGATGATGCAGATGGCCTGGATGAGGTCGCGCCGGTTCTTCAGCGAAAAGCCGTAGGTCCCGAACGACTTGGCCAGGGCGAGCGCCGTGGCAAACTTGGCAAACTCGGCCGGCTGCAAACTCACCGGCCCCAGCACCAGCCACGAGTGCGACCCTTTGATGTCGGGAGCCAGAAATATGGTGGCAATCAACAGCAGTATCAGAATGCCGTAAAAGAGGTAGGCATAGGCTTCATAGACCCTGAAATCGACCATCAGAATCATAAAGGCCAGCATGAGCGAGAGCCCTATCCACATGAGCTGCTTGCCCGACCGCTCGGCAAAATCGAAAATACTGGCATTGTCGAAGTCGTAGCTGGCGGCATAGATGCTCACCCAGCCGCAAAAGATGAGGATGAGGTAGAGAATCACCGTCATCCAGTCGATCGAACGCCATATGTTAGTGCTTCTTGACTCCACTGTAAATAATCGTATTGGACTGTAACATACGTTCTTCGAGATATTTCCGCTCCGGGGCAATCTCCCGGTTCAGATACATCTCCATCATCAAGCTCCCGATAGGCACGCCGTAGGTGGCCCCGAAGCCGGCATTCTCGACATATACGGCAATCGCAATCTTGGGGTTGTTCATGGGAGCAAACCCCATGAAGGCCGAGTGGTCTTTGCCGTGAGGGTTCTGAGCCGTACCCGTCTTGCCGCACACCTCGACTCCGGGAATGGCCCCGATGCGGCAGGTACCGCCGGTCACCGCCATGCGCATACCCTCGACCACATAGTCGTAGTAGTGCGCGTCAACCATCGTGTGCTTGGGGGTGGTATACTCGGCACTGATGGTCGAGTCCTGTATCTCGCGAATGAGGTGGGGCGTGTAGTAATGGCCCCGGTTGGCGATGGTGGCCGCCAGATTGGCAATCTGCAACGGGGTGGCCAGCACCTCGCCCTGCCCGATGGCCACCGATATGATGGTGAGGGCGCTCCAGCGGTTCTCGCCGTATATGTTGTTGTAGTAGTTGCTGTTCGGGATAAAGCCGCGACTCTCGCCCGGCAGGTCTATGCCCAGCCGGTAGCCGTAGCCCATCGAGACCAGGTAATCCTTCCAGATGTTGAAGGCCTCGGCGGCCGACTTGTACTTGGTGCGGTTGTCGATCATCGAGCGCAACCCGTAGCAGAAAAAGGCGTTGCACGAGGTTTGCAGGGCCGGCCTCAACGCCAGAGGCGAAGCGTGCCCGTGGCATCCTACCTTCAACCGTCCCGCCACGAAACCGTGGTAACAGGGATAGAGCGTGTTATCGGTGATGATACCCTCGTTGAGGAAGATGAGCCCCTGTGTGGGCTTGAAGGTAGAGCCCGGCGGATAGGCGGCCATCAGCGCCCGGTCGTAGAGCGGTTTGTATTTGTCGCGATTCAGCTTCAGGTAGTTCTTGCCCCGTTCGCGCCCCACCAGCATCGAGGGGTCGTAGGTGGGGCTCGAGACCATGGCCAGCACCTCGCCCGTCGAGGGCTCGATGGCCACGATGGCACCTATCTTGTTCTGCATCAGCTTCTCGCCATAGGCCTGCAGCTCGATGTCGATCGAGAGCTTCAGGTTCTTACCCGATACGGGGGCCACGTCGTAGCGGCCATCCTCATACCGACCCTTGATGCGGCCGTGGGCATCGCGCAAGAGAATCTCCACCCCCTTCTCGCCGCGCAGCACCTGCTCGTACGACCGCTCGATACCCAGGTCGCCCGTGTAGTCGCCCCGCTTGTAGTAGTCGTCGCGCTCGATGTCGCGGGGCGACACCTCGCGGATGTTGCCCAGCACATTGGCCGCCACGGGGTAAGCATACTGGCGCAGCATGCGGTTCTGGATGAAGAAGCCGGGGAATCGGTAGAGCTTCTCCTGCAGGCGGCCATAATCCTGGGCCGAGAGCTGTGTCATGAAAGTCTGGGGTGTATAGGAGGAGTATCCGGGATTGAGCCGCGGGTTCTTCATGTCCTCCATGCGCTTGTCGAACTGCTCGCGGGTGATACCCAACGTGCGACAGAAGTCGAGCGTATCGAAGGGACGCACCTCGCGCACAATCATCATCACGTCGTAGGCCGGCTGGTTGAACACCAGCAGCTTGCCGGTGCGGTCGTAGATGAGGCCTCGCGAGGGATATTGGGTCTTTTTCAAGAAGGCATTGCCGTCGGCATACTGCTTGTAATCGTCGTTGAGTACCTGCAACGAAAAGAGGCGCACGATGTAGATACAGGCTACCGCCAGCACGATGCCCCCGATTACATATTTGCGTTTGGCCAGCTTATAATCTTTTCTCACGTCCGGTCTTCGTTAAACTGTCCATTCCCAAAACCACCAGAAACGTCAGTGCGGTACTGGCTACGACCCGAAGGATAAGCCGCCCGACGTTGAGCAGGCTCAACGACTCGACCAGAAACAGCACCACGCAGAAACAGAGCGAAAGCGTGAGGAGATACCGCACATAGAGCGACATGCCGAAGCTGCGAATCGACGGAATCGCCTCGGCATAATCTTCGCCTCGCGGCGTATAGAGGTTCAACACCGGCTTGCGAAAAGCCGCCATCACCACACACGCGAGGGCATTCATACCCGGCGTGTTGCTGAAGATGTCGATTGTGAGACCCAGCACAAAAGCCAGCGTGAGGGTCCAGTTAATCGAGAGCGACAAGGGCAGCCGCAAAATAAAGTAGATGTAAAAGAAGGGTATGGCTACCCCGAACAGATGTATGTCGTTGCCAATCGTCACCTGCAACAGCACCATGACGATAAACAGAAACAGGTATCGCAGCCAGTTACTCATAGCGGGCCTCCTTTTCCAGTTGGTCTTGCTCCTCTTTCATGCGGTTCGAGATGATGCGCACATATCCCAAACAGCTGAAATCGGTACTCAATTTCACCCGCAGCGCATAGAAGTTGTCGTCGCGCTGCTTCTTGTAGTCGCTGATGACTCCAATCATCAACCCTTCGGGGAATACCGACGAGTAGCCGCTGGTCACAATCGTGTCGCCCGGGGCGAACTCGACATGACGGGGCATCTCCTCGAGCACGGCATAGCGGGGACTCACGGCGTCCCACACCAGCGACCCGAAGTAGTCGCTCCCCTTCACCTTGCAACTGAGGCGCAACTTGGGATTCAGCACCGAGATAGCCACGGCATGATGCTCGCCCACCACGTTGATGATGCCCACCACACCGTTCTGGTCGACCACCCCCATCTCGGGCTCTATGCCTTCGGCACGCCCTTTGTCTATGGTGATGTAGTTGTTGGTCTGGGCCACGCTGTTGTTCACCACGCGAGCCACCACGAAATCGTAGTCGTGCAGCACCGAGTCGGCCGGAATCGTATCCTTGCCCGCTGCAGCCCGGTAGCTGTTGAGCTGCTCCTTCAGGTTGACCACCTCCATCTCGAGCTCACCGTTGCGCAGCTGCAGGTCGCGGTTGGCCTGGCGCAAGCCCAGATACGAGGTGACCTCCGACTGCAAGTCGTAGACCACCACCGCCACCCGGTTGGCCGACGAGAAGTAGACACTGCGCTGATAGGGATTGCGCCCGAACAACAAGACGCAACTGAGCACCACATAGAATGCAAAAACAATCCATGAGCTATGTCGCCACAAAAAATCGATCAAATTGCGCATTGTTTCCTCGTTTGTCTACCAACAACGAGTTACAAAGGCTTTTTCGGCCTCTGTAACTCGTCTCTATACTTGTCATACCCGGCCGGGACAACCCGGCCCTCTCGTCGTCCGCTCTTATCGGATGAGGAACGAGAACTGGTCTATGTTCTTCAAAGCCACGCCCGTGCCTTTGGCCACAGCATGCAGGGGATCGTCGGCAATGCGGAAGGGGATACCTATCTTGTCGGTCAACCGTTTGTCCAAGCCTCTCAGCAGGGCACCGCCACCGGCCAGCCAGATACCGTTGCGCACGATGTCGGCATAGAGTTCGGGGGGGGTATGCTCGAGGGCGTTGAGTACGGCAGCCTCGATTTTCGAAATCGACTTTTCGATACAGTGGGCAATCTCCTGATACGAAACGGGTACCTCCATCGGCAGGGCCGTCATGCGGTTGGGACCGTGCACCACGTAATCTTCGGGGGGATTGTCGAGCTCGGTCAGAGCCGAACCGACGTTGATCTTGATCATCTCGGCCGTACGCTCGCCCACCTTCACATTGTGCTGGCGACCCATGTACTCCTGAATATCGCTCGTCAGGTCGTCGCCGGCTACCCGTATCGAGTTGTTCGACACGATACCGCCCAGCGAAATCACGGCGATTTCGGTCGTACCGCCACCTATATCTACAATCATGTTGCCCTCGGGAGCCAACACGTCGAGACCGATACCGATGGCGGCAGCCATAGGCTCGTAAATCATGTAGACGTCGCGGCCGCCGGCATGCTCCGACGAGTCGCGCACGGCACGAATCTCGACTTCGGTACTACCCGAAGGGATACCTATCACCATACGCAGCGAGGGCGAAAACCAGTGGCTCTTCGAGCTTACCATCTTCACCATGCCGCGAATCATCTGCTCGGCAGCGTAGAAGTCGGCAATCACACCGTCGCGCAAGGGGCGTATCGTGCGTATGTTCTCATGAGTCTTTTCATACATCAAACGAGCTTTTTCCCCGACTGCCAGCAGCTTGTCGGTACGCTTGTCCAACGCAACCACCGACGGCTCATCGACCACAATCTTGTCGTTGTGGATAATCACCGTATTGGCCGTACCCAAGTCGATGGCTATCTCCTGCGTGAAAGAAAACAATCCCATATTGACTATTCTTTTTTAATGTTTAATATTAGTGTTTGAAGTGCCGTATGCCGGTCATCACCATAGCCATGCCGTTCTTGTTGCAATAGTCGACCGACTCGTTGTCGCGAATCGAACCGCCCGGTTGTATCACGGCATTTACCCCGGCCTCGTGGGCTATCTCCACACAGTCGGCAAAGGGGAAGAAGGCATCGGATGCCATCACGGCTCCCTGCAAATCGAAGTGGAACGAACGGGCCTTCTCGATGGCCTGACGCAGGGCGTCGACACGCGAGGTCTGACCGATACCGCTGGCGCAGAGCTGACGGTTCTTGGCCAGTACGATGGCGTTCGATTTGCTATGTTTTACAATCTTGTTGGCAAACAGCAGGTCTTCGACTTCGGCAGGAGTTACCGCCTTGTCGGTTACCTGGCGCAGCTCCTCGGGTTTCTCGCGATAGAGGTCGCGGTCTTGTACCAGCACGCCGTTGAGCAGCGAGCGGAACTGACGGGCAGGAGCCTGGAAGGGTTTCTGCACGAGCACGATGCGGTTTTTCTTCTGCTCCAGAATGGCGAGGGCCTCGGGGTCGTAAGCCGGAGCGATGCACACCTCGAAGAAGATTTTGTGCATCTCCTCGGCCGTAGCCTTGTCGACCGGACGGTTGGTGATGAGCACACCGCCGAAAGCCGATACGGGGTCGCCGGCCAGGGCATCTTTCCAAGCCTCGAGCAGCGTGTCGCGCGAGGCCAGACCGCAGGCGTTGTTGTGTTTCAGAATGGCGAAGGTGGTCTCGTCAAATTCCGAAATCAGCGAAACGGCGGCATCGATGTCGAGCAGGTTGTTGTACGAAATCTCCTTGCCGTGGAGTTGCTCGAACATCTCGTCGAAGTTGCCATAGAATACACCCTTCTGGTGGGGATTCTCGCCGTAGCGCAGCACCTTGGCGTGGTTGCCGGCATAGCGGAAGGCCGAGCCTTCGCCACCGTCGAAGTAGTTGAAGATGGCGCTGTCGTAGCCCGACGACACAGCGAATGCCTCTTTGGCAAACCAGCGGCGGTCTTCGAGCGAGGTGTTGGCACCCTTCTCTTTCAGCAGCGAGAGCAGCGGGGCATATTGGGCTTTCGAAGCCACGATGACTACATCCTTGTAATTCTTGGCAGCGGCCCGGATGAGCGAGATACCGCCTATATCTATCTTCTCGATGATGGCGCTCTCGTCGGCACCCGAAGCTACCGACTCTTCAAACGGATAGAGGTCGACGATTACCAGATCGATCGAAGGTATTTCGTATTGAGCGATTTGCTGTTGGTCGGTTTCATTCTCCCGACGGTTGAGGATTCCGCCGAACACTTTGGGGTGAAGGGTCTTTACCCGGCCGCCCAGAATAGAGGGATAACCGGTCAGGTCCTCGACTGCACCGCAAGGGATTCCCAGCGATTCGATAAACGACTGCGTGCCGCCGGTCGAGATAAATTCTACTCCTTCGGCATGTAAGAGTTTCAAAATTTCGTCTAAGCCATCTTTATGAAAAACCGAGACAAGAGCTGTTTTAATTTTCTTATTTTCAAGCATAAAGCATTACACCATATAAATTTGCCACAAAAATACAAAAATATATAGGTTTTGCCTTGCATAATCGGCGAAAGTTTTTCATCAAGAGCCAAATCTTTTTATAGGACTCTCTTTTAACAGGGTTATCGCCTACGAATATCGAACAAAAGGGGAGGCGCGCTCGTTATCCTTTCTCAAAAAAACATACTCTTTAACCCGAAAAAAGAGAACGATTATGAAAAAACTAAGTCTATTTCTGGCGCTGCTGGCCTGTGCGGTTTCCGTCGTCGGGGCACAAGAGCGTACCATCACCGGCCAGGTTATCTTTGCCGACGACAACGAACCCATCATCGGGGCCACCATACTCGTACCGGGTACCTCGATAGGCACCAGTACCGACCTCGACGGCAACTTTACCCTCCGGGTTCCCGACTCGGCCCGCGAGGTGACCGTCTCGTACGTGGGCATGGCTACCCGGCAGGTTCCCATTGCCGACCGCATGGAGATCGTACTCGAGAATGCCGACCACAAAATCGACGAGGTGGTAGTCACCGCCCTGGGTATGAAGCGCGACCGCAAGGGGCTGGGCTATGCCGCCCAGGACCTGAAAGGCAACGAACTGAACAAGGCGGGTACCACCGGCCTCTCCGACGCCATGCAGGGAAAACTGTCGGGCGTGGAGATTGTACCCTCGAGCGGTATGCCGGGGGCCTCGTCGCAAGTGGTCATCCGGGGAGCCCGCTCCTTTACCGGCAACAACACCCCGCTCTATGTGGTCGACGGAATGCCCATCCAGTCGACCCCCGACTTCTCGACCGGCCAGAGCGTGAGCGGCACCGATATTGCCGACCGCTCCATCGACATCGACCCCAACGACATCGAGAGCATCAACGTGCTCAAGGGGCAGGCGGCGGCCGCCCTCTACGGCATCCGGGCCTCGAACGGTGTGGTGGTCATCACCACCAAGAGCGGACGCGGGCTCTCGATCGGGCGACCTCACGTCACCTTCACCACCAACCTCAGTGCCGAGACGCTGTCGCGCCGCCCGCAGGTGCAGAAGCAGTGGGCCCAGGGCTATTACAGCGACTCGCAGCAGGCCCAACGGTTCGACCCCACCTCGTCGATGAGCTGGGGCCCCCGCATCGATGCTCTGCCCGACGACCCCACCTATGGCGGCAACGTGGCCACGGCCTTGAACAACTACGACACCTCGGGGACCCAAGGCCTCTACTATGTGCCCCAGCTGGCCCAGGCGGGCGAAAATCCCTGGGTAGCCCCCGACGTCTACGACAACATCGGCGACTTCTTCCGCACGGGGGTCACCTTCAACACCTCGCTCAACATCAGCCAGCGGTTCGAGAAGGGTAACTACTCGTTCGGTATCGGCACCGCCCAACAGGACGGCGTGATTCCCTCGACCGGCCTCACCCGCTACTCGGTGCGGGGCATGGCCGAGGTCAACCTTAGCGAAGAGTGGAAGACCGGCTTCTCGGCCAACTTCGTGCGCAACAACATCGACAAGGCCCCCACCGCCAACAGCGGCGTGCTGGGTGCCGTCTACGGCGCACCGCCCAGCTACAACCTGCGGGGCATTCCCTACGCGCTGCCCGAAGACCCCTATACCCAAATCAACTACCGCTCGCTCACCTTCAACAACCCCTACTGGGCCACGCGGCACAACTCGTTCAACGAGAACACGCACCGCTTCTTCGGCAACACCTTTGTCGAGTATACCCCCCGGATTGACTGGAGCAGCGACAAAAAACTCTCGACCCGCTGGCAAATCGGTATCGACGCCTACACCTCGCGCTACAAAAACATCTACGAATACGGTTCGCAGGGGCAGGCCGGCAGCATCGAGTCGAACGGCGTGACCAACGTCATCTTCAACTCGCTCTTTACCGTCAACTACGAGATGAACATCACCGACGACTGGCACCTCACAGCCATGGTGGGCAACGAAATCAACCAGGAAAACAAAGCCTTTTACGAAGACTACGGCCAGAGCTTCAACTTCGGCGGCAACCCCACGATACAAAACACCGCGATACAGAGCGCATCGACCTCGGTACTGCGGGCCCGCACGGTGGGATTCTTCGGCAACGCCACCCTCTCGTGGCGCGACCAGGCCTACCTCAACGTCACCGGCCGTGAAGATGTGGTGTCGACCATGCCCCGCGGCCACCGCGCCTTCTTCTACCCCTCGGTGTCGGTAGCCTATGTGCTCACCGAACTGGAACCTCTGCGGGGAAACCCCGTCCTCACCTTTGCCAAGGTGCGGGGCTCGTTTGCCCAGGTAGGGCAGGCAGGCCGCTACTACAACAACTACTACGTCACCCCCAGCTATACCGGCGGCTTCTGGAGCAATCCGCCCATACTCTACCCCCTCAACGGCATTACCGCTTATGTGCCTTATGCCGAGCTGTACGACCCCGACCTGACACCCCAGAACACCAACTCGTTCGAAGCGGGATTCGACCTGCGACTCTTCCACAACCGGCTTGCCGCCAGCTACACCTTCTCGCGGCAGAACATCAAGAACCAGATATTCCCCGTGCCGCTGGCCGGTTCGACCGGCGCCGCCCAATACGTGACCAACGGCGGTAAGATACACACCGACGCCCACGAAATAGAGCTGAACGGCGAAATTTACTCCACGGCCGACATCACCTGGGACCTGGGAGTCAACTTCACCGTCATCCGCAACCGGATCGACGAGCTGGCTCCTGGTGTGACCAACATCTTCCTCGGCGGCTTCGTCACGCCGCAGGTCCGGGCCGGTGTGGGCGACTACTACCCGGTCATCTACGGTACCGCCTTCAAGCGCGACAGCCAGGGCCGCATCCTGGTCGACGAAGACCCCAACAGCGCTACCTACGGCATGCCCATGGCTTCGGGCAACCCGCAGGTCATCGGGCAGTGCGCCTCCGATTTCACGATGGGCATCAACACCTCGTTCCGCTACAAGCGGCTTTCGCTCTCGGCCACCTTCTCGTGGCGGCACGGCGGCGACATGTATTCGGGCACCAACGGCCTGATGGACCTCTACGGCATCAGCAAGAAGACCGAAGACCGCACCACCCCCTTCGTCTATCCCGGCTATAAGGCCGACGGCACCCCCAACGACATCGTGCGGGGCGGAGCCGACGATGCCGGAGCCTACGAGACCCTCTATGCCGACGTGCTGGGAAACATCGACGAGTCGTACATCTACGACGCTTCGTTCTTCAAACTGCGCGACCTCACCGTCAAATACCAGTTCCCCCGCGTCGGAATATTCGACATCTCGCTCTTTGCCTTTGCCCGCAACGTGCTGCTGTGGGCCAAGATGCCCAACCTCGACCCCGAGTCGTCGCAGGGCAACAACAACATGAGCGGTACCTTCGAGCGATTCTCCCTGCCCCAGACCTCGAGCTACGGAGGGGGACTCACTGTAACTTTCTAACCTTCAAACACGACATGGATATGAAAAAGCTCATCTATATCTTCTGCGCCGCCAGCCTGCTCACCGCCTGTACCGACGACGTGATGGACCGCCTCAACCGCAACGAAAACGACCCCGAAGAGGTGCCGGCCCGCTACCTCCTCACCGATGCCGAAACGGCTTCGGCCGTCAGTGTCGTTTCGGGCGACTTCGCCTTCTATACGGCTGTTTACATGGAACAGCAGGCGGGCATCTTCAACCAGATGTACAACGCCGAGATGCGTCTCGCCGAGGTCTACTCGGCCGCTACCTTCAACAACGCCTGGAATGCCACCTACCGCAACCTGCTCGCCCTCAGGATTATCCGCGAACGCTGCGCAGCCGGCGGTGCCGAGGCGGGCTCGAACCATCTGCTGGGTATGGCTCAGGTGCTCACGGCGCTGAACCTGGCTACCCTCACCGACCTCATGGGCGATATTCCCTGGAGCGAAGCCCTGCAACCCGGTGCCGTTTACCAACCGAAGCTCGACAGTCAGGAGTCCATCTACCAGGATGTCTTCGACCTGCTCGACGAGGCTATCGACAACCTGCGGAAAGAGGATCTGGCTACCCTCACCCCGGTGGGGACGCAAGACCTCATCTACGGCTCGCTCGATGCCGACCGACAGGCCGAGCTCTGGATCAAGGCAGCCTATGGTCTGAAGGCCCGCTATGCCCTCCGCCTCTCCTTCCGCGAACCGCGCTACGACCAGGTAATCGACTATGCCGACAGCTCCTTTGTCTCATCCGACGAACAACTGGCCTACCCCTACGACGGCAGCTCGTCGATCAACCCCTTCTATGCCTTCTACCTGAACCGCCGCTACTTCGGGGCCAGCGAGAGCCTGCACCAGAAGCTCGTCGAGCGGAACGACCCGCGCGAAAGCCTCTTCTCCAAAGCCTATCCCGGTACCGGCCAACTGGTGTTCGCCCCCAACGGCGCACCCGAGCAACGGCAGGGCTACTACGGCATATCGGGCCTGCTCTCGCCTACACGCCCCACCCTGCTGCTCAGCTACCACGAATTGCAGTTTGTCAAGGCCGAGGCGCAAACCCGGCTGGGCCAGACCGGCGATGCCATCGGCTCGCTCTACAACGCCGTGGTGGCCGCCTTTGCCCAGGTGGGTCTCTCGGCCAGTGAGGCCGACGACTATTTCCAGAATGTCGTCCTGCCCCGCTTCGAGGCCGACCCCCTCAGCGAAATCATCAACCAGAAGTATCTGGCCTGCTACGAGGGCGAGGTGCTGGAGACCTACCACGACTACCGGCGCCTCCTGGCCATGGGCGAGGGTGACCTCCTGCCGCTCGCCAATCCCCTGCCCTTCCCGCTGCGGCTCCCCTACGGCAACAGCGACGTGGTGAGCAACGACCATGTGGCCCAGGCCTACGGCAACGGCGACTACGTCACCACCGAACCGGTGTGGTGGGCCGGAGGCAGCCGATAGCGAATCGAACAAAGTCTGTCATTGTCAACCTTTCAAAAGCAGCCGGCTCCGCTTCCGGGGGAATCTCCCCGGGGCGGAGCCGGTCGTTTATCCTATCGCGGTTATCCTCGAGACAAGCCGCGGCATTTATCGGTTCTTGCGCATGGTATAGCGGCTGATGCCCAGGCTCTCGTAGCTGCGGCGCAGCTCCTCGTCGTTGTCCGAGATGACCAGCAGCCGGTCGCCCGGCTCGAGCTGAGTATGCCCTTTAGGTACGAAATATTGCGTGCCCCGCTTCACCATCACCACCAGCGTATTGTCGGGCAGCGAGAGGTTCAGCAGCTTATTGCCGCCCGCCAACGTCTCCTCGGTCAGCTCTATCTCACTCATGGCCGACTTGATTTCATCGGGCAGCGCCACGTTGAAAATCTCCTTCTCCTCGCTCTTGCCAATCAGTCCCAGCCAACGGGCCATGGCACTCACGGTGGTGCCCTGCACCAGCAGCGAGACGATAGTCACGAAAAAGACCACGTTGAAAATCATGCGGGCATTGGGTATCTCGGCCGACATGAGCGGATAGGTGGCAAAGATGATGGGCACGGCTCCCCGCAATCCCACCCACGACACATAGACGCGGGCCCGGGTCGTGAACTTGCGGAAGGGCAGCAGACTCACAAAGACCGAGAGCGGACGCGAAACCACTATCATAAAGAGGGCGACCAGCAGACTCACACCGGCCACGGCGGGCAGCTCCGAGGGGTTGACCAGCAACCCCAGCGTGAGGAACATCACAATCTGGAACAGCCAGGTAAAACCGTCGAAAAAGGTGGTGAGACTACGCTTGTGCACCAACTTGCGGTTGCCCACCACCAACCCGGCGATATAGACAGCCAGATAACCGTTGCCCTGCAACAGGTTGGTAAAGGCAAAGACAAAGAAGACACAGGCCAGCAGCAACACGGGATAGAGCGACTCGTTGGGCACGTCGATGCGGTTGATCACCCACACGATGGCATACCCCAGCGCGAAACCCAATGCCGCCCCTACGACCAGTTGCAGCACCAGCAGCAGGATGGCATCGCCCCAGTCGACCGTACCGATTTCGATAATCTGGATAAGCAGCAGGGTGAGCATATAGGCCATGGGGTCGTTACTGCCGCTCTCCAACTCGAGCGTGGGACGCAACCGCTCTTTCAGCGAAATGCCCTTCGACCGCAGAATCGAAAAGACCGAAGCCGAGTCGGTCGACGACATCACGGCCGCCAGCAACATCGACTCGAGCAGCCCCAGCTGGAAATCGCCGGGCAGGAAATCGGAGAGCGAATAGATGAAAAGTCCCGTGATGACCGTCGTCATCAGCACCCCCAGCGTGGCCAGCGTCACACCCGGGGCCAGTACCGGCTTTATCTCGCGATACGAGGTATCCATACCGCCCGAAAACAGGATGATACACAGGGCCACCGTACCGATAAACTGGGCCGCCGGCGCACTGTCGAAGTGGATGCCGAACCCGTCGGAGCCGGCCAACATGCCCACCCCCAGAAACAGCAACAGGGCAGGCACTCCGAACCGGGCACCGGTTTTACCTACAAGCACACTCAGGAACAACAAAACGGCTCCTACCAACAAAACATTTTCGGGACTGATA
Organism: Barnesiella sp. ET7; assembly: GCF_024733785.1. Lineage (NCBI taxonomy): Bacteria > Pseudomonadati > Bacteroidota > Bacteroidia > Bacteroidales > Barnesiellaceae > Barnesiella > Barnesiella sp. ET7. The sequence continues at coordinate 204,312 of NZ_JANRHM010000001.1, forward strand.
ACCATAAAACTCTCTTTTCGAAAAAACGGATCAAAGATAAATGATAGTGAAAGTCGAGAGCAAGAGCAAAGGGAATCGCAGTTTTTACTTTGACTATGCCGAGCCGCATCCTCTCTTCGTGGTACAAAGATAAATAAAAAGCGCGAGACCTACAACACCACACCCTCCGGCGGGGAGATAAAAGCGCCCCTTTTCTCCTTGAACAAAAGATTTTGAGAAGTGTTTAATAGACAATCGTTTTAACCACACGTCAAATATGAAAAAATCGGATATAGGTCTCGTGGGACTGGCCGTCATGGGCGAGAACCTGGCCATCAACCTCGAGTCGAAAGGCTACCGGGTGTCGCTCTACAACCGGCTGCACCCCCACACGCCGCAGGTCGTCGACCGCTTTCTGGCCAGCCAGGGCGAGGCGAAACGGTTTTACCCCACCTATTCGCTGGCCGAGCTGGTGGAGTCGCTCGAGAGGCCGCGCAAAATTCTGTTGATGATTCGGGCCGGCGAACCGGTCGACGAGACCCTCGCCGCCCTGCTCCCGCTGCTGTCGCGGGGCGACATCGTCATCGACGGCGGCAACTCCGACTATCGCGACACCCGACGTCGGCAACAGACGCTGCGCGAGAAGGGTATCTACCTGGTAGGATGCGGCATCTCGGGAGGCGAAGAGGGAGCCTTGCACGGCCCCTCGATCATGCCGGGCGGCGACGAAGCGGTGGCCGGCGAGGTGCTGCCGCTGTTGCAGGCTATCGCTGCCCGACTCGACGACGGTACCCCCTGCTGTGCCTGGACAGGCCCCGACGGCTCGGGACACTTTGTCAAGACGGTACACAACGGCATCGAATACGGCGACATGCAACTCATCGCCGAGACCTACTCGCTGCTGCGCATCAAACTGAAAAACGACCACGAGGCGATGGCCGACACCTTCGAGGCGTGGAACAGAGGGGTGCTGGAGAGCTACCTCATCGGCATTACCGCCCCCATCCTGCGCTATCGGGAGGAAGACGGCGGCTATCTGATAGACCGCATTGCCGACCGGGCCCGCCAGAAAGGCACCGGCAAATGGAGCGTCGAAGCGGCCCTCGACAGCGCCACCCCGCTCTCCGTCACCACCCAGTCGGTCTTTGCCCGCTTCCTCTCCGACCGGGCGCAAGAGCGCACCCGGGCACACAGGCTCTACCCCGACATCGACCCGGCTCCCCTCCTCGACCTCGATGTCGACGACCTGCACCATGCCCTCTACGCCGCCAAAATCATGGCCTATGCCCAGGGGTTCGACCTGCTCTACCAGACCTCCGTGCAGTACGACTGGCACCTCAACCTCTCGACCCTGGCCACCATCTGGCGCAAGGGGTGCATCATCCAATCGCGTTTTCTCCGCGAGATTGCCACCGTATACCGGCAGGCAGGCCACTACGAACCGCTGCTCTTCAACCCCTACTTCCGCGAGAAGATAAGCCTCTGCCTCCCCTCCTGGCGCCGAGTGGTGGGGGCGGCACTCTCGGCAGGAGTAGTCCTGCCGGCTCTGACGGCAGCACTTACGGCCTTCGACGGCTGGCGGTGTGCCAAGTCGCCCGCCAACCTCATACAGGCCCAGCGCGACTACTTCGGGGCCCATCTCTACGAACGGGTCGATGCCCCCGAGGGGGTACTTTTCCACACCGACTGGCTCCGCCGCGAGCCGACCCACACGCCCCAATCTACCCAACCCGATTAACGAAACAACCGCTATGAACAAAATACCCGACAGTCAGATTCTGGTGATTTTCGGCGCCTCGGGCGACCTGACTCACCGCAAACTCATCCCCGCCCTCTTCGAGCTTTTCGAGCGAAAACTCCTCCCCGCGAAATTCCTCATCGTGGGGGTGGCCCGCACCCGGCAGAATACCGAGGAGTTCCGCCAGTCGCTCCTCGACTCGATGATTCAAAACCGCACCACCTATGCCATCGACAACCCGCACCTGACCGATTTCCTGCGCAGCGTCTACTACATCGTGTGCGACACCACCCGGGGCGAAGCCTACGAAGCGCTGTTCCGGGAGATTGAGCAACTGCGCAACGCCGCCGGCATCGACGACAACCTGCTTTTCTATCTGGCCACACCGCCGGTGATGTATCCGACAATCGCCTCCTCCATCGAGGCCCGGCACCAAAACCGGTCGGTCGAGGGGTGGCGACGCATCATCATCGAGAAGCCCTACGGCAGCAACGAGGCCGAGGCCCGCGCGCTCGACCGGCTGCTCTGCGCCATCTTCCCCGAGCGCGAAATCTACCGCATCGACCACTTTCTGGGAAAGGAGACGGTGCAGAACATTCTGGTGCTGCGCTTTGCCAACAGCATTTGGGAACCGCTGTGGAACCGCAACTACATCGACCACATCGAAATCACGGCTACCGAGACGCTGGGGGTAGAGCAACGCGGTCTCTACTACGATTCGGCCGGGGCCCTGCGCGACATGGTGCAGAGCCATCTGCTGCAAATCATGGCCTTCATCGCCATGGAGCCGCCCGCCACCTTCGAGCCCGAGGCCATTCGCGACGAAATAGCCAAGGTGTTCCGTTCGCTGCGGCCGCTCTCGCCCGACGACATCGCCCGCCACACCCTGCGGGGGCAATATGCGACCGGCACCGTCGACGGTCAAAAGGTACCCGCCTACCGCGACGAACCCCGTGTCGACCCGCAATCGACCACCGAGACCTTCGCAGCCCTCAAGCTCTACATCGACAACTGGCGCTGGGCCGACGTGCCCATCTACATCTACACCGGCAAACGGCTGGCCGAGAAGCGGTCGGAGGTGGTCATCCACTTCCGCAACACACCCCGCACCTTCTTCCCGGGGCAGTGCTGCGGCAACTCGTGCAACCAGCTGGTCATCACCCTGCAACCCGACGAGAGCATCCGCCTGCGCTTCGGGCTGAAACAACCCGGCACCAACTTCGAGGTGAGCCAGGTGAGCATGGACTTCTTCTACTCGTCGCTTATCGAGACCCGCCTGCCCGGCGCCTACGAACGGCTGCTGCTCGACGCCATGCGGGGCGACTCGCTGCTCTACTCGCGCAGCGATGCCCTGGAGCTGAGCTGGCACTTCCTGGCTCCGCTGCTCGAGAGCTGGGAGCGCGACGGAGACGAAGGCCTCATCACCTACCCCGCCGGCTGCAAAATACCCCGCGAGGTGGTCGACCGCATCCTGCCCGATCCCTGTCTGCTCGAAGAAAATGCCTGTACCCTTTGTAATACCCGTCGCCCATGAACTCGACCCCCGTACAATTCTACCCCGATGCCGCCAAATCGCTCATCGCCCTCACCGAAGCTCTGCTCGTATCGGTAGCGGCCCGCACTCGCAAACCCTTCTACCTGGCCCTCTCGGGCGGCGAGACGGCACAGCAGCTCTTTGCGTTGTGGCGCAGCCGCTACAACGACCCCGTGCGCTGGAAAAACGTGCATTTCTTTTGGGTAGACGAGCGGTGTGTGTCGCCCGACAGCGAGGAGAGTAATTTCTATTGGGCCAATCACCTGTTTTTCACCCCCGTAGGAATACCACCCGAACACATCCACCGCATCCGGGGCGAGGAGCCTCCCGCCCGGGAGGCCGAACGATATGCCCGCCTCATTGCCGGGCTTCTGCCCGACCACGAGGGGGTACCACGGTTCGACTGCACCCTGCTGGGCATCGGCGAAGACGAGCATGTGGCCTCGATATTCGGCAACGACACCGACCTGCTACGCTCGGACGACCTCTATGCCGTATCGCAACAACCCGTCACCGGACAATACCGGGTGACGCAGACCGGCGAGGTGATACTCGCCTCCCGCGAAATACTCATTGCATTGGTTGGGGAACGGAAAAAAGAGCTGCTGCACCGGCTGGTTACCCGCCAGGAACCCACGGTGACACCCGCCACCTACATACTCTCGCACACGTCACGGGCCACTATCTTCACCGAGATCGAACTACACAGCCGGGAACTGTCACTTTAACAGGTCGGGGCGCAGACGACGCGTGCGCTCGAGCGACTGTTCGTGTTTCCACTCATCGATTTTGCGCTGATGCCCCGAGAGCAGCACATCGGGCACACGCCACCCCTTGTACTCGGCCGGGCGCGTATAGACCGGCGGGGCCAGCAGGTTGTCCTGAAACGAATCGGAGAGGGCCGACTGCTCGTCGCCGATGGCTCCGGGGATAAGCCGCACGATGGCATCGCACATGATGGCCGCCGCCAACTCGCCGCCGGTGAGCACATAGTCGCCTATCGAAATCTCTTTGGTGATGAAGTGCTCGCGTATGCGGTAGTCGATGCCCTTGTAGTGGCCGCACAGAATAATGAGGTTGCCCGCCATCGAGAGGCTGTTGGCCATGGGCTGGTCGAACTGTTCGCCATCGGGGGTGGTGAAAATCACCTCGTCGTACTCCCGCTCGCTCTTCAACTGGGTGATGGCCCGGTCTACCGGCTCGATCTGCATCACCATACCGGCCTCGCCCCCAAAGGGATAATCGTCGACCTTGCGGTGCTTGTCGAGCGAATAGTCCCGCAGGTTGTGGACCACAATCTCGACCAGTTTCTTATCTTGCGCCCGCTTCAGAATGGAGTAGTTCAACGGGCTCTGCAACAATTCGGGCAGTACGGTGATAATATCGATGCGCATCATAACACTCACAATTTGTCTGCAAAGGTAGCCTTTTCCCCCGGTTTCGCAAACTCGGGAAGGGCAATCTCGCACCCGATGCAATCAAGCCATATTTCTTACAACAACTTTTTGAGATCCTCTACATCGGGCAGAGCCTTTCTCAACCGTTCGGGCATATCCGATGCCGTTTTATAGGTAGCAACTCCCATAGGCTTATCGTAATCCCGAATCGCATATTCGGCATACGCTTTATCGGCACTTTTGCATAGCACGATACCTATCGAAGGATTTTCATTCGGCTTACGCACAAAATCGTCCAATACCCGCAAATACATGTTTAACTGACCGAGATACGCCGTTTTGAATGGCCCTGTCTTCAGTTCAACAGCCACCAAAGCCGAAAGTTCCCGATTAAAAAAGAGCAAATCTATCACATGCGTATGGCCCAACGCTTCGACCTGAAACTGATTTCCCACAAAAGCAAAGTCCCGACCAAAGGTCATAATGAAATTCTTGATATTCTGAACAATCTTATTCTCTACAACTCTTTCATCTATATCCTCAATGTCTCGAGCGCCGAGCTCTTCCACATTGATAAAATCAAGCAGATACTCATCTTTGAACGTCATTACGGCCCTGCGAGCCAATTCGGCCGTCGGTAACTTTTCCATAAAGTTGTTGGCCAACGCACCTTGCTTGTGATAAACATCCTCACGTATTAACCGTTTTAATGAATCGACACTCAGGTATTCTCGAGCACTTAGCTTTATGTAGAAATAACGCTCTTCAATGGACTTAACTTGCGACAAGATGGCTATATGATGAGTAAAACCGATTTTGAAAAATTCCTCTACCGGAAAATCTTTGAAGTTCGGCAGTTGTAATTGCCGAATTTCTGCGGAACTGTCATCCTCTGTACAACCTTCCTCTGGTAAATCGGCAGTTACAACTGCCGATTTAGAATCCAATGATTGCCACTCTTCATAAAACGTGCGCATATTCTTCAAATTACGTTCCGAAAAGCCCCGGAGCCCAGGCAGCTCCATCTGCAATCTATTACTGATAAATGCAATAGCCCCTGTCCCCCAATATTCCTTACGAGAATTTTGAGAAATATAACGGCCAATACCATAATACAAAACCAACTGCTCCCTATTCACGAGCTTGGCAGCCCGATATTGGCTCTGCAATATGGCAATTTTAATCGCTCGAACGGCTTCACCATATTTGGCCTCAGACAATTTATTCATTTCCATACCTGCTTGCACGCCCTCAAAAAATTCGATTTACACTCTTTTCATTCCCCCAACGGAGGTTTACAAATATATCATTTATATACGATTCGACCACTATCTGTTCTTATTTATTCTTCCCTATTTCGAGCTATTCGCTTGAACATGATTTATATCTCGAAAAAAAGCGCTACCTTTGCGCCCTGAAAAACAGGTAAAAGATGATTACGGTAAACAACTTAGGTATTCAATTTGGTAAAAGAGTTCTTTTCCAAGACGTTAATTTGAAGTTCACCCCGGGCAACTGCTACGGCATTATCGGAGCCAACGGCGCCGGGAAATCGACCCTTATGCGCATCTTGAGCAACCAGCTCGAGCCCACGCACGGCACCGTCACCCTGGGGCCGGGCGAACGACTTTCGGTCTTGAGTCAGGACCACTTTGCTTTCGACGAGTTTACCGTCATCAATACCGTACTGATGGGCCACACCGTGCTGTGGGACATCATGCAGGAGAAGGATGCCCTCTATGCCAAACCCGACTTCAGCGATGCCGACGGCATCCGCGCCGCCGAGCTTGAAGAGAAGTTTGCCGAGCTCGAGGGGTGGAACGCCGAGAGCGACGCCGCTACCCTGCTGAGCGGCCTGGGCATCAAGGAAGACAAGCACTACATGCTGATGAAGGACTTGAGCGGTAAGGAGAAGGTGCGCGTGCTGCTGGCCAAGGCCCTCTTCGGCCACCCCGACAACCTGCTGCTCGACGAGCCTACCAACGACCTCGACCTCGAGACGGTGATGTGGCTCGAAAACTACCTCGCCAACTTCGAGAACACCGTGCTGGTGGTGTCGCACGACCGTCACTTCCTCGACTCGGTCTGCACCCACACGGTCGACATCGACTTCGGCAAGGTGCAACTCTTTGCCGGTAACTACAGTTTCTGGTACGAGTCGAGCCAGTTGGCCCTGCGTCAGCAACAGCAACAGAACAAGAAGGCCGAGGAGAAGCGCAAGGAGCTGCTCGAGTTTATCCAGCGGTTCAGCGCCAACGTGGCCAAATCGAAACAGACCACCAGTCGCAAGAAGATGCTCGAGAAACTTACCATCGAGGAGATTCAACCCTCGTCGCGCCGCTACCCGGGCATCATCTTCACCCCCTCGCGCGAGCCGGGCAACAAGATTCTCGAGGTGAAAGGGCTCGAAAAGTCAATCGAGGGCACGCTGCTCTTCAAGGATGTGAACTTCTCGATCGAGAAGGACGACAAGGTGGCCTTCATCTCGCACGACCCGCGTGCCATGACTGCCCTCTTCGAGATTATCAACGGCGAGATGAAACCCGACGCCGGCACCTACGAGTGGGGACAGACCATCACCACAGCCTACCTGCCGCTCGACAACAGCTCGTTTTTCAACACCGACATGAATCTGATCGACTGGCTGGCCCAGTTCTCCGAAGACACCAGCGAGCTCTACCTCAAAGGCTTCCTGGGCCGCATGCTCTTCTCGGGCGAAGAGCTGCTCAAGAAGGCTTCGGTCCTCTCGGGTGGCGAGAAGATGCGCTGCATGATTGCCCGCATGATGCTCAAGAACGCCAACACCATGATACTCGACTCGCCCACCAACCACCTCGACCTCGAGTCGATACAGGCCTTCAACAACACGTTGCAGAGCTTCAAGGGCAACGTGCTGCTCTCGTCGCACGACCACGAGTTCATCCAGACGGTCTGCAACCGCATCATCGAGCTCACCCCCGGCGGCATCATCGACAAGATGATGGACTACGACGACTACATCACCGACGAAAAGGTGCAGGCCGCCCGCGAACGATTGTACAACTTATAAACAAGATATTCGGTTATGGTAAAACACATTGTCACTTTCAAACTCACCGGCACACCCGAGGAACGCAAAGAGGTGGCCACCCGATTCAAAAACGCCCTGCTCGAATTGCCCGCCGTTATCGACGTGCTCCGCAGCATCGAAGTGGGTATCAACGAAAATCCCGCCGAGAGCTGGGATGTAGTGCTCACCGCTACCGTCGACTGCATGGCCGACGTGGAGACCTATGCCAAACACCCGGCTCACGTAGCTGCCGCCGGCTTGCTGGCCGGTCACAAGGCCGACCGCGCCTGCGTCGACTACACCTGCTAAACCCGGCTGGAAACGACATAAAAAAAACGAGAGCGGAAAATCGGGGAAACCCGGTCTTTCGCTCTCGTCGTATTTCATACGACCCTCCCTGGCGGGGAGCCTCAAACTTTTCTAAAAGTCAGGCAACCGCAGTTGCCAGTTTTTGTTGCAACAGGGCTGTTAACTCCTGGCACATGGCGCCATTTCCCATGGCACGATACTTCGCTATCTGATACCGAAGCATCTCTACTGTCATTTGTTCTTTCATCATAATTCAGCCTTTTGTGTTCTCCACCCGTTGTGGGGAACGATTTATTCTTTACTCTTTTTACAAGGACAAAGATAATACCATTTCCGAGAAAAACATGTTGTACAACATAAAAAAATATGTTGCTTTTTTATGTATTTTATATTTCACGCTCAATTAACCCTCGACCTATACAACTATTAACAAAATAAATTTCAATAGTTTATCCCCGAATCGGCAAAGATTTTATCAGCCCGCCATTTTTTTATACTTTTGTACTGACAGAAAAGCTGCCAACCAACCGAAAGGAGAAACCATGCCCGTAAAGATTCCCGCATCGCTGCCGGCTGTCGAGATACTCAAAGCCGAAAACATTTTCGTCATGGACGACCTGCGTGCCTCCACGCAGGACATTCGCCCGCTCAGGCTACTCATTCTCAACCTGATGCCGTTGAAGATCGTCACCGAGACCGACCTGCTGCGGCTCATCTCGAACACCCCGCTGCAAATCGAGCTCGACCTGATGAACGTCTCGGGCCACATCTCGCACAACACCCCCGTCGAGCATATCGACACCTTTTACAAGGATTTCAGCGAGATACGCACCCACAACTACGACGGCATGATCATCACCGGCGCACCGGTCGAACGGCTCGACTTCGAGAAGGTTGACTACTGGGACCAGCTGACCGAGATTTTCGACTGGGCCCGTACCCACGTCACCTCCACACTCTACATCTGCTGGGCGGCGCTGGCGGGGCTCTACCACTTCTACGGCATACCCAAGCATGCACTGCCCCACAAGTTGTTCGGGGTATTCACCCACCACAAACACGACGAGAAGAATCCCATCTTCCGCGGCTTCGACGACCGCTTCGAGGTGCCCCACAGCCGCTACTCCGAGGTGCGCCGCAGCGACATCGAGAAGAACCCCGAGCTCACCATCCTCTCCGAGTCGGAAGAGGCGGGGGTCTACATGGTCATGGCACGCGGCGGTCGCGAGTTCTTCATCACGGGCCACTCCGAATACTCGGCCCTCACGCTCGACATCGAGTATCGGCGCGACCGGGCCAAGGGGCTCGACATCGCCCTGCCCCGCAACTACTACCCCGGCGACAACCCCGACAACCCGCCCGTGGTCACCTGGCGGGGACACGCCAACCTGCTCTTTACCAACTGGCTCAACTACTTTGTATATCAACAAACTCCTTATAATCTGAACGATATTCGATGACAAACGCTCGCCGCATAGAACTGTTGGCTCCCGCCAAAAATGCAGAGATAGGGAAAGAGGCCATCCTCCACGGGGCCGATGCCGTCTACATAGGTGCACCCCGGTTCGGAGCCCGTGCCGCGGCCGGCAACAGCCTCGACGACCTGGCCGGGCTCGTCGACTTTGCCCACCGCTTCGATGCCCGCATCTACATCACTTTCAATACCTTGCTCTACGACCACGAACTGGCCGAGGCCGAACGGCTCATCCGCCAACTCTACCGCATCGGGGTCGATGCCCTCATCGTGCAGGACATGGGCATCACCCGGCTCGACATCCCGCCCATTGCCCTGCATGCCAGCACGCAGACCGACAACCGCACCCCCGAGAAGGTGCAGTTTCTCGAACGGTGCGGATTCTCGCAGGTGGTTTTGGCCCGGGAGCTCTCGCTCGACGAAATACGAACCATCAGCTCTACCGTGCGGGTTCCGCTCGAGGTATTTGTGCACGGGGCCCTCTGTGTAAGTTACAGCGGGCAGTGCTACCTGAGCCAGGCCCTGTGCGGCCGCAGTGCCAATCGGGGCGAGTGTGCCCAGTATTGCCGGTTGCCCTACACGCTCGTCGACGGCCGCGGCCGCATCGTAGCCCGCGACAAGCACCTGCTCTCGCTGCGCGACCTCAACCAGAGCGACCGCCTCGAAGAGTTGCTCGACGCCGGCGTCACCTCGCTCAAAATCGAGGGGAGGCTCAAGGAGATGGCCTACGTGAAAAACTGCACCGCCTACTACCGGCAGGCGCTCGACCGCATTTTCGAGCGGCGGCCCGAGTACCGTCGCTCCTCGTCCGGCAGTTCGATTATCGATTTTACCCCCCGGCTCGAAAAGAGTTTCAACCGGGGCTTTACCCACTACTTTCTCGACGGACGCACCGCCGCCCCCATTGCCTCGCCCGACACCCCCAAGTCGCTGGGCGAACGTGTAGGCCAGGTAAAACAGACCGACCGCAACTCGTTTGTCGTGGCCGGGACCGCCTCGTTGCACAACGGCGACGGGCTCTGCTTCGTCAACAGCCGGGGCGAGTTCGAAGGGGTACGGGTCAACCGGGCCGAAGGGAACCGCATCTACCCCGCCTCGCGCATCGACATCGCCCCCCGCACGGTGCTCTATCGCAACCTCGATTTCGAATTTGAAAAGCAGCTTACCCGCCCCACGGCCGACCGCCGCATCGGGGTAACCATGCGACTCTATACCGTGCCCGACGGTTTTGCCCTCACCCTCACCGACGAGAACGGCCTCTCGGTGACCGTGCGCGAAGAGGCACAGCACCAGCCGGCCCGCACCCCGCAGCAGGAGACGCAACAGAAACAACTGGGCAAACTGGGCACCTCCGTCTACACTGCCACACGCATCGACATCGCCCTCGACGAGAGCCTCTTCATCCCCGCCTCTACCCTGTCGAAACTGCGGCAACGGGGCGTCGAATGGCTCGACCGCGCCCGCCGCATCGCCTGCCGACCCGAACGCCGTCGGCCCGAGGAGCTCACGGCCCGATTCCCGCAAAACGCCATCAACTACCTGGGCAACGTGTCGAACCACCTGGCCGAGCAGTTCTACCGCGACCACGGCGTCACGAGCATAGCACCCGCTTTCGAGACGAAACCCGTCGAAGGGGTACCCCTCATGTTCACGCGCCACTGCATCCGCTACATGCTGGGGTATTGCAAAAAAACTCCGGCCGGCAAGGAGCTGCCCGAACCGCTCACCCTGCTCTACAAGGGCGAACGACTGGCCCTGCACTTCGACTGCCAGGCGTGCCAGATGACCATACAGCGAGAGGCGAAATAGGCCCCCATTCATACAGTCAACAGCCACATATTAAACTACATAGAGCACGACGGCTTGTCTCCGAAATGAGACAGGCCGTCGTGCTTTCCTCCTTTTTCAGATTTTTTACCACATGCCCACTTTCATCTTTAGCCCAGACTTAATATTATAAAAACACAATCTATCGGGATAAAGTCTTTTTTATCAGCCAGAAATTCATATCCTTGTAAAAATCTTCTTACCACCATCAAGAACACACTTCTATGAAAAAACAGTTTTTGACTTTTTTGTCGTTGATTTTGGCATTTGCCGCATCGGCTCAAAACCTGCGCGAAACGGTGGCCATCGTACGCCCCAAACTCAGTGAAACCACACAAACCTTCCTGGCCGACTTCAGCAAATCGCTTCGCGGCGACGGGTTCCATGCGGCAGCCGACGTACTCCAGAACTACGGGAAGGGCTCGTTCGGTACCGGTTTTGCCTACCGCAACAAACACAACAACCGGTTGTACATCATCACTAACCGCCACGTGGTGGAACAGGCCGACCGGGTCGACATCGAGTTTTCACTGCCCGACAACAGCACCAAGCGATTCGACGCGTGCCCGGTAGTAGGCGTACACGACGACTTCGACCTGGCCTTTATCGCCCTACCCGAAGGAGCCAACGTGCCTGCCCTCGAGACTACCGACCAGAGCATAACCGACGGCACAACCGTATTCACGGCCGGCTTCCCGGCCTTGGAAGACCGCCCCTCGTGGCAGTTCGGACAAGGCATCGTGTCGAATGCCAATGCCCTCATCAAGTCGTTGACCAACAGCAAAGAGCTCCCCTTGATACAACACACGGCGCAGGTCGATGCCGGCAGTTCGGGCGGGCCGCTGCTCATCCGTGACGAACAGGCTGCCACCGGTTACGCCGTGATTGGTATCAACACCTGGAAAGCCGCTGGCCGCGAAAACACCAACTTCGCCATACCGGCACGCGCCATCGACGACCTGCTGCAAAACTACCCGAGCAATACCCAGCTCCTGCTCACCCGCGACGAAGTGTCGAAGCGAGCCACCGAGATGCTCCAGGCCGCCCAGTCGTCCTACCAGGCCATGATGCCCTTCGTTTCGTACCAATACGTGTCGAATATCTCGGCCGACACCTTCTACGACCTGGTCATCGCCGCCTCCGATCCGGCAACCGACGCCATGGAATCGTGCTTCGAGCAAGGGAGTCCGCTCGAGGGTATCCGCATCGGATTGGCCGACATCATCTGCCGCCAGTTCTCGGGCAAGAATTATACCTTCTCTACGGTAGCCAGCCTCGATACACTCGCCCGGAAGGCCGAGGTGGTCTACACCGCAGGCAACAAAAGCATCTCCACCCAATGGATGATGGAGCAGGGGCGCTGGCGGCTGGTCGATGCCGAGAATGTGAAGGCCAGCAACATCGAGCCCAACGGCATCTCCAAGAGCTACGGCTTCGGCACGTCGGTCTATCTGGGCCTCATCTCCCCGCTTAACAACGCATTCGACCTGTCGTACAGCCTGGCCTTCAAGCGCACCATACTCACCTTTGTGACCTACGAAATTACGGGCTCGCTCCTGAAAATCAACACCGAAAAGACAGAGTGGGAAGGAACATATGTAAAGCTCAATTCTGATACCCAGAATGTATTCGACATCGATTTCAACCTGGGCGGACAACTGCCCGTCAAGTGCGGCCCCATCTACCTCGTGCCCTATGCCAAAGTGCTGGGTGGTCTCTACCTCGGTTCCGAGCTGACCGGCATCGACTACGGATTCGGAGCCGGTGTAGAGGTAGCCTACAAGTTCGGGTATCAAAACTATGTATTCATCAATCTGGGCTACCTGGGCAAGAAGATGAAACCGTTTGACGATCAGGAATACCGCATGAAATCGAAGACTCTTTCGGGTCTGGCCTGCTCGATAGGTATCAGCTTTTAACCCCGAAAAAACTCACCACCTCATAAAGCAGCCCGGCAGACCATGCGTCCGTCGGGCTGTGTTTTTTATCGCTGTCTCCCCCCGCTTCGGGGTGAGAATCCTGTTTTCTGTCTAATCGGGCTCTTGTTCCAGAAACTCCACCAATTGCCGGTATAGCGGATTGCGGGCCAGCAACGCGCTGTTGCCCAACACGAAGAGTTGGCACCGGGCCCGGGTGAGGGCCACATTCAGCTTGCGGTCGATGAGCTGGCCCGCCTCCTCGGTGTAGCTGGGCAGCCACTCGAGCTGCCGCTCGTCGTTCACCGAAAACGAGTAGACGATGCAATCGCTCTGCGACCCCTGGAACCGCTCGACCGTATCGATGCGTATCGCGTCGAATGCCGCCACCTGCAACCGGTCGAGCTCCTGACGGATGCGGGCTATCTGATGCCGGTACGGGGTAATGATACCGACCGACTGACGACCGAACTCGAGTCCGTTGCGGCCATAGAGCCGATAGAGGGCATGCACGATTTGGGCCACCTTGCGGGCCTCCTCGTCGTTGTATTTCTTGCCGGCATACACCGTAGCGGTGGGCAGGAAAGCCAATCGCCGCGTGGCCACGAGCTGCTCCCACTCATCGTCGCCCCTGCGGGTAAACGGCAGCGGCGAGACCTGATGGTCGGCCGTACCGTTGTGCAGCAGGCCGTGATAGAAATAGCGGTTGGCAAAGGAGGCAATGTCGGGGTGCATGCGCCACTGGCAATCGAGCATGTCGGCAAAGGGCGACCCCTCGGGCAACGAGCGGTAGAGGCGTTCGAAGAGCGACACCCGGCAATCGGTGAAGCCGGCGGCCCGCAAACGGCTGTCGGTGACGGCCGACTCCTCGGGCGGCTCCACCACAATGGCGGGCAACTGCTTGTGGTCGCCGATGAGAATAAACTTGCCTATGGCATCGCGCCCCGTAGGCGTAGCGGCCGAGAGCACCCCCACAAGCTGGGGCTCGAGTATCTGCGAAGCCTCGTCGACGATGGCCACATCGAACCGCTTGAGGCTGAAGAGTTCGGTCTTGCTCGAGAGCGACGACAGCGTGGCCACGAAGATGCGGCACTCACCGATGGTACGGCTCACCTCCTCGCGGTTCCGGCACAACTTCATACGCTCCGACAAGAGGTGCGACCGATAGGCCACATCGCACGAGAGGGTTTGCCCCACCCGTATGTAGTCGTCCACCTCGGCAATCGAGTCGAGTTTGTCGCAAATCTCGTCGACCGCCCGGTTGGTATAGGCCATCAGCAATATCTGGCAGTCGGGGATGGCCATGAACTCCCGCACCATGTGGCGCAGGGCCATCGAGGTCTTGCCCGTGCCCGGCGGCCCCACCAGCAGAAAGTAGTCGTCGGCCTGCACCGCCCGGGTGAGGATGCGCGCCAGGTGCGGATTGTCGTAATCGTAGGTCAGCCGGCGCAACTCGTTGCGCTGCGGCTTTTCGCCGGCATCGCCCGTGAGCAGCCCGCGCCGGTGCGGCGAGGCCCCCAGCAGCGTGTAGAGGCCCTTGTACTGGGTGGTAAACGAGGAGTCGACATAGTCGTGCTCGATGGCATAGAGCGACTCGGCCGGCAGGGCCCCGGCAAAGAGCTGACTGTCGCGCAGCCGCAGCACGATGCGTTCGGGCGAAAGCGTGGCCACGGTCGCCTTGAATATCTGGCAGGTCGACACCTGGTCGGCCTCACCATCACATCGGTAGAAGAGCACAATATCGCCCTCCCTGAAATCGGGTAGCAACCGCTCGCCCGAGAGGGCAAACTCCACCTCGGGAGTCTCGGCCGCCGCATCGTTGCGCACCAGCCTCAACCCGGTGAACATATACCCCTCCTGCTCCTTCTCGCTGCGCGACATGCGCCACAGCGAAGCAGCCCCCGAGATGCCCGAACCCGAGGCATACCCCACCTTCGACAGGTAGTGCTCGCGCGCCACAAAGGCATAGAACCGGTAGAAATAGCTCAGGGCCAACAGATTGTCGGGACGGCGCTCGAGGCGGGCACGCCCCTGCTGAATCTCGGGACGGATATAGCGGTCGGTAAACCGGCTGGGCCAGGGAATCAGATTCTCCACACTCAACTGGCTGGTGAGCCACTCGGCCTGCGAGGCCCCGTAACGGGCCACATCGCGCTCGGCCGCCACAATCTTGTTACGCAGATTGACGAGGGCGCGCAGTTCGTCGGGCGTAGCCACCACCGGCCGCAACAACCCGTCGGGGTAACGGCTGCGGGCATAGAGCAGGTAGAACCGCTGCTCGTCGAGGCGCACCCCCAGCACACTCTGCATCATCAACTGGTAGAGCACCGACTGGGCCCGGTGCGGCGGGGCTATCTTCGTACAGTTCTCCTCGGGGAAGGGCGGACGCCCTGCCTTCAACTCGATGCCGCACAGCCCGCCCTCGCGCTGCAGAAAGTCGAGACGCCCCTGCAACCCCAGCGCCTCGCACACAAATGCAGGCTCGACCATGGCCCGCCGGCGGTCTATCGACTGGGCCGGCAACACATGCTCCATGAGTAGCTGCAACGTGTCGAACTGCTGGCGAAGGGTCTGGAAAAACGAGCGGTCTATCGACTGGGTAGCGGCAAATTCGGTAGGATAGCGGGCGAACAACTTGGGCATCAGCAACTCGAAGGTAACCGCCCGGCAATCGTCGGCCGTCACCAGCTCGTCGAACATCAGGTTCACCGAGTTACCCAGCAGTATCGAGTCGGTCACCGCCTTGGGCCGGATACGGTTCCAGAAGTAGCGTTGCCACCCCGCCCCATACTCCTGCACACACTCGGCCAGAGCACTCACATCGACCAGGTAGTCGGGCTCCAAAACCAGATAGTGCGGCAGCAGCGCATCGTCGACCACCGCCACATCGACCAGATTCAACCGCGAGCCCGGCTCGACCAGACGCAACGTCTCGTCAAACTCGCCGTTCACCCCGGCCCGGTGCACAAGCACCCGCATCTCGGCCGGCAGGTCCGGCTCGTCGAGGCGCACCCGCAACCCCTCCTCGCCTACCGCTATCACTTCGGCCCCGATGCGGCGCAACGGGTCAAACTCATATACTCCACTCTTCGGGTGATTCATCGTTCCTCCTCGCTTTTCTCCCTACAAAAATACCCAATCGCCGCCAGCAGCCCAAATAAACGGGAAGGGATTTGTACAGAAAATTTCGAACGACAGCTTCACCAGAGAGTCCAAGCAGCTACAACGTCACGACTCAATACAATGGCTCAACCGGGGCATTGTATTTTTTCATCTTCCGAGCCCTATTTTAATGCCATTTTATTATCTTTGAGATTATTCATTTTAACAGAAATAGCCATGAAAACATTATCTGATTTTACAAATTTATTCCCTCTCTCAAAAACGCTACGGTTCAAACTGATACCCATAGGTAACACCTTGAAGAACATCGAAGCCAGCGGGATACTCGACGAAGACCGGCACCGGGCCGAAAGCTACGTAAAAGTAAAAGCCATCATCGACGAATACCACAAAGCATTTATCGACCGCGTTCTCTCCGACACCTGCTTGCAAACCGAAAGCATAGGGAAACACAACTCGCTCGAAGAGTTTTTTTTCTACTATCAAATCGGGGCAAAAAGCGAGCAACAGAAGAAAACTTTCAAAAAAATACAGGACGCTCTGCGCAAACAGATTGCCGACAGTCTCACCAAAGACAAACATTTTTCCCGCATCGATAAAAAAGAGTTGATACAGGAAGACCTTATCCAATTCGTCCGGGACGGGGAAGACGCTGCCGAGAAAACGAGTCTGATTTCTGAATTTCAAAACTTTACCGTCTACTTTACCGGGTTCCACGAGAACCGCCAAAACATGTATTCGCCGGACGAGAAATCTACGGCTATCGCCTATCGGTTAATCAACGAGAACCTTCCCAAATTCGTCGACAACATGAAAGTGTTCGACCGGATTGCAGCCAGCGAATTGGCCTCTTGTTTCGACGAACTGTACCAAAATTTCGAAGAATACCTGCAAGTAGAGCGGCTCCACGATATCTTCTCCCTCGACTATTTCAATCTGTTACTCACCCAAAAACATATCGACGTATATAACGCTTTAATCGGAGGAAAAGCCACCGAAACCGGCGAAAAAATCAAAGGCCTCAACGAGTATATCAACCTGTACAATCAGCGACACAAACAAGAAAAGCTGCCCAAATTCAAGATGCTTTTCAAGCAGATATTGACCGATCGCGAGGCCATATCGTGGCTCCCCCGGCAATTCGACGACAACAGCCAACTGCTCTCGGCTATCGAGCAATGCTACAATCACCTCTCGACCTATACCCTGAAAGATGGGTCTCTGAAATATCTGCTCGAAAACCTGCATACCTACGACACCGAAAAAATCTTTATTCGCAACGACTCGCTTCTGACCGAAATATCGCAACGGCACTATGGCAGCTGGAGCATACTGCCCGAAGCCATCAAGCGCCACCTCGAAAGAGCCAATCCTCAAAAGCGGCGCGAAACATACGAAGCATACCAAAGCCGCATCGAAAAAGCCTTCAAAGCTTATCCCGGCTTCTCGATTGCCTTTCTGAACGGTTGTCTGACCGAAACCGGCAAAGAATCGCCCTCGATCGAAAGTTATTTCGAGAGCCTGGGGGCTGTCGAGACCGAAACCTCGCAGCAAGAAAACTGGTTTGCCCGCATAGCCAATGCCTATACCGATTTCCGGGAGATGCAGAATCGCCTCCATGCAACAGATGTCCCCCTGGCCCAAGATGCCGAAGCCGTGGCACGCATCAAGAAACTACTCGATGCGCTCAAAGGGCTGCAACTGTTTATCAAACCTCTGCTCGACACGGGCGAAGAGGCCGAAAAAGACGAACGCTTCTATGGCGATTTCACCGAATTTTGGAACGAACTCGACACCATTACTCCCTTGTACAACATGGTGCGTAACTACCTTACCCGCAAACCCTACTCCGAAGAAAAAATCAAACTCAACTTTCAGAATCCCACACTGCTCAACGGCTGGGATCTGAACAAGGAGGTCGACAACACCTCGGTTATCCTGCGGCGTAACGGCCGGTACTACCTGGCCATCATGCACCGGAATCACCGTCGGGTCTTCTCCCAATACCCGGGGACAGAACGAGGCGACTGCTATGAAAAGATGGAGTATAAACTACTGCCCGGAGCCAACAAAATGCTGCCCAAAGTTTTCTTCTCCAAATCGCGAATCGACGAATTCAATCCCAGCGAAGAACTATTGGCCCGTTACCAACAAGGCACTCACAAGAAAGGCGAGAATTTCAACCTGCACGACTGCCATGCCCTCATCGATTTCTTCAAAGACTCGATCGAGAAGCACGAGGAGTGGCGCAATTTCCATTTCAAATTCTCCGACACCTCCTCTTATACCGACATGAGCGGCTTCTACCGCGAAATCGAAACACAAGGTTACAAACTCTCATTCGTACCCGTAGCGTGCGAATACATCGACGAACTGGTACGCGACGGTAAAATATTTCTGTTCCAGATATACAACAAAGATTTCTCGACATACAGCAAAGGGAAGCCCAACATGCACACGTTGTACTGGGAAATGCTCTTCGACGAACGTAACCTGATGAATGTTGTCTACAAACTCAACGGGCAAGCCGAAATATTCTTCCGCAAAGCCAGCCTCTCGGCCCGGCATCCCGAGCACCCGGCCGGATTACCCATCAAGAAAAAACAAGCCCCCACAGAAGAGAGTTGTTTCCCCTACGACCTAATCAAAAACAAACGGTATACGGTCGACCAATTTCAGTTTCATGTTCCCATCACAATCAATTTCAAAGCAACCGGCACCTCCAACATCAACCCCTCGGTAACCGACTATATACGCACAGCCGACGACCTGCACATCATCGGGATAGACCGCGGGGAACGGCATCTGCTCTACCTCGTGGTAATCGACAGCCAAGGGCGCATTTGCGAACAATTCTCCCTGAACGAGATTGTCACTCAATATCAGGGACATCAATATAGAACCGACTATCATGCCCTGCTGCAAAAGAAAGAAGATGAACGACAAAAGGCCCGACAAAGCTGGCAAAGCATCGAAAACATCAAGGAGCTCAAAGAAGGGTATTTGAGCCAGGTCGTTCACAAGGTCTCGGAACTGATGATAAAATACAAGGGCATCGTGGTTCTCGAAGACTTGAATGCCGGCTTCAAACGCAGCCGACAGAAGGTAGAAAAACAAGTCTACCAAAAATTTGAAAAGATGTTGATTGACAAGCTCAACTATCTGGTATTCAAAACAGCCGAAGCCGACCAACCGGGCGGACTGCTTCATGCCTACCAACTGACCAACAAATTCGAAAGTTTCAAAAAAATGGGAAAACAAAGCGGCTTCCTCTTCTATATCCCGGCCTGGAACACCAGCAAGATAGACCCGACAACCGGTTTTGTCAATCTGTTTGATACCCGCTATGAAAACGTAGACAAGAGCCGGGCCTTCTTCGGCAAATTCGACTCGATTCGTTACCGCGCCGACAAAGGGACTTTTGAGTGGACATTCGACTACAACAATTTCCATAAAAAGGCCGAGGGAACTCGCTCATCGTGGTGCCTGAGCTCTCACGGGAACCGTGTGCGAACATTCCGGAACCCCGCCAAAAACAACCAATGGGACAACGAAGAGATTGACCTCACCCAAGCTTTCCGAGACCTTTTCGAAGCGTGGGGCATCGAGATAACCTCCAACTTGAAAGAAGCTATCTGCAACCAGTCGGAGAAAAAGTTCTTCTCCGAACTGTTCGAACTCTTCAAGCTGATGATTCAGTTGCGAAATAGCGTGACAGGCACCAACATCGACTACATGGTGTCGCCCGTAGAAAACCATTACGGGACATTTTTCGACAGCCGCACCTGCGACAGCTCCCTGCCGGCCAATGCCGATGCCAACGGGGCATACAACATCGCCCGCAAAGGGCTCATGCTTGCCCGACGCATACAAGCGACTCCCGAAAACGACCCCATATCCCTAACCCTCTCCAACAAAGAATGGCTGCGGTTTGCACAAGGCTTGGACGAAACGACGACCTATGAATGAGCCTATTGCCATCTCGCAGTTGAATGACTTTATTTTCTGTCCGTACTCCATATATCTACACAATGTATATATGGAGTCGGACGAAAGTCTGTATCATGCCTCCCCACAAGTAAAAGGGAAAATTGCTCACGAAACCATAGACGCCCCAAAAGCCTCGGCACAAAACCGCGACATGGTAGCAATAACCGTATGGAGTGAGACTCTGCAAATCTATGGAAAGATAGATATTTACAGAGCCTCGACCCAAACCTTAATCGAGCGGAAATACATTCTGAAACAGATATTTCGAGGACAATTATATCAATTATGGGCGCAGTATTTCTGTATGAAAGAGATGGGCTATGATGTGAAAAGACTGGCTTTTTACGAAAGCTCTACTCACAAAACCTACCCTATAAGCCTTCCCAATGAACAAGAACGAAAAGAATTGGAATATTTTATAGCCTCATTTCGAAGGTTCAATCCCTCACAACCGATTACCGTAAATCCCAACAAATGCCGACATTGCATCTATTGCAGTCTCTGCGACAAAACCAACTTAGGCCATGTATACGAGTAAAGACATAGAAACCCGTACCATCTTTGTAATAAATTGTATCGAACACAATCGCAATATGCGTGTATCCAATGGCGAGCTTTTATTGGAAGAGAAACAAGATGACGTATACCGCACACTCACCAAAATTCCATTCCAAAAACTGTTAGCCCTGTTCATAATAGGTCATATCACAATAACCACCCCCCTGATAGAGAAATGTAAAAAATTCAATGTCGCATTGGTGGTACTCAAACCCAATTTGAGACCGGTTTTTTACTGGGCCAATTCGGCCGAAGCAAACTATCTTTTACGTCAAAAGCAATATGAATACGCCAACAACGATTTATCGATAGCCAAAACCATCATAAAAAACAAAATCCACAACCAACAAATCGCCTTAAAAAAGACCCGAAAAAAAGATACATCGACCACCTCGGCAATAGACTCGTGCCGATTGGCATTAAACACCATCGACGACATTACCGAATACAACCAACTATTGGGCCTTGAAGGTTTTATTTCCAAAAACTATTTCAGCGCATACTATCAAGACCTCGGCTGGAAAAGCCGTATGCCGCGAACCAAACAAGACATCATCAATGTAACACTGGACATCGGCTATACCATTTTATTCAATTACATGGAGTGTTTTGTGCGAATGTTTGGATTCGATTTATACATAGGCGTATACCATAGGGCTTGGTTTAAACGAAAATCACTTATATGCGACTTAATAGAGCCATTCCGATGTATCATCGACCACGCTGTCCTATTAGCGTTTAATCACAAACAATTTGTAAAATCCGATTTTATTTATCGAAAATCGGAGTACCATCTAAAATTGGACTGCTGCGCAAAATACTATAATGTTTTTTATAAAGCGCTTATAGGATACAAAAAAGAGATTTTCTCTTATATACAGGCCTATTACCGCTGCTTTATGCAAAAAAAATCTCAAAAAGAATATCCAATATTTGATTTTGAAAAATGATAATAATAAGTTACGATTTGGCCGACGATTTACTCCGAAGCCGATTTCAAAGAATGCTAACCAAAAACGGTGCCATACGTTTACAGTATTCTGTATACGAGGTTGTTAACACCCGACGAGTTCTCGACAACATAAAAATAAAAATAAATGCCTATGCCAAACATTTCTCTCCGGCAGACAGTGTAATCCTTTTCGAAGTCGACAATAAAAACCTGATAAAATATGGACACGCCATTCACCGCGATACCGATATCGTCTTTTTTTAATCGCTTTATGACGCCATTGACAAGTGTTCGTTTCACCATTTTCGCTATCGAACCCCATAAACGCCTGTTTATCTGCATTATAAGCCCCTAAAAACAAACACATAGAGAAAGAGGGGGGATAAAATAACCCCAAAAAATTTTATGATAATACTTTGATTATTAAAAAATAAACCCGATATTTGTATGGAATAGAGTCTATACAGACACTTTAATTTCTACTATTGTAGATAATAGCTGCGGTACTAAAACTGGTAGAATGTCTATACAGACACTTTAATTTCTACTATTGTAGATATGATTTTTGTTCCTTTTTTGAGGTGTAGTCTATACAGACACTTTAATTTCTACTATTGTAGATATGGCTCAACCCTCCGAGTAAACTAATTGACGTCTATACAGACACTTTAATTTCTACTATTGTAGATGAGAGATGAGTTGCTCGTTAAATTGAATTTTGTCTATACAGACACTTTAATTTCTACTATTGTAGATTTACCTCTACTTTTTTGCCGGGTCTAAGTCTATACAGACACTTTAATTTCTACTATTGTAGATTAAATACCGATTCAATGATTGCCCCAGTGCGTCTATACAGACACTTTAATTTCTACTATTGTAGATCCATTAAATTCGCCATTAGATACACAGCGTCTATACAGACACTTTAATTTCTACTATTGTAGATAGCGATTCGCTGTCATATTGCGCCATTGTCTATACAGACACTTTAATTTCTACTATTGTAGATTGGGCTTCGCTAGCTGGAACGCGCCAGGTCTATACAGACACTTTAATTTCTACTATTGTAGATTGATTAAAACTAAACTCAACAACGTCCAGTCTATACAGACACTTTAATTTCTACTATTGTAGATGATCTTCATGTAGATAGCCGTAGTATTGGTCTATACAGACACTTTAATTTTTGCTGTTGTACTTACGGGAGGGCAGGCGATTTATACGGCACAACCGTTTGCAGCATTCTACACGTAATGCAGGGTTTTTAACGGGCCAAAGAATCTGACCTTGCATTTCTTTTTTACCCCGCATCTGGGGGCTTATGGCTTAACGACAATATTGCCCGATTTTCTCCGGGGAAGAATCTCCCGACAGGGGCATACAGACATAGGGTCAAATAGCGGTATGGCCCCGATATACCGCACCTTCTCCCTTTTATTTCACGGGTACCGTTCTTTGAGGTTTTAAGGAATGTAGTGCAGACTTTGCAATACGGCGCGTATCTTCTCGTAGGTGGTAATGCGCGTAGGCACGAGCGGCAGGCGCAGTTTGTTCTCGATGTAGCCCATGGCGTTGAGCAGACACTTCACACCGGCGGGGTTGCCGTCGACGAAGAGCAGGCTGAAGAGCTCGGTGAAGCGGTGGTGTATGGGCAGGGCGTTCTTGAAATCGCCGTTGAGTGCCAGACGCACCATCTTGCTGAACTCCTTGGGAAAGGCGTTGCCGATAACCGAGATGACCCCGACAGCCCCCAGCGTGAGCAGCGGGAAGGTGATGCCGTCGTCGCCCGAGATGACCATGAAGTCGGCGGGCTTGTTCTTGATGATGTCGTCCATCTGGGTGATGTTGCCCGACGCCTCCTTGATGGCCACGATGTTGGGATACTCCTTGGCCAGCCGCAGCGTGGTCTCGGCACTCATGTTCACACCCGTACGACCCGGCACGTTGTACAGGATGACCGGCAGCCGCGAGGCTTGCGCAATGGTGCTGTAGTGTTGATAGATGCCCTCTTGCGAAGGTTTGTTATAGTAAGGTACAACCGACAGGATGGCGTCGTAGCCCGTGAAGTCGTCGTGCTTCAAATGCTCCACAATGCCGCGCGTGTTGTTGCCGCCCAACCCCAGAACCAAGGGGATGCGGCCCTTTACCCGCTCTACGACAAAACTCTTGATGGCTGCCTTCTCCTCCTCGGTGAGTGTGGGAGTCTCGGCAGTAGTTCCTAAAACAACCAGATAGTCGGTGCCGTTTTGTATCAGATGTTCAATCAGTCGGGAAAGGGCCTCGAAGTCGATACTCTCGTCTTCTTTGAACGGCGTGATAAGTGCCACACCCATTCCGCTTAAATTGATTCTTGCCATATTTCTACCCTCTATTTATTTTCGCTTCCAAAATTACAGATTATTCTCTTTTACGCCAATTTTCTTCCAATAAAAAAGCGCATTCTTCAACAATTCGCCTGCATCGAGACCTCTTTTCCCCGAAGCCGGAGCATCGCCATCGGCCTCTTTCCCAGGGTGATGAGCGGGTACCAGTATCTGCAGGTGGAAGGGGTTGGCCTCCTCCTTGGGCACCCCTATCTTGAAGGTCGCCCGCGAGTGCACGGCCAGGCAAAGCAGCGGCAGCGACCGGGCGGTAGACACGTCGATGAGCACCTCGCCGTCGTGCCGGTCGAAGTTCTCGAGGAACTGCCGGGTGGGCCTACGCCACAACCACGAACTGCGCAGGGACAACACGGGGTCGCACCCCGGTATGGAGGCGGGAAGCTCGCTTTTGCTGCGCGCCTCGACCACCAATGTTATCTTTTTGCCGGCGGCCGCCAGTTCGGCCAGCACGGGCCGTAGCGACGGTATATCGCGCCCCAGTGCCAACATGACCAGCCTATCGGCCTCGTCGAAGGCCCGAAACCTCTCGGGCGCAGGTTGCTGCAACCTGCGCCTCACTCGCCATCCAGTAATCCACGAAAGACACATATCACACGCTGTTTATCGAATCATCTCCAAAAATTCATCTTCCGACAAGATGCGCACCCCCAGCTTGCGGGCCTTCTCGAGCTTGGCCGGACCCATGTTCGCACCGGCCAGCAGATAGGTGGTCTTGCCCGATACCGAGCCGGTATTCACCCCGCCGTGCTGCTCGATCATCGCCTTGTACTCGTCGCGCGAGTGGTGGGCAAAGGTACCGCTGATGACAATCGTGGCACCGGCCAGCTTGTCGGTCCGCTCCGAGAGCCGCTCCTCGGTAATCTGCATCTGCACGCCATAGCCGCGCAGCCGCTCGATGAGCCGCAGGTTGTCGGCATCGGCAAAGTAGGCCACCACGCTCTGGGCGATGCGTTCGCCGATGTCGCCTATCTGGGTGAGCTCCTCGACCGTGGCCTCGCGCAGCCGGTCAATCGAGTGCAGGGCCAGGGCCAGCTTCTTGGCTACGGTCTCGCCCACATAGCGTATGCCCAGGGCAAAGAGCACCCGCTCGAAGGGCACCTCGCACGACTGCCGCACGGCATCGACGATGTTCTGGGCCGAGCGTTCGCCCATACGTTCGAGCTCGGCTATCGCCGGGGCTTGCAGGGTATAGAGGTCGGCCACGTCTTTCACCAGCCCGGCGTTGTAGAACTGGTTCACCGTCTCGCTGCCGATGCCGTCGATATTCATTGCCCGGCGGCTGATGTAGTGCTCGATACGTCCCTTGATTTGCGGCGGGCACCCCTTCTCGTTGGGGCAGACCCAGGCGGCCTCGCCCTCGATGCGTTTCAGTGGCGTGCCGCACTCGGGGCAGTTGCGTATGAAGCGCACCTTCTCGCCCACCAGCACGCGGGCCGAGGTATCGACGGCCGTAATCTTGG
Source organism: Barnesiella sp. ET7 (assembly GCF_024733785.1). Taxonomy (NCBI): domain Bacteria; kingdom Pseudomonadati; phylum Bacteroidota; class Bacteroidia; order Bacteroidales; family Barnesiellaceae; genus Barnesiella; species Barnesiella sp. ET7. Next base: position 230,002 of record NZ_JANRHM010000001.1, read on the forward strand.
GTATGATTTCACCTCCCTTCTCGACATAGACCATATCGCCTATGTGCAGGTCGAGGGCGTTGATTATATCTTCGTTGTGCAGCGTGGCCCGCTTGACAATGGTACCCGAAAGCAACACCGGGTCAAGATTGGCCACCGGGGTAACCGTGCCCGTGCGCCCCACCTGGAACGACACCGAGTTGAGCCGCGTGAGCGCCTGCTCGGCCTGGAACTTGTAGGCAATGGCCCACCGGGGCGACTTGGCCGTATAGCCCAGGTTCTTCTGCTGGCGCAACGAGTTGACCTTGAACACCATGCCGTCGGTAGCCACCGGCAGATGCTTGCGCTCAGTGTCCCAATAGTTGATATACTCCTTCATCTCGTCGACCGAGTGGAGAATGCGCATGGCGTCGGAAATCTTGAAGCCCCAGGCACGGGCCCGCTGCAGATTTTCGTAGTGGGTATCGGCCGGCAGATTGTCGCCCAGCAGATAGTAGAGGTAGGCATCGAGCCCCCGGGCGGCCACCACGGCCGAGTTTTGCGACTTGAGGGTACCGGCTGCCGCGTTGCGGGGGTTGGCAAAGAGGGGCTCTTCCTGCTCCTCACGCTCCTTGTTCAGCGCCTCGAATACGGCCCAGGGCATGAGTATCTCGCCCCTGATTTCGAACGAGTCGGGATAGTCGTTGCCCCGCAGTTGCAGGGGAATGCTGCGTATGGTCTTCACATTCTCGGTCACATCGTCGCCCCGCGTGCCGTCACCCCGCGTCACCGCCTGCACCAGCCGGCCATGCTCGTAGATGAGCGAGATGGAGGTACCGTCGAACTTCAGTTCGCCCACCAGCTCAAACTCCTCGCCCATCAGCCCCGTGCGCACCCGGTCGTAAAAGGCAGCCACCTCTTCGATCGAATAGGTGTTGCCCAACGACAGCATGGGGTAGCGGTGCTCGACCTGCGTAAAGGCCCGGTTGATGTCGTTGCCCACCCGCTGCGTGGGCGAGTTGGGGTCGAAATACTGGGGGTAGGCCTCCTCGAGCTGCTGCAACTCGTGCATCATCTCGTCGAAGGTGCGGTCGTCGATGGTCGGGGCATTCAACACATAGTAGTTATAGTTGTGCTCGTCGAGCTCCTTGCGCAGGCGAGCTATCTTTTCCTGGGGAGATTCCATGTAACAGTGAGGTTTTTAATTCTACACAAATGTAAGATTTTTACCCAGAAAATCGGGTATAATTTGCCAAGAATGTTATACGCCGATAGCCATAAATAACTTATCTTTGCGGGTAAAATCATCAAGCGCAAAAAAATGCTGCAAACAAAAAATTTGTGTGGAGTGACGCTGCAATACAACGTCGAAGGCGAAGGCCTGCCCGTGATACTGATGCACGGCTGGGGGTGCAACCACACCACCGTGGCCTCGATCGAACGGCTGTTGACGCCTCACTTCAAGGTCTATAACCTCGACTTCCCGGGATTCGGCGGCAGCAGCACGCCGCCGGCCGTGTGGGGCGTAGAGGAGTATACTTGCCTGGTCGAGGCTTTTGCCCGGGCCGAAGGCATCGAGCGTCCCATCCTCATCGGCCACTCGTTCGGCGGCCGGGTGTCGATACTCTTTGCCTCGCGCAACGCCACCCGCAAGGTGATTCTGGTCGATGCCGCCGGCGTGAAACCCCGCCGTCCGCTCAAATACTACGTGAAGGTCTATTCGTTCAAACTGTGGAAACGGCTGCTCCCCCTCGTCGTGGGCCGCAAACGGGCCGACGAAACCATCGAGGCCTATCGCCGCAAATCGGGGTCGGCCGACTACAACGCCCTCACCGGCACCATGCGCAACATTCTGGTCAAGGTGGTGAACGAAGACCTCAAGGCGGTGATGCCCCGCATCCAGTGCCCCGTGCTCCTCATCTGGGGCAAGAACGACACCGCCACCCCCCTGCGCGACGCCCGCACCATGGAGCGCCTCATTCCCGACGCCGGGCTCGTGGCCTTCGACGATGCCGGCCATTACAGCTTCCTCGACAAGCCCTACGAGTTTAATGCCGTAGTACAAAACTTTTTACAGCCCGATATAAAACAAAAATCATGACTCAGATACTCTCCATCATCACCTTCCTGGCCCTGCTCTTCTACACCGCAACCGAAGTGAAATTCCAGTTGCAGATGATGCAGCAGAACACCTACCGCAACGACCGCTACAACCGTTGGCTCAAAGGCGAATCGTTCGCCTCGGTATCGCGGCTCGTCGACCTGTTTCTGCTCCTGCTGCTCTCGACCAACTTTCTGCCGCTCTTCGTGCAGATTGTCGCCATCACGGTCGCCCTCTACAAGAGCGTGAACCACCTGAAGGCCAAGTACAAGAAACCGCTGGTATTTACCCGCCGGGCCACCCGCCTCTACGTGGCCGCCCTGCTGCTGACCCTCATCATTGCCGGCCTCTCTGCCGCTACCACTACGCTCAATAACGGCAGCCGCGCCCTGCTGGCTCTGGCCATCCTGGCCCCCTATCTGATGATGGCGGCCAACTGGCTGATGCAGCCCGTCGAGAAACAGATCAACCGCAAATATTACAACGAGGCCAAGCAAATACTGGCCCAAATGCCCGGCCTCACCATCATCGGCATTACCGGCAGCTACGGCAAGACCAGCACCAAGCACTACCTCTACCGCATCTTGTGCGAGCGGTACAACGTGCTGATGACCCCCGGCAGCTTCAACACCCCCATGGGCGTGATACGTACCGTGCGCGAGCAGATGAAGCCCTACCACAACGTATTCATCTGCGAGATGGGTGCCAAGCAGATAGGCGACATCAAGGAGATTTGCGACCTGGTGAATCCGCAGATAGGCATCATCACCGCCGTGGGCGAGCAGCACCTCGAGTCGTTCAAGAGCATCGAGAATGTGCAGCGCACCAAGTTCGAGCTGGTCGACGCCCTGCCCGCCTCGGGCTTTGCCGTGGTCAACAACGACTTCCCCTACATCGCCAACCGCCCCGTCGACAACGTGCCGGTGAAACGCTACACCATCGCCGACACCGGAGCCGACTACCACATCGAGAACATCCGCTACGACAGCGACGCCACCCGATTCACCGTGGTGGGCGGCGGCGAGCGCATCGAACTGAACACGAAACTCATCGGCGAGTGCAACCTGTCGAACCTCATGGCCGCCGTCATCGTGGCCCGGCACCTGCAAGTGCCCGTGCAGTCGATACAATACGGCGTGAGCCGCATCGAGCAGGTGGAACACCGCCTGAACATGAAACGGACTCCCGGCGGCATCTCGATTATCGACGACGCCTTCAACTCCAACCCCGACGGCGCCCGCATGGCACTCGACGTGCTGCGCCGCATGACCCAGGGCAAGCGCATCGCCATCACCCCGGGCATGATCGAGCTGGGCGACAAACAGGTCGAATACAACCGCACGCTGGGCCGCCAGCTCGCCACCGCCTGCGACTACGTGATGGTGGTGGGCCGCTACAACCGCGACGCCATTCTGGCCGGATTGCAGGCCGAGAACTTCCCCGAAGAGAAGCTCTTCGTGGCCGACTCCTTTGCCGAAGCACAGGCCCGCCTCGCCCAGGTAGCCGAAGCCGGCGACACCGTCCTCTACGAGAACGACCTGCCCGACACCTTCAAGTAAACCCGATTATTCACAACACAACAAAACATATCGTTAGCACAGAAAGATTATGAAAACTACCGTTGGTGTTTTTTTCGGAGGCCGCTCGACCGAGCACGAAATCTCCGTCATCTCGGCCCTGCAGGCCATCAATGCCTTTAACAAGGAGAAGTACGAAATCGTCCCCATATACATAACCAAACAGGGCCGCTGGTTCAGCGGCGACGCCCTGCTCACGGTGAAGAACTACCGCGACATGGCCGCCCTGCAAAAGATGTGTACCGAGGTATACATGATTCCCGAATACGGCGACTACAACGTCTACCGCAAGAAGAAACCCCTCTTCGGGAGCGACATCTGGGCCAAACTCGACGTCGTGGTGCCCGTGCTGCACGGCAGCAACGGCGAGGACGGCATCTTCGAGGGAGTGCTCGAGTCGATAGGCATCCCCTATGCCGGTTGCAACACGCTGGCCTCGGCCAACGGCATGGACAAAATCACCATGAAGATGATTATGCAGCAGAGCGGAATCCCCATCGTCGACTACGTGTGGTTCACCGACAAGCAGTGGTTTGCCCAGCGCGACCAGCTTATCGAGGAGATTGAGACGAAACTCGGCTACCCCGTCATCGTGAAACCGGCCAACCTGGGCTCGAGCGTGGGTATCTCGCACGCCGACAACCGCGAGGAGCTCATCGCCAAAATCGACGTGGCCGAGAAATACTCGACCCGCATCGTCATCGAAGATATGGTCGAGGAGCTGAAAGAGATCAACTGCTCGGTACTGGGCGACTGCGACGACTACCGCACCTCGGTATGCGAAGAGCCCATCAAGAGCGGAGACATCCTCACCTATGAAGACAAGTACATGGGCGGCGGCAAGTCGAACAAAGGCATGCAGGCTACCCAGAAACGCATCCCGGCCGACCTCACTCCCGAGGAGACCGCCCGCGTGCAGTTCCTGGCCGGCGAAACCTTCCGGGTGCTCTCGTGCCACGGCGTGGCCCGCGTCGACTTTATGATCGACGGCAAGAGCGGCAACATCTACGTGAACGAAATCAACACCATCCCCGGCTCCCTCTCGTTCTACCTGTGGGAGGCATCGGGCATCCCCTTCGACCAACTCATGGACCGTCTGGTCGACCTCGCCCTCAAACGCAAGCGCGAGTCGGCCATGAAGACCGTCAGCTACGACCAAAATATCTTCAATCTGGGCAAAGGCCTCAAAGGCGGCAAGATGGGAGCGAAATAAGAAACAATCACTATCCTTGTTAAAAAAAAGAGGTCATGGGGATAACAAACGCCCCACGACCTCTTTTTGATTGAAATCCCTATTCAAGCACGTTACTCTCCCGGCGATTCTATCCAGTATTCACGCAACAAGGCCTCGAATTTTATCTTTCCGCAACAAGCCGATTTTTCGGCATTATGAAAACGCCACGAAGCCGGGTGATTTACCAGCTCAATAGCAATTTCCTCCCACACAATCGCTTTTTCTTTACAGTAATTCAAAAAAGAATTGTAGGCCAACTTGCTGAGAAACACAATCAACTCGGGCTCCAAAACCCGGATAATCCCCGTCAGCGCTTCCCCCGCCACATCGAGGTCGACCGGCTGGGGCACAAACTGTTTGCGACGGCCGATATCGTGCGCCGGACGCAAAAAGTAATTGTAAAAGGCCGATTCGCCAAGGGCATATTTATCGTGCGCGATGTGCTGCTCGTCGAGAACCCTGTTCATACAATCATATACCCGGGTGAAAGTCCTGTACCCTTTCCAGTTACTCACATCGGACTTTCGATATTCGGGAATCAACTTTGCATCAGGATTGCAATACCACTCTTGTGGCTTCAAAAAATCGCTATACGGGATATCCGAATCATTGAAATAATTGCTTTCCCCAACCAACAGCATCTTCCTGTGTGCATTATCTTCCCGCCAAAAGCAATCACCTACGGCTGGGACCAACTCGGGGAAACGGACGAAGATGCCCTCTTTGACAATTCCGCCACAACCGATTTCTTCCAACTTGTTTCTCATCACATATTCACAATTAAACGAGAGAGACAGAAATCACAGCTCCGACACCTCTATATAGTAGTTTTCCTCATCGGCTTCGGTCAGCTTTATCAGATAATCGGTTTGATCCATCGTATTCGTCACCGTAAAAGTGGCATACGATTCTTCATCTTTGACCAATACCGGTTTACTCAACACGACTCTTGCATCGACATCCTCGGCCGTATCGAAATAAAACTCGATAAATTCACACACATATCCATCTACGATATCCCCAAAAGGAAATTCTTCTTTGGAAAAATTATTCTTTGCAATATATTGGATTTCTTCCCAAGCCTCACTATACACTTTTTGGGCAGCCTCTTCGACCATTCTCTCATATTTCGCTTGGTCTATATGGTACATACCTCCCGCATAACCACGCAGCAGCCAATTACTTGCATTAGCTTTTCGGGCATATTCTTCTGCAATTCTTCCTCGTATTTCATTATATTTCTCTGGCAATACATCATTCTGATAAATCGTGAGTATAATCAACGGTTTTGCCTCTACCATCATGGAATCCAAATCGATTGTCCCTACCGATTTTAGTGTCATTTGATTGCCACATGAGACTGCGGTCCATGCGACAAATACGACGAATGCGATAAATACCATGCGGTTCATTGCCCGTTTCATAAAAGGCTTGTTCGAACTGGATTCTACATTTATTCCCATATTATTAAATTTTTCGGTTATCATATCATTTCTCACCACTTAAAATTAGTGACAGAGGTGGGCGAGTCTCTCACCCACCTGCTTTTCTCCTACTTTTTAGGAACAAAGGCATAATTCTTTCCACTAATAATTTTTGCCTCTCCTCCCATAAGACGTGCAGCTGTCAATAAATCATTATACGAAGCATAAGTCTGCACATTTCCATTCGGAAAATTCAATGTGTACATAATATATAGATTTAAAATGTCTCCCAATCCCCAAGAGACCTATCCATTAAAGAAATGCAGGATTGCATCACCACTTTATCTGGTAACGACATTTCTATCTCGTAATCTCGTCCCGAGGGCTAAACAGGAGAAGGTTCTATCGTTTCCTGCCGCCGCGCCATCTCTTTGTAAGAAGAGAATTGCTTTTTACCCAAAGAATGTTTAGGAGCTTTAGCATTTAATACATCTGCATCTGTTAATGCTTGGGCAAACTCTTCCATTTCAGGCATGCACTGTGTCCATTTTTGGTCTATAGCTCTTTCTTCTGCAAACCTTTTTTCTTCTGCAATTGAAACCCTCTCATATTCTTTTTGAGCTATTTAATTTAAATAATGCTCTCTTCTGTATTTTTCTGATGCTTCGAAATTACCATATTCATATTCAAACGTATATAGACTTCCTTTATCTTCTCTTGAACCATATAGTTTATGAATATCCATAGAAATAACATTTCCTTTGCTATCGTAACTCAATAATACATCCTTGCCGAGGGGTTCCTCGTCGCTTATGATAGATAATTGACCCTTTGAATTATATTCGTATTTATATTTATAAAGGTTAGCATAACGCTGATCTTCCTGGCGCATAGGTGCTGATTTAATTTCAAAGGCGAATATATAGAGGTAATTTTGTAGATTATGAATATTATCGCCAGGGACTGGATAAGGCTCCCAAAATCCATCATACCGTGGATAGGTATTATATGGAGATAGTCTCCATTCTTCAGTGCCACGCACTCCTTCATAGAGATAACCTACTGTAGTATTATTCTCTTTCACAAGTTTTATTTTGAATTTCAATTCATAATTAGTTGGAGTCAAAACACTGTGCGAATAACAGTCTATAGTAGAAAGAGTTCCATCGTCATTATATTTGTATTCATAAAAATAATTGTATGGATTATCTTCAGACGCAACGTGTAAAAGGCGATGATTTTTGTCGTAATACAGTGTCGCTTTAAGGTTTTTAGTATTATTTACCCGTTCTCCAAATTTAGTTTCCCACCATTGATGGTATATTTTTACGCAGGATACATTCCCATGAAGTCTTAATGCATTTACATAAGGATTTCTTGCTTGACGAGATAGAACTGAGAATATTGTACAAGCAAGTGTAATAAACAAAATTGTGATCCGTTTCATAATTTTATTTGTTAATATAGTTATAGTATTCCAAAATATTTTAAGATAGAATATAGATAATCAGTATATTCTTCATTCGCAATCTCTTGCTTTTCTGGATTGATTTCGTCTTTTTTTAATACGATTGTGGCAAACCTGTCGTATTTCATGGCATCTACAAATGGTTTGAACTTTCGTCCGTGCATAAATCTCATATTACATGCACAGACGATTAGTTCTGCATCAATGTATTTTTCACAACACTCTTGTAACAACTGAGGATAATCACCCCATGTAGATATGATTATCGGTTTTCCCGAGTAATCAGGATTTTTGTAAAAAACATAATCGAAGTCTTTCTGTTGTGGATTTCCTTTGGGAATCTTCTCTTTCAAATATAATCCACTTATTTCAATTTTGTTCGCAAGACTATTAAGGGTAGTGGTCTTCCCACAATTATCTTCCCCTGACAGAATAATAAGTCTCATAATGAAAATATTGTTCGGTCCAACCCCCAATACCGAATTTATATTTAAATAAAGAAAGTGTGAAGTTGATTGCTTATTGAATAGAGGTTCTGGAATAACCTTTGCGTAATAAACAATACCCCACACTTGCTGTTATATATCGGGAATGATATATGACAGAACAAGAGATGAATGTCGTTTCTTCCTTTACGCAATGAAATTTTCCAGATTTCTATTCAAGGGAAGCAATACACTTTCATCAATATGTAATTATCATCTTGCGATGACATTACAAATATACGAAATGTTTTCGACATTCGTGGAGTATTGTAATACAAATTTGCTACTAAATTCGCACAAAATCAATATCGATTTGAATTTTTATTTGGATTCTTTATATTGAAGCATAACCTGCCGCTCTTTTTGCCATCTATTAAAAAAGTGAAGAAAGGGGTAAAGAGGGGGGACTATTATCGAAGGGACCGAGCAAATCACTCCACATCAAAACAAAAAAAAAAATTGCCCGAGGTGCAAGACTGAATATCACCTCGGGCAATCCGTTACGTTGAATACCTAAAACACCTATTTTATCTTTTATCGAAAGAGAGTTTCTACATTTTTTGGGCCTGGCCTGCCCGGTCGGTCTGGTTCGGGTTTGAACCGGAAGGGAGCCATCACCTCATCTTCGAGCCTGAGCCACTGCTCATACTGACCCTTGTCGAGCACCTTCTTCAGCTTCTTGTCGCGCTTCTGAGCCGCTTTCGTCAGGTTCTTGGCTATCTTTTCAGGGTCGGGACGGTCATCATTCCAATCCATTTCTCGAGGAGGCATGGGAGGCCGACCGCCTCCCATACCTTCAAAACCGCCACCTCTGTGCGGTCGGCCGCCTTCCATACGATGGCCCTGGGGCGGCATCTCTCCTGAACCTTTTTCCATACCCCTCTGTGGAGTTGGTCTGTATTTGAATATGGTCTTCTATTCGACAAGCTGAATCTTGTACACCTTCTTGTACTGCTTTTCGGTAAGCCCCAACCGGCTCTGCATGGCCTCGGTAATGAGGCGAGCATTCCGCTCGGGCGAAGGTATATCCTTGTACGATTTGAGCGGTGCATCGGCCCAGACTGCCATCCAAAGGGTCGACAGCACGACGAGTAAAGCTCCTGTTTTCAATCGACTGTTCATCGCGGTTGTCCTTTCTTTTCGCTACAAAGAAATAACAGACTTACGGCCTTTGAAAATAGTTTAGACAACCGGCTCGATTGTCACGACGAACCGTCCCGGGAAGGCCGCAAAACGGGGAATGAAGCCATTCCCCACACAGGCGCCCAATATAACCAAGAGGGCCGTACCCTCAACATAGGATACAGCCCTCTCGCCCTATTCAACAAAAATTATCTACAAAACCACTTTGACAGTCTGCCGTGCTACTTTTACCAGATACATGCCAGAACCCGGGAGTTCGATATTCGAGGCTTCACCCCGATATACCAACTGGCCACCCAAACTGTACACCTCGACCGGCAGGTTGTCGGCAGCGCCCTCTATGCGAATGCGGTTGCCATCGACTACCACCTGCAGGGCAGCATCGGCGCAATTGTCGATACCCGAGGGATTGTTTACCTGTATATTCTTGAACAGTTTCCAGCCATCGCTTGTCTTGTAGGAGTCTACCGAGCCATCGGGCACAAGCAGCTCGGCGGTGTTGTAAACGGTTTCGTCGAAGGCCGACTCGCTCAACACCGGAGCTGTGGTACTCAGCGATACCACCGATGTGATGGACGGACAACCGGCAAACGCCTCGAAACCGATCGCCGTTATCGTCGAGGGCAACTTAACCGTGCGCAAGCCCGTGCACTCGTAGAATACCGAAAAGCCTACCATGGTCGTACCCTCCGGCAACTCGGCCATGGTCAGTCCGGTACACCCGTCGAAGGCTCCGTCGCTGATTACCTTCACCGTCGAAGGCAGTTTTATCGAGGTAAGGGCCACACAACCCTTGAAGAGTTCGGATGAAATTTCGGTTACTCCCTCGGGGATATTCACGCTTACGAGGCTGCTGCATCCTTCAAAGGCGTGCGCACCTATCGACTGAACGGTTTCCGGAATTTGCAGCGAGGTCAAAGCGCTGCAATCGACAAACATATACGACTCGATTGCCGTAAGCGGTGCCTGAATGTCGACCGATTTCAGAGCGCTGCAACCGTTGAATACCGAATAACCCAGCGAACTTACTCCCTTGGGAATTACAATCGACTCCAACTTCGTACAGTTGGCAAAGGCCGACGCACCGATAGAGGTAACCGTAGAGGGAATCGTTATCGACTCCAGCTTGGAACACCCCACAAACACGTTGTAGCTGATGGTCTCCAGCCCCTCGGGCAGGTCGATGCCGGCCAAAGCCGAACAATTCTCGAGCGACGAATACTCCAGTGACTTTATATGAGCAGGCAAATTGATGGAACTCAGCCGGGTACAACCGTAAAAGGTGTGATGCTCCAGGCTGGTCAGCTGGTCGGGCAGGTCAACTTCGGTCAAAGCGATGCAACCGGCAAAAGCCCAGTTGCCTATCGCCGTCACCTTATCGGACAACTGTATGGATTTCAGACTCCGGCACTCGTAAAAGGCCCACTCGCCAATCGAGGTAACCGACTCGCCCATCTCGACCGACTCCAAACCCGTGCAATAATAAAAGACTTCGTCGCCTATCGAGGTAAGGTTTTCAGGGAGCACAATCGACTTCAAACCGGTGCAATCGTAGAAGGCCGAATTGCCAATGGTTCTGATCGAAGTCGGAAATTCGATTTCTTCCAAACCGCTACATCCGCTGAAGGTAGAGGGGGCAATGTGGGCAATGCCATCGGGGATGCGAAAGGTGGTGAGGCCACTGCAATCCCACAAGGCATACTCGCCTATCGAGTCGACACTGGCCGGGAACACCAGCTCGGTGAGCGAACTACAGCCCGAGAAGGCATAATTACCAATCAAAGAGACCCCGTCGGGTACGGTTACATCCGACAGGTTGCCGCAAAATTCGAACACCGAGTCTTCGATTTTCGATACCGTCGACGGCACGGTCACCTTCGTCAGGCTACTGCAACTGGCAAACATCGAGGTGCTAAGCACTTCGATACCCGTGGGCAAAACAACCTCTTCCAACGCCCGGCAGCTATAAAAGGCCGATGGACCTATCGAGGAGACGGCTGCCGGAATGTCCAGAGAGACCATATTGGTACACCCCGAAAAGGCCGACTCGCCAATCGCGGTAACCGACTCGGGAAGGATGACACCAAGCAACGATTCACAATCTTGGAATGCCGTTGCCCCAACTCCCGTTACCGTATACGTTTTACCCTCGAAAGTAACCTCTTCGGGGATTCGCACAGTTCCGGAATAGGCCGGAATCGGGCCCGGGGCCACTTCTACCGTAAGGTCGTCGGCCGAAAGCACATTGTAATATACACCATCGGTCGAGAAGTCGGACGCATTTACAAAAAATCCGATTGACAGGCAGACAGCCACGGAGAACATTTTCAGAATAGATTTTCGCATAATTCAACAATTTAAGGTGGGTTTAAAATAAAGGGGAAATATCTAGCTGAGGATTAGGTTCATAGTATAGAGATTTAGATTTCAATATTTCAAATTAAAATGTTTAGATGATTATTACTATTCTTTTCGATGCCTAAATCTACAAAAAATTATCGAATTGCAAATAATTTTTGTAAAAAAACTGCATTAAGTCAAAAGAAATATACAATAAGACTAAATAATATGAGACTTTCGGGGCCGTATCGGGTGAAAAAAAGATTGAACAGCCACCCGAAAAGGCCGGCCGGAAAGAGCTGTCTCCACAGGGTGAAGGCAGCCATCGGTCCCCTCAAATCCTCCCCTCCCCCCAAAAACAGTCACGGCGAACCTTGCGGCCCGCCGTGACTTTATGCGGTATATAAAACGTATATTTATGCCATAAACTTGCGATAGCGCACCCGGTGGGGCTCCACATCGCCCAGGCGTTTCTTCTTGTTCTCTTCGTACTCGGAGTAGGAACCCTCGAAGAAGAACACCTTCGAGTCGCCCTCAAAGGCGAGTATGTGGGTACAGATGCGGTCGAGGAACCAGCGGTCGTGCGAGATGACAACGGCACAGCCGGCAAAATTCTCGAGACCCTCCTCGAGTGCCCGCAGCGTGTTCACATCGATGTCGTTGGTAGGCTCGTCGAGCAGCAGCACGTTGCCCTCCTCCTTGAGCGCCATGGCCAGGTGCAGGCGGTTACGCTCGCCACCCGAGAGCACCCCGATGAGTTTCTCCTGGTCGGCTCCCGTGAAGTTGAATCGCGACAGATAAGCCCGCGCATTCATGTCGCGGCCTCCCATGCGGAAGGTGTCGAGACCGCCCGACACTACCTGATAGACGGTCTTGGCGGGGTCGATGTCCTTGTGGGTCTGGTCTACGTAGGCAATCTTCACCGTCTCGCCCACCTCGAACGAACCCTTGTCGCACTGCTCCTGCCCCATGATGAGCTTGAAGAGGGTGGTCTTGCCGGCTCCGTTGGGACCGATTACCCCCACGATGCCGTTGGGCGGCAGCACAAAGTCGAGGTTGTCGAAGAGCAGCTTGTCGCCGTAAGCCTTGGCCACACCGTGAGCCTCGATCACCTTGTTGCCCAGACGGGGACCGTTGGGGATAAAGATTTCGAGCTTCTCTTCGCGCTCCTTCTGGTCCTCGTTCAACAGTTTGTCGTAGGAGTTCAGACGAGCCTTACCCTTCGACTGGCGGGCCTTGGGAGCCATGCGCACCCACTCCAGCTCGCGCTCGAGGGTCTTGCGGCGTTTGCTGGCCTGCTTCTCCTCCATCTCCATGCGTTTGGTCTTCTGCTCGAGCCACGAGGTATAGTTGCCCTGCCAGGGGATACCCTCGCCGCGGTCGAGTTCGAGAATCCAGCCGGCCACATGGTCGAGGAAGTAACGGTCGTGCGTGATGGCGATAACCGTACCGGGATACTGGTGCAGGTGCTGTTCGAGCCAGTCGATCGACTCGGCGTCGAGGTGGTTGGTAGGCTCGTCGAGCAGCAGGATGTCGGGCTGTTGCAACAGCAGGCGGCAGAGGGCCACCCGGCGGCGTTCACCCCCCGAGAGGTATTTCACAAGCTGGTCTTCGGGCGGACAGCGCAAAGCATCCATCGCCTGCTCCAGCTTGTTGTCGATATTCCAGGCATCCGAGGCGTCGATATGGTCTTGCAGTTCGGCCTGGCGAGCCATGAGGGCATCCATCTTGTCGGGATCCTCGAGCACTTCGGGGTCGCCAAACGACTCGTTCACCTTTTCATACTCGGCCAGCAGGTCGAGGATAGGCTGCACGCCCTCCTGCACCACCTCCTTCACCGTCTTTTCGGGGTCGAGCTTGGGCTCCTGCTCGAGGTAACCCACCGAGTAGCCCGGCGAGAATACCACTTCGCCCTGGTACGACTTCTCCACCCCGGCGATGATTTTCAGCAGGGTCGATTTTCCCGAGCCGTTGAGACCGATAATACCGATCTTGGCCCCGTAGAAAAACGAGAGATAAATGTCTTTCAATACTTGTTTGTGGGGCGGGAACATTTTGCTCACGCCCACCATCGAGAATATAACTTTCTTGTCGTCGGCCATATAAAAGCAGATAAGAAGATTTTGAAATGAGTTTTATTTTTTGACGGGTGTCGCTTTCACCCGATAGTCGCAACGTACGCGTCCCTTGATGATGTTGACCAGCTTCGACTTGATGAGCTGCTTGCGTATGGGCGAGATGCGGTCGATGAAGACCTTGCCCTCCAGGTGGTCATACTCGTGCTGTACCACACGCGAGAGGTAGCCCTCGATCACCTCGTCGTGAGCCACAAAATCCTCGTCGAGCCACTTAAGATGAATCTTCTCGATGCGGGGCACCGGCTCGTGAATGCCGGGCAAGCTGAGGCAACCCTCCTCGCGGGTCTGTTTGGGACCATCCTCGAGCACCTCGAGCACGGGATTGATAAGGGTCAGCTTCTTGCCCTCGCAGTCGGGGAAGTATTCAGCCATGGGGCTGGCATCGATGACGATGAGCCGTATCGACAGACCTATCTGCGGAGCTGCCAACCCGATACCCTCGGTGGCATACATCGTTTCATACATGTTGGCAATCAGCTCTTTGAGCTGAGGGTAAGAAGCATCGATCTCTTCGGTCTCCTTACGAATGACGGGGTGTCCGTACAGGTAAACAGGTAATACCATATCTTATTGTTTTTTACTTTCCAAATAATCTCTGAGGATAATCGTAGCGCTTATCTCGTCGACAAGCTCCTTGTTGCGGCGGGCCATCTTGGGCAGACCGCCGTCGAGCATGGCCCGATGAGCCAGCACCGAGGTGAACCGCTCGTCGAAAAACTCGACAGGCACCTGCGGGAACAGTTTCTTGAACCGGTTGACAAAGGGGGTGATGTAGCGCATGCTCTCCGACGGCTCGTTGTTCATCTGCCGCGGCAGCCCCACGACCACCCGCTCGACCTCCTCGCGCTGCATGTATTGCGTGAGGAACTCGATGAGTTGCGACGAAGCGACGGTAGTCAAACCGTTGGCGATAATCTGCAGCGGGTCGGTCACCGCAATACCCGTGCGCTTTTTCCCATAATCTATTGAAAGTATTCTGCCCATAATGCTGGTGCAAAGATAGTGAAAGGCGAGAGCAAAGCAAAGTTGCTTGCAAAATTTGCTTGGCCGAGCCGCATCCTGTCTTCGTGGAACAAAGATACAAAAAAGGCGAGAGCAGAGGCAAATGGAAAACAAAGTTTTCAACATTTGACTATGCCGAGCCGAATCCTATCTTATGAAAAGATAGTGAAAGGAAAAGACTGAAACAAACAGAAATCACCGTTTTCATTTGCCTCGGTTCGTCTCTTTCATTATCTTTGAACACTCGTTTGCGGTTGCCTGCCAAGGGGACGGCCGCCTCACCGGCTGCCCACAACCGGGGCTCGTTGAGAATTACAACATTTTTCGCTTATTTTATATTACTTCAATTATCACGCCATGAAGCGACATTCGATTTATCGTAAATTGTTTTTTATCAGTGCTCTCATTTGCGGGCTCCCGCTTTTTGCCAAGTTTTCGCCCGTCGACTATGTGAACCCGCTCGTGGGTACCCAGTCGAAATTTGAACTCTCTACCGGCAACACCTACCCGGCCATTGCCATGCCGTGGGGCATGAACTTCTGGACCCCCCAAACCGGCGATATGGGCGACGGCTGGGCCTATACCTACACAGCCGACAAGATAAAGGGCTTCAAACAGACCCACCAGCCCAGCCCCTGGATGAACGACTACGGACAGTTCTCGATCATGCCGGTGACCGGCGGCGTGGTATTCGACCAGAACCAACGGGCCAGCTGGTTCTCGCACAAGGCCGAGGTGGCCAAACCCTACTATTACAGCGTCTACCTGGCCGACCACGACGTGACGACCGAGATGACGGTGACCGACCGGGCGGCTCTCTTCCGCTTCACCTTCCCCGAGGAGGCCAACTCGTACGTCGTTGTCGATGCCTTCGACCGGGGTTCGGCCGTGAAAATCATTCCCGAGGAGAACAAAATCATAGGCTACTCGACCCGCAACTCGGGCGGTGTTCCCGAGAATTTCAAAAACTACTTTGTCATCGTCTTCGACAAGCCGTTCAAGTTCACGGCCGTGGCTCTCGACAACGCCATCAAGACCAACCAAAACGAGGCCCGGGGCAACCACGCCGGAGCCATCGTGGGATTCTCGACCCGCCAGGGCGAGCAGGTGCACGCCCGGGTGGCCTCGTCGTTCATCAGCCCCGAACAGGCCGAACTGAACCTGAAGGAGCTGGGCGACGGCAACTTCGACCGCATGGTCAAGCTGGGTAAGAAACGGTGGAACCAGGTGCTGTCGCGCATCGAAATCGACGACACCCGCATCGACGACCTGCGCACCTTCTACTCCTGCCTCTACCGCTCGGTACTCTTCCCCCGCACCTTCTACGAAATCGACGCCGTGGGCCGGGCCGTCCACTACAGCCCCTACAACGGCCAGGTATTGCCCGGCTACATGTTTACCGACACCGGTTTCTGGGACACCTTCCGCTCGCTCTTCCCGCTGCTCAACCTCGTATACCCCTCGATGAACCACAAGATGCAGGAGGGGTTGGTCAACGCCTACCGCGAGAGCGGATTCCTGCCCGAATGGGCCAGCCCGGGCCACCGCGACTGCATGATTGGTAACAACTCGGCCTCGATTGTAGCCGACGCCTACGTCAAGGGCATACGCGGATACGATATTGAGAAACTGTGGGAGGCCCTGAAACACGGAGCCAACGCCCACCTCGAGGGGACGGCGTCGGGCCGCGTGGCCTTCGAGGCCTACAACCGCCTGGGCTATGTGCCCAGCAACATAGGCGTGGGGCAGAGCGTGGCCCGCACGCTGGAGTATGCCTACAACGACTGGTGCATCTACACCTTGGGCAAACGGCTGGGCAAACCCGACAGCGAAATCGGCATCTACAAACAGCGCAGCCTCAACTACCGCCAGGTATACAACCCGCAGGAACGGCTCATGGTGGGCCGCGACGACCAGGGCCGCTTCAACCCCCAGTTCCAGGCAACCGACTGGAGCGGCGACTTCTGCGAGGGGAACAGCTGGCACTGGAGCTTCTGCGTGTTCCACGACCCGCAAGGGCTCATCGACCTGATGGGCGGTGCCTCCGTCTTCAACCACATGATGGACTCGGTATTCGTCATGCCCAGCTACCTGGGTATGGAGAGCCGCGACATGATTCACGAGATGCGCGAGATGCAGGTGATGAACATGGGTCAGTATGCCCACGGCAACCAGCCCATCCAGCACATGGTCTACCTCTATAACTACTCGGGCCAACCGTGGAAAGCCCAGAGCCGCATCCGCGAAATCATGCACAAGCTCTACGCCGCCACCCCCGACGGCTATTGCGGCGACGAGGACAACGGCCAGACCTCGGCCTGGTACATCTTCTCGGCCCTCGGTTTCTATCCGGTTTGCCCCGGCACCGACCAGTACGTACTGGGCACGCCCCTCTTCCAGAAGGCTCTCCTCCATCTCGAGAACGGCAAAACGCTCACCATCGAGGCCCCGGACAACAGCGCCGAAACGCCCTACATCCGCTCCATGAAGGTAAACGGCAAGGGCTACGACCACAACTACCTCACCCACGAGACCCTCAGCCAGGGCGGACGGGTGCAGTTCGTCATGGACTCGAAGCCCAATCGCAAGCGGGGAACCAATCCGGCCGATGCCCCCTATTCCTTCTCTTTGGAGAATGAGTAAAATGTCGTATATTTGAACACCAATATTCACATTATGCCAAACCGTATTGTCAAGTGGACGGGAATCGTGTCGGTTCTCGTTCTGGCGCTGGGCCTTTACGGCTGCCAGCCCAAAAGGAGCTGCACGTTTACCGTGGCCTCCTACAACCTGAGAAATGCCAACGCCGGCGACTCAGCTCAGGGCGACGGCTGGGGCCAGCGCTGTGTAGTCATGGCCGACCTCATCCGGTTCCACGACTTCGACCTCTTCGGCACGCAAGAGGGGCTCAAGCATCAGCTCGATACGTTGAAGAACCGCCTGCCGGGCTTCGACTACATAGGTGTGGGCCGTGACGACGGTGGAGAGCGGGGCGAACATGCCGCCATCTTCTACCGCACCAGCCGTTTCGAGCTGCTCGACCACGGCGACTTCTGGCTCTCCCAGACGCCCGACACCCCCAGTGTGGGCTGGGATGCCGTCCTGCCCCGTATCTGCACGTGGGGTCACTTCAAGGATAAGGAGAGCTCGCTCGAGTTCCTCTTCTTCAACCTGCACATGGACCACATCGGCAAGGAGGCCCGCGTCGAGAGCGCCTACCTCGTGCAACAGAAAATGAGGACGCTGGGCCAGGGGCTGCCTGTCATTCTCACCGGCGACTTCAACGTAGACCAGACCCACCGCTCCTACCGGGCTCTCACCGAAAGCGGTGCCCTGCGCGACGCCTTCGAGGCGGCTCGGCTGCGCTATGCCCTCAACGGCACCTTCAACGGCTTTGCCCCCAATAGTTACACCCGCAGCCGAATCGACCACGTGTTCGTGTCGCCCGATTTCCAGGTGCAGAAGTACGGTGTGCTCACCGACAGCTACCGCACCATCCGCCACGACAGCGGCAAGGCTCAGGTCGAGGACTACCCCGAGGAGATCGACATCGAGGCCTATCAGGCCCGCACCCCCTCCGACCACTTCCCCGTGATGGTGGTGCTCGAGACACCGGGCCGTCATTAAACGAAATCTCTATTTACTAATCATTATTTTCACTAACCTATTTTTTATGAAAACTATCGCAAAAATAAGCTGCTTGTGCGTAGCCCTCGGTTGCGGGGTATCCTACACCCAGGCAGCCACCGCTCCCGTGGCTGTTGCCCGTCAGGACAACACCCGCGTGCAGTACACCAGCCAGCGCCCGCAAGAGCGTCTGTTCGTGTCAAGTGCCGTAGAGAAACAGATCAAACGGGTGAAGGCCCTGCTTACCAACGCCCGCCTCGCCTGGATGTTCGAGAACTGTTTCCCCAACACGCTCGACACCACCGTACACTTCGACGGCAACGACGACACCTTTGTATACACCGGCGACATCCACGCCATGTGGCTGCGCGACTCGGGTGCCCAGGTATGGCCCTACGTACAGCTGGCCAACGAAGACCCGCAGTTGAAGAAGATGCTGGCCGGCGTCATCAACCGCCAGTTCAAGTGCATCAACATCGACCCCTATGCCAACGCCTTCAACATGGGCCCCACCGGCGGCGAATGGATGAGCGACCTCACCGACATGAAACCCGAACTGCACGAGCGCAAATGGGAAATCGACTCGCTCTGCTACCCCATCCGCCTCGCCTACCACTACTGGAAGGTGACGGGCGATGCCTCGGTCTTCGGCGACGAGTGGATCAACGCCATCACCCACATCCTGCGCACCTTCAAGGAGCAACAACGCAAAGAGGGCGTGGGCCCCTATAAGTTCATGCGCCGCACCGAGCGGGCTCTCGACACGATGACCAACATGGGTCTGGGCAACCCCGTGAAACCCGTGGGGCTCATCTGCTCGGCCTTCCGCCCGTCGGACGACGCCACCACCTTCCAGTTCCTCATCCCCTCCAACTTCTTCGCCGTCACCTCGCTGCGGAAGTCGGCCGAGATTCTGCGCACCGTCAACCACAACGAAGCGCTGGCCCGGGAGTGCACCGACCTGGCTCAGGAGGTAGAGACCGCCCTGCAGAAATATGCCGTGTACAACCACCCGAAATATGGTAAAATCTACGCCTTCGAAGTCGACGGTTTCGGCAACCAGCTGCTCATGGACGACGCCAACGTGCCCAGCCTGCTGGCCATGCCTTACCTGGGCGATGTAGACGCAGACGACCCCATCTACCAGAACACCCGCCGCTTCGTCTGGAGCGAAGACAACCCCTACTTCTTCAAAGGTAAGGCCGGCGAAGGCATAGGCGGCCCCCACATCGGCTACGACATGGTATGGCCCATGAGTATCATGATGAAGGCCTTTACCAGCCAGGACGACCAGGAAATCAAAGCCTGCATCGAGATGCTGATGAAGACCGACGCCGGTACGGGATTCATGCACGAGTCGTTCCACAAAGACGACCCCAACAACTTCACCCGTCCCTGGTTCGCCTGGCAAAATACACTGTTTGGCGAACTCATCCTCAAACTGGTGAACGAAGGCAAGGTCGATTTGCTCAACAGCATCGACATCCAATAACTCCACGAAAATGTTAAGAGAAATGTTCCCGACCCCAAAATCGGGAGCATTTCTCTTTCTTTCTTTTAAAACAGAGCTCTTATCTTTAAAAAAGAGTTAAACAGAGAAACTTTTTCGCCAAAAATATGTTGTACAACATATAAAAGCACTATATTTGCACTGTGTTTTTCATGGTATTAGATTTAAGGTTAACAAAGATTGGTTGTCGTGAGACAATCAATTTTTTTTTGTACCTGCCCCAACGACATTTATCCCTGCACAAATACCCCCCTCTGACCCGAAGCGGCCAGATGCCCTCACCGGGTGATACACCGGTCGTATCATTCTGTTCCCGATACCACATGCTGCAAGAAGATGCAGTTCCCCTTGTCGCCCACCGGTATATCCCGGCACATGCACCTCATCGCATAGACCTACACACCCCATAAAAAAAGAGACGGCCGCTTGACAGCGGCCGCCCCTCCAACAAAAAACACTACTTGCTATTTACGTATAACTCTATACGTGAAGCTGTTTACCTTCAACAGATAGTTGCCCGGTTTGCAATCCGAGAGGTCGATGGTCTCGCGCATGGCCGAGAGATGGTCGCGGCGCAATACCAGACGGCCGTTCATGTCGTAAACCTGAATCGTCTGTATCGGCTCGGCCAGCTCGATATTCACCAGACCGTCGGTCGGGTTGGGATAAACGGTCAAGGCCTGTTCGGTCTGCTCGATACCCGTTATCACCGTCGAAACGGTTTCGGTAGCCGGCTCGGTCTCGTAATCGCCATACACGGCCGTTACGGCATAGCGATAAGTCTTGCCCGCTTCCAGACCGGTATCGGTATAGGTGGTCTCCTCGACCGTCTCGAGCAGTTGGTCGTCGCGGTATACGTTGTAGCGAGCCGCAGCCTCAACCCCCTCGGGAGCTTCCCAAGCGAGCACCACGGTGTTGTTGCCCGGCTCCAGGTTCCAGAAGGCAAACACACCGTTGTAGTCGTTGTCGACCGTATACTCGCCGCACAGCGAACCCGAGTCGTCGTAGAGCGACACGTGGGCCCCGTTCAAGGGCAGATACTGGTCTTTCGAACCGTTGACATAGGGGGTGTAGAGTTTCTCGGTCAGCCGCTCGTGTGCGTCGCGCACGTCGCCGCACAGCACGCCGGTCTCGGGGAAGTCGGCCCCGAAGTAGTCGCAATAGAAGTAGTAGAAGCGCAGCGACTCGAGGTGGCGGTAGTCCTCGTTGAGCAGACGGTGAGTCTCGGGCTTGTAGTCGTGAAACTCACCCTCCGAGAGAAATCCCGGCACGGTGAGCGCCGTACCGATAACCGTGTAGCTGGTTACGAAGGCTGCAATCTTGGTATTGGTAGCGGTGTAGTGGGTCCACACCGTGAGCGGGTTGTTCCAGATGTGGGGCCAGGCGGCATCGGCAAGCGCCTTGGTAGCAGGGTCTCTGAAGTTCTGGTCACCCTCGCCGCCGTTGCCGGGACACATCAGGTAGAGGTAGTTCACGGCCGAGGTGCTTCCCGCCGCATTGCTGTGGATGGAGAGGAAGGCATCGACGTTGTTGGCCGAGGCCTCTTCGGCAATCGTACTCAACGGACGGTCGCCATAGCCGGTGTCGGTAATCTGCTGGTCGTCGGGCAGATACTGATTGTCGCGGTATCCGCTTCGGTTATCCTCGCGCGACATGTACACCGTGGCATTAGCCGCCTCGAGCAGGTCGCGCAGATAGAGCCCCTTCGAGAGGTTCGACGACGATTCCCAGAAGCCCAGCGTATCGCCCAGGGCATGGGTAAGGGTCTCGATATTCCGGTCGTTCTCGCCGTTCCAGCCGCCGTGACCGGGATTGATATATATCCTTACATCGGTAAGGTCGGCTGCCGTCGCGGTTCAATGCCAACAGCGAAGCTGCAGCCAGTGAGATTATTTTTTTCATGGGAAATGATTGCTAAGGTTAACGTACTCGTAGTTTCATCACATAGATCTGCCCGTTGGCCTCGTATGCCACGGCATCAGTCGAAGCGGCAGGATACATGGCTATCTTCGTATCGGGGGTAGGCAGGTCTTGACGCAGAGAGCCGTCGATGCGGGCCGCCTTCAGGGTCGACGAGATGGTCTGGTGGCCGTCGTCGATGTCGACCATGCCCACAATCCAGTCGTTGCCCAGCCACACGGGAGCACCCAGATAGCCCAGGTTCACCTTGTTCTTGCCGTCGAGGTCGCACACAAAGGTGTTGCAACCGTCGTGCAGCGCCATGTACACGATGTGTTTGTTGTCGGGCGAAATCGAGGGCCAGATGTAGCTGCCGTCGCCGTTGGGGTTGAGTACGATGCGCTTGTTGCCCCGGTAGAGCACCAGCGAACGGTCCTCGATGGCGACAATCAGCGACTCCTCTACCGGTGTGCGCATGTCGGTAGCCAACCGTTTGCTCTTGATCGATTTGCCCTTGGCTATGCGCAACATACCCCCGACAAGGTAAAGGGGTATAACTGGCGCGAAGCCTTGTCGATCCGGCTCACCTTGCCGTTCTCGAGATTGATGCTCTTGATCGAGGTGAACCGGCGGTTCTTCTTATACTCCACTTCGCGGAATACCACCACCTTGCCACCATCGGAAATCTGCGGATAGTACCCGGCATTCTCCACATCGGTGAGCCGAGTCATCTGCCCCGATGACAAATCGTATTTCGTAAGCCCCTTGAAGTTGGCTCCCGTCAACAACAGATAGTCCCCCGTTGGTGAAAATGTCGGGTGATAAAACCCCTTGCCCTGTGTCTCCGGCAATGGTGTAATCGACAGAACGTCGATTTGCGCGGTGGCCAGTTGACACCCGCAACACATGGCCATTAGTGCAATGGCCAATTTTTTCATGATAACTGTGTTTGATTGAGATTAAGTATTAACTACATTTTTTTGATGTTTCGTAAAACTATAAATTATTTTTTGTAAATCAAATTTTTACTTTTTTTTAATTTCATATTTGGTAATACAATTTAAATAAAGAAAAGATTTTCATATCCATTGTTTTCAACCGGGAGCCAATAATCCCCTATCCCTCAAGAAGTAACGTTCCCAGCGCAATCGGTTTCCCCGCTACACCTATTCCTCCCCCCCCCTGTCGGTTTTGTAAACGACACAAAAAAAGCCCGCGAGAGAAATTCTCGCAGGCTCTATAACATACAAGGGGTATCTCAACTCTCCCCTTCCTCTCTGGTGCGGACGACGGGACTCGAACCCACACGTCGCAAGACACTAGATCCTAAGTCTAGCGCGGCTACCAATTACGCCACGTCCGCAAACGACAGCACAAATATACAAGAAGTTTACCTATTATACAATGAATCGGGTTACAAAGTTTACCCGCGGCAAGGGTGCACCGCCCCTCACGCTCCACCCGTAGCGATATAGGCGATGGCCCGGTCGAGAATGGAGTCGTGCCCTTGGGTGGCCTGTTCCAGATCCATATCCATCTTGAAGCCTTCGGTAGGAGCCACTCCAAACTCGGTGTGCTCGCGATTCACGTCGTATATGGGCGAGGCCGAGAAGCGGATGCTCCAGCCGTTGGGCAGCTCCGACGAAAAGGGCAACCCGCTGCCGCCGCCGGTAATATCGCCCATGACTACGACATTGGGCAACGCCTTCATCACCGACACGAAGTTGTTGGCCGCACTGAATGTACCCCGGTTGGCCAGTATCACCACCGGCTTTTGGTACCGGATGCGGTTCGAAGGTTTGTATTTGATGGGATAGAGTTCCGAGAAATCCTGATGCCCGGGCCCAGTCTTGTGCGAGATATAGCCCACAAGCGTCTCCTGATTGATGAAGCGCGAGACGAGAGTCTCGACATTCGACAGCGAACCGCCACCGTTGCTGCGCACATCGATAATCAGTCCCGTCGAAGTGGCCAGATAGGCCAGTATCTGGTCGAGGTTACCCTCGCCGATAGCACTCGAGAAGCTGCCGTAGTACATGTACCCCACGTTCTGGGGCAGAATCTTGTATTTGATACCGCTCGTATAACGGTAGTCGAAGTTGAGGTAATACTCGTCGACGAGCCGCTCCTGATAGTTCTCGGGCGAGTTGTTCAGCCAATCCCAATAGCGCGACGTATTGTGGGCCGAAACCAGATTCACATGGCCGTCTTTCAACTCCATGAGCATGTCGCCGCACACGTCGAAGAGCTCTTCCGAGGTCATCCGCTCGGTCAGTTTCTTGCGGTATTTCATGCCCACCTGGCTCCAGTCTATATCCTTATATTCGAAGAAACAGTACCGCTCGTCGAGAATGGTCCACAGCGCATCGAAGTTGCCGTAGGGGTCGTCTTCGAAAACCTCGACCTTGTGGCACGACGAGAGCAGAAGGAGCGAGAGAATCGACAGCAGCAATCCTGTTTTTACCGATATGTGTTTACGTTTCATAACCTATTTTCCTTTTAATAATAGAGCGACACTACCCGACGGGCCGGAGGGGCCGAACGGAATATCTCGCCCGAGATACCCAACACGAACATGTGGTTGAGCACCTGGGTGTCGATGTGGTTGACGTGGGTCGTGCGCATCAACTGCCGGTATCCCAACCGCAGAGCCATCTTGCCCAGGTGAAGGTCTACCGAGAGGTAGTTGCGCAGGTCTACCCGGTTGTGCCACGCCCCGAACTGGACAATACCGCCGGTATTGCCTATGTAGAACATCTCGTAGTAGGATTGACCGAAGGCCGGCGAGAAGTAGGCACCCACCACCGGCAGCGACACCTGATAGCGGAAGGTGAGCGGCAGCCGCCCCACCCGCAGGTGATACGAAGCCATAGCCGTGGCGCCCAGGTCGATAGCGGCCTTGGCCGTAGCCGGATTGTTGGAGTTGCGCTGGTTGTAGAGCCCGCCCAGCGTGAGGGCCGCCTCACCGCCACCGGCCAGCCACAGGCCGTCGAGCAGTTGCCAGCGACGCAACATGGCAAACGAATAGTCGAGGTAGAACGAGAGCATGGAACCACTGCCCGACTCGTTGGTCATCGTGGCAAAATTGGCCAGCACATTGTGACGGGTAAACCATTTTTCGGGAGCGAAACTCGCCGCCCGCAGCCGTTCGTAACCCAACGCCACGTCGAGCCCCCGATAACGGATAGGCGACAGATAGGTATCGAGCGCGCTCTGCCGCCCGATTTCGAAGGTAACGGCAGTCGCTACGGGGCGCAACGGCTCTTCCTCTTGCAGCTTTTCCTGCAACGGTTCCGAGACCGGTTCCCCGGCCCGCAGGCAACCCGGGAATAAAAGCGCGGCCCCCAACAGAGCACACAAAAGTGACTTACGTGTTGTCATAATCAAAACAGTGACATTTGTCCCGAGGGATTATCCTCCGGGGTATCTACCCGATTTTCGGGGTTGGTTTCGTCGGTCGGGGTTTCACCCTCGGCCGTCTCATCCTCCTCGCGACGCAGCGGTTCCAGTTCGCGAATCTCGGCCACCGCATAGGTGGTGAGCCGCTTGCCCTTGGCCTTGAAACCCTTCACGGCAATGAAGTCGGTAGCCTCGACCACCAGCGGCTCGCGGAAGGCATCGCCCTCGCCGAAGGTCACCTCGATACGCGGATAGGCGGTATCGGTCATCAGCAACAGACGCGAGGCGGGATTGTCGCCCAGGAAACTCTGCTTGCGGCTGCTCGGCTCGAAAACAAAGCGCTTGAGGTAGGGATACCCCTGCGAAGCGTCGAAGAGCGCCACGGTCCACACCTTGTCGGGCTCGAACTTCTCGATGCGCAGGATATTGGCGTCGTAGTGGTTGGTGGCGTCGGAGGTAGTGGTGCAATACTCGCCGTTGTCCAGCACCACCAGCACCTGGTCGTCGCCGTGGAACTCGCCCAGGTATTCGCCCCGGCCGTCGTAGTTGAGGCGCAGCACGTCGCGGTCGAACCACACCTTGCGGCCGCCCAGCGTAGAACCGCCCCGCTCCTTGAGCGAGATGCGGTGAATCTCGTTTTTGGTCAGGATATTGCCCATCGACTGGCGCCCCTTGATGGCGATTTCGCTGAAATCGCGGTCGACAAAGAGGGTCTTCATGCGAGGCTTGGGCACGAAGGTAACCCGCAGCACCTCGGCCTCGCCGTTGGGATTGGCCGAGAACCACACGACCCGCGACCCGGGCTTGCCCTGCGTGAGGTCATACTCCTTGTCGCGCGTCACGCCCGTCACGGCAAACCGCTTCATGTAGTGGAGCCCCGCCTTGCCATCGCGGTAGACCACGTTGTAGATGGTGCGGTTGTCGTTCTTCTTGAAGACGGCGATATGCAGCAGATTCTTGCCCACAAACATCTTTTCGCTCACCTTCACCACCTTGTACTTGCCGTCGCGGTAGAAGAGGATGATGTCGTCGATGTCGGAGCAGTTGCACACAAACTCGTCCTTCTTCAGCGAAGTACCTATGAAACCCTCCTCGCGATTGATGTAGAGCTTCTCGTTGGCCTCGGCTACCTTGGTCGCCTCGATGGTATCGAAGCTGCGCACCTGAGTGAGGCGCGGATAGCGGCTGCCATACTTCTCGCGCAACGAGTCGTACCACCTGATGGTGTAGTCGACCAGATGCTCGATGTCGTAGTCGATGCTGGCTATCTGCTCACGCTTGGCGGCAATGAGCTCGTCGGCCTTGTCGGAGTTGAATTTGAGGATACGCGCCATCTTGATCTCCATCAGACGGAGAATATCGTCGCGCGTCACCTCGCGGATAAACGAGGGTTTGAAGGGTTCGAGCCGGTGGTCGACGTGGGCAATGGCCTCGTCCATCGTGCGGCTCTCTTCGAACTCGCGGTCCTTGTATATGCGGTTTTCGATAAATATCTTTTCGAGCGAAGCAAAGTGCAGCACCTCCTGCGCCTCGCCCTTCTGGATGAGCAGCTCCTGGTGCAACAGCTCCTTGGTATTCTCGACACTGATGCGCAGCAGGTCGCTCACGCTCATGAAGTGCGGCTTGTCGTCGTTGATGACACAGCAGTTGGGCGAGATGCTCACCTCGCAGTCGGTGAAGGCGTAGAGGGCGTCGATGGCCTTGTCGGACGAGGTGCCGGGAATGAGGTGAACCAGAATCTCGGCGTGCTGCGCCGTGTTGTCGTCGACCTTGCGGATTTTGATTTTGCCCTTCTCCTGCGCCTTGAGTATCGAATCGATGAGCGACGAGGTGGTTTTGCTGTACGGAATCTCGACAATCGAGAGGGTGCGGTTGTCGATTTTCTCGATTTTGGCGCGCACCTTCACGCTACCACCCCGCTCGCCGTCGTTGTATTTGGTCACATCGATGTAGCCGCCGGTCTGAAAATCGGGGTAGAGATGGAACTCCTCGCCCCGCAGATAGGCCACGGCCGCCTCCAGAATCTCGTTGAAGTTGTGAGGCAGAATCTTCGACGACAAACCTACGGCAATACCCTCGGCCCCCTGGGCCAGCAGCAAGGGGAATTTCACCGGCAGTGTCACCGGCTCCTTCTTGCGGCCGTCGTACGAGAGTTTCCACTCGGTCGTCTTGGGATTGAACACCACGTCGAGCGCAAACTTCGAAAGGCGCGCCTCGATGTAACGGGGAGCTGCGGCCGAGTCGCCCGTGAGGATATTACCCCAGTTTCCCTGGCACTCGACAAGCAGATCCTTCTGCCCCAATTGCACCAGCGCATCGCCGATAGAGGCATCGCCGTGGGGGTGGAACTGCATGGTATGGCCCACGATATTGGCCACCTTGTTGAAACGCCCGTCGTCGAGCAGTTTCATGGCATGGAGGATACGCCGCTGTACCGGCTTCAAGCCGTCGGACAGGTGCGGAATGGCCCGCTCGAGAATGACGTACGAGGCATAATCGAGGAACCAGTTCTGAAACATGCCCGAGAGTTGGAATTTGGTATCGGGCTTGTCCGGTGTAGGTACTTTGTAAGTCGAGTGCGACGCTGTCGAATCTTCGTTTTCGCCAGCGGGTACTTGGGGCATATCTTCTTCCTGCGGTGTGGTTATATCGTCGCTCATGGGCAAATTTTGGATTTTGAAACGGGGAAAGCGCATGCTCAAGTGCATGCCCTTTTTATTTTTTAAAGAAATGTATTGCTACATTCCCCTGCAAAAATACAAATTTAATCGAAAAAAATCATTTACTTTGTGCTCTAAAATAGCCCGATTAAGCGATAAATCGAGCCAAAAAATGCAAAGATAACACGAAAAGCAAGCAATAAACCTACAAAGAAATGGCACAAGAAGACGTTTTCAAAAAATTGGTATCACACTGTAAAGAGTATGGTTTCGTATTCCCCTCGAGCGAAATATACGACGGTCTGGCCGCCGTGTATGACTACGGTCAAATGGGAGTAGAACTGAAAAACAACATAAAGAAATACTGGTGGGACAGCATGGTGCTGTTGCACGAAAACATCGTGGGCATCGACTCCGCCATCTTCATGCACCCCACCATCTGGAAGGCTTCGGGTCACGTCGATGCCTTCAACGACCCTCTGATTGACAACAAGGATTCCAAGAAGCGTTATCGCGCCGACGTCCTCATCGAAGATTGCATCGCCAAGATGGACGAGAAAATCGAGAAAGAGGTCGAGAAGGCTGCCAAACGGTTTGGCGACTCGTTCGACGAGAAGCTCTTCAGAGAGACCAATCCCCGCGTGCTCGAGCACAAAGCCAAACGCGACGAGCTGCACGCCCGCTATGCCAAGGCGATGAACGACGTCGACTTGAACGAACTGCGTCAAATCATCCTCGACTACGATATTGTGTGCCCCATCAGCGGCACGAAAAACTGGACCGAGGTACGCCAGTTCAACCTGATGTTCTCGACCGAGATGGGCTCGACAGCCGACGGTTCGATGAAGGTCTACCTGCGTCCCGAGACGGCTCAGGGTATCTTCGTCAACTTCCTGAACGTACAAAAGACGGGCCGCATGCGCATCCCCTTCGGTATTGCCCAGATAGGCAAAGCTTTCCGTAACGAAATCGTAGCCCGCCAGTTCATCTTCCGCATGCGCGAGTTCGAACAGATGGAGATGCAGTTCTTCGTACGTCCCGGCGAAGAGCTCAAGTGGTTCGAGCAATGGAAACAGACCCGTCTGAAATGGCACAAGGCTCTGGGCCTGGGCGACCAGAAATACCGCTTCCACGACCACGAGAAGCTGGCCCACTATGCCAACGCCGCTACCGACATCGAGTTTGAGATGCCGTTCGGGTTCAAGGAGGTAGAGGGTATCCACTCGCGCACCAACTTCGACCTGAGCAACCACGAGAAGTTCTCGGGCAAGAAGATTCAATATTTCGACCCCGAACTGGGCGAATCGTACACCCCCTACGTCATCGAGACCTCGATTGGCGTAGACCGCATGTTCCTGAGTGTGATGGCCGCCGCCTACTGCGAGGAGCAGCTCGAGGGTGGCGACAGCCGCGTAGTGCTGCGCCTGCCGGCCCCGCTGGCTCCCGTGAAAGCTGCCGTGATGCCGCTGGTCCGCAAGGACGGTCTGCCCGACAAGGCCCGCGAAATCATCAACTCGCTGCGCTTCGACTTCAAGTGCCAGTACGACGAGAAGGACTCGATCGGTAAGCGCTACCGTCGTCAGGATGCCATCGGTACTCCCTTCTGCATCACCGTCGACCACCAGACTCTCGAAGACAACACCGTGACCGTACGTTTCCGCGACACCATGGAGCAACAACGTGTGGCCATCGACCAGCTGCAGAGCCTCATCGGCGAACAGGTGAGCATGAAATCGTTATTGAAAAAAGTAGCAGAATAAACTATAAAATTGTTGAATATGAGAAATTTCATTCGAGCCATTTTTGCCATCGTCATCGTTGCCTCGTTCTCGTCGTGCAGCTACAACAGCATAGTCGAAGCCGACGAAAACATAAACGCGCAATGGGCGAAAGTAGAGAACCAGTATCAACGACGTGCCGACTTGGTGCCCAACCTCGTCAACACCGTCAAGGGATATGCCTCTCACGAAAGCGAAACGCTCGAAGCCGTGATTGCTGCCCGCGCCAAAGCGACGCAAGTCACCGTCGACCCGGCCAACCTCACCGAAGAGAACCTGCAAAAATACCAGGCCGCTCAAGGCGAGTTGTCCAGTGCATTGGGTAAACTGCTGGCCATCACCGAGAACTATCCCGACCTGAAGGCCAACCAGAACTTCCTGGAACTGCAGGCCCAGCTCGAAGGCACCGAAAACCGCATCGCCACCGAGCGGTCGCGCTACACCGATGCCGTGAACGCCTACAACCAGAAGATTCGCAAATTCCCCGCACTCATCACCGCCAAGCTCTTCGGGTTCGACCCCAAGCCGCAGTTCAAGGCCGAAGAGAGTGCAGCCCAGGCACCTGTCGTAGAATTTTAATCAATAGCTCTAAATATTCATTATGAAGAAGTTACCTGTTTTTCTATTACTCGCTCTCCTTATGGGAATTATCTCGTGTAAGGAGACCGAGGACTATTGGACCCAGTATGAAACGTGGCGCAACAACAACGACGCCTGGTTCATCGAACAGCTCGGGGCCAAGGATGAAGCCGGAAACCCCGTCTACACCAAGGTGGTGCCCAGTTGGGACCGCAGCATCTACGTGCTGATGAAATACTACAACGACACGAGCCTCAACCGCGACGCCCAGTCGCCCTACCAGACCAGCACGGTCGACGTCATCTACAAGGGCATGCTCTACAACGGCACTCCCTTCGACTCGTCGTACCAGCAGACCGACAGCATCTACCGCACCCGCGTAAACCAGAACATCAAGGGATGGATTATCGCGCTCGAACAGATGAAGGTGGGCGACAGTTGCCGGGTAATCATCCCCCAGACACTGGGCTACGGTTCGCAATACATGTCGTCGCTGATTCTCCCCTACACCACGCTGGTGTTCGACATGAAGCTGGTGGGTATCCCAGGATTGGAGAAACCGGTCATCGACGAGGAGTAAAGGCGCATCTGATCTCAAACAAATAGTTACCTATTAAAAAAATAGAGAGGCCATTGTAATGGCCTCTCTATTTTTTTTATCTAAATTCAATAATCTACACACCAACAATTTAGAGTCAGGTATTATTGCTCTTTCGAAAGAACCCAAGGAGAACCATTGAACTGCAAAAGCAATGTGTTCCCTTCAAACTTATATGGATAACTTTTCTTCCATTCCCATCCACTGGAACCTGAGCCATCGTAATTCAACCATCCGTCAAAAGAAATCTCATCACTTAAAACAGTATATTTCCCATTGAATCTTTCAGTACCCCATGCATCCCCATGTTTTGACGTAAGACTCACTGTCGCATCTTCTCGAAATACCACAGTACACCAACTCTCTTCATAGTTCTTCATACTCCCTTTCCACGTACCAATAAGTTTAGTCGTAATAGTCGCAATATCTTCAGAAGACGGTTCATCATCACTACGACACGCCGAAAGGCAAACAACAAGACAAAGGCTCAATAGCCCGAAAAACAATTTACTTTTCTTTTTCATAATCATTTTTTTTATGTGCCAAAGAGACTCTCCGAACTTCAAACATTCTTAAAAAAAGAAAGCGTGTCCGAACCACAATCTCTGTAAAAAAGCCTCTAAATGCAAACTTAGCTAAAATTTTTAAAATACCAAATTTTAATAAAAAAAAATCCAATAAAAATTTACACCCAATGCCATGCCTTGCATTAACAAGACATAAAGAACTTTTACCTATGCAGATAAAGAGCATAATCACAATTTTTGTCATATATTTGTAAAACCGATGTAACGAGGAGGAAACAACAACCGCTTTTCTTTGTTCCATTAAACAGATTATCAACACTTACGTCTAATATACTACCATCATGATATACATCGAAAAAGAACTCGACGACCTGAAAAAAGAGGTTCTCGAAATGTGGGACTTGGTAAACTCGCAACTCAACCGTGCCGGCGAAGCCCTGCTCTCCATGGACAAGGAGCTGGCCCACGAGGTCACTTATCGCGAGAAGAGAGTCAATGCCTTCGAGTTGAAAATCGACAGCGACTGTGAAGACATCATCGGCCTCTACAACCCCGTAGCACTCGACCTGCGCTTCACGCTGGCCATGATGAAGACCAGCAACAATCTGGAACGCATTGCCGATTTCTGCGACGGCATTGCCCGCTTCGTCATCGACTACCCCGAGGTGAACATCGAGTCGGAACTCTTCGAAAAGACCGGCATCAAAGAGATGCTCGACATCGTGAAGGCCATGATGACCCAGGCCGAAAACGCCCTCATCGAGGAGAAGTCGTCCGAAGCCATCGCCGTCTTCAACAAAGACAACCGGGTCGACGAGCTCAACCACGCCGCCGTGCCCATCATTGCCGAGTATCTGCAACAGTTCCCCGAGCGGGCCATCGAGTGCCTCAACCTCATCAGCATCATCCGCCGGCTCGAGCGCATAGGCGACCACTGCAACAATATCGCCGAGGAGATTGTATTCTACCTCGATGCCAAGATCTTGAAGCACGCCGGCAAACAGGGCTGATTCAGCCCCTGCACACGCGGGGAGTGGTACAGGCTGTAAAATGTTTTATCATCTTTTACGGTAAAAAATCGACCTATTGTCGAAAGAAAAGGTTATCTTTGTCTATCAGAATGAGCCCGATGCCTCACTCTGATAGACAAAACATATATCGCCCGGGCCGGGCGAAGGGGCTACGGCCCACCAGCTAATAAATCGTAAACGATGAAACATTTTTGCGCCATACTCATATACCTGCTCGGGTTGAGCGTTCTGCCGCTCAGCGCGGCCGAGACACACCCGTACGAAATCCCCGATATGGAGAAAATCGAAGAGGCCGTGCGCGACAGTCGGTCGCCCTACTACTACCCCGACCTGCTGAAAAAATACTTCAGCAACGACACCACCATGACCTTGCAGGAGTTTCGCCACCTCTACCTGGGATATGCCAGCCAGGAGGATTACAACCCCTACCACACCATCGAGGTGCCCAACCACATCGAGCAGATGTATCTGCAAACGGTACACACCGAGTCGGAGTGCGACTCGCTCATCAAGTATGCCCGCAAGATACTGGCCGATGTCCCCTTCGACCTGCGGCAAATCAACTTCCTCGTCTACGGTCTGCGCCAGAACGGCAAGAACCGCGAGGCCGACCTGTGGGAATATAGGCTCAAAGGCATTATCAATGCCATCCTCTCGACCGGCGACGGCAAGGCTCCCGAAACGGCCTGGTTCGTGATAAGCCCTACCGACGAGTACAACATCGTCAACCGGCAGGGATTCACCGCCACCGAATTTATCTTTGTCGAGCCCTACTTCGACTACATCTCCATCGAGAGCAACCCCCTCAAAATCGAGGGCTTCTACTTCAACGTCAAGAAACTGCTCAAGGAGTATAACCGCAAGTTCTACGACCGGTAGGCCCGCGAGTGGTTATCTGGATTCCCAACCGACAAATATCTAACCATTTAATCGATACAAAACCTTATGGAAATTAAACCCGGTAAATTTGTGGTTCTCACCTACGACCTCTATGCAGGCGCAGGCGAACCTGAAGAGACTTTGATGATGCGTGCCACCGACGAAATGCCCGACCAGTTCGTTTACGGTGTGGACCAAAATATCCTCCCGGCCATGCTCAAACGGCTCGACGGCCTGAAAGAGGGCGACAAGTTCGACTTCGTGCTCACCAGCGACGAGGCTTTCGGCGAGCGTAACGAAGAGCATGTAATCGAGCTCGACAAAGAGATTTTCATGGTCGACGGCAAGTTCGACGACCAGACCGTATTCGAGGGCAACACCGTGCCCATGATGACTGCCGAAGGCTACCGCATCAACGGCTCGGTACTGAAGGTCTCGGACGACAAGGTGCTCATGGACTTCAACCACCCGCTGGCCGGCGAAAACCTGCACTACGTAGGTGTAGTGAAACTGGTACGCGACGCCACCGACGAGGAGCTGCACCCCCGCCACAGCTGCGGCTGCGGTTGCGGTCACGACCACGGAGGTTGCGGCGACGGCTGCGGCGATTGCTGCGACGGCTGCCACTAACCGGCACCCGCATCCAACCCTAACACGAGGGGGAGAACCCGCCAACCGGCCGGTCTCCCCCTCGTTGTATCTCTATCGCGCCTCGCTGCCTAATCCACAAACGGGTAAATGAGAGCGACGCCGATTACCGCAAAAAACAGCAGATAGAGCACCGCGGCCCACAGGGTGCGCCTCAGGGTTATCCAGAACTTGTCGGGGAAGAGCGAATAGGCGGCCCAATAGGTAGGAATCAGACTGAGCACCATACTGCCCCACTGATAGGCCTGATAATACGAAGCATCCAACACCCACCCGACCGGTATCAACACCAGCGAAAGCAGAATGTACAGCACCGACAGGTAGCAGCAACCCAGCAGATACTCTACCCAGTTGTACCTCGCCGAGCCGGCCTTGCGGAAGGCTATCTTCACAGCCAACACCATGAACGGCACCGTAGCGATGGTGAGCAGGGTATAATGCTCGACGATCCAGTTGTGCATGGCCGACGTCTCAAGGGTCGAGATGCTCCCGGGCAACCCCTTGATGTGTCCGAAAAAGAGCAGAATCACACACCACACCGCCAGCAGCGGGATGGGAGCCATATATCCCTTGCGACGCCCCTCGAAGTAGTCGCTCAGCAGCCGGTCGGGGTGGACAATCAACATGCGCGTGGTCTTGACAAAAGTATTGTCGACATGGAAAATACCGTGCAACAGGTTATCCCACACACTCTTCCAGGTCAATCGTCCCACCGTGGCCTTCTGCCCGCACTGGTTGCAGTAGTTTCCTTCGAACTCGGTTCCGCAGTTTTTGCAAATCATCGCTCTATCCAGATTAAAATCAGTGCACAAAGATACATCATCCCTCCCTGCCCGCCAACAACCTCAAGCCCGAAGTTTCAAAAATAGTTCGTCGGGCGATGCGGGCGGCGGTTGCGGGCCAGCCCGATGTCGCTCTTGACGGCCGACAGGGCACCCTCGTACTGCAACTGCCGGCGGGCACTCTCGTCGGGCAGCTTGGTGGCAAACCATTGCGCCAGCACATGGTGCACGATGGCCCGCTCGAGCTGGTGGCAAATGGACTCGTCGAGCCCCTGCGCCCGATGCTCGGGCAACACGATGGCAAAGACCACCCGGTTGTCGGTCGAGGCAAACTCGCCCGACAGGTAGGCCGACAGGGAACGCGTCATCGCGTCGCGGGCATCGGAAAGCCAGCGGTCGAGAAACAGCCGGTCGTCCTCGGTCACAACAATCGAGCGACTCCACCCCGGTTGCAACTCGGCAGTGCCGACCAGACTCTTGGCCACATACGAACTCTCGGCTGTCAGCTCACGCAAAATCTCATCTTCGGAAAACGAAAACAGTACCGTCTCCCACACTTTTTTCTCATCTTTCATCTCTCTCATCTCCTTTTTATTATGATGTAAATAATCGATAGAACTACAACGATTGCCCCGACCAACCCCAGAAGCGACAGGCCCGGGGTGCGGGTTTGGCGCGTGTCATGCGCAGACTGCTCGCTCCGCCCCTGCACCTGCCCCTTCGACCGCACGGCCAGCGAGTCGCCCACCGCACTCTCACGACGGGCCGCTACCGAGGCCGTGCGGGTGAGGCGGGTCACCCGCAAGCGAGGGGCAGTTGCGTCGGGACGCACGGTATCGAGCGAACAGTCGAGTTGCGTCCACTCCCACCGGGAGCTCCCCTCCAGTTCGTAGCGAAGCACCGAGTCGACCACGGCCGTCAGCTCACGCTCGACCTCGCCCTCCCACTGCGCCCGCTGCGACGCCGTGCTTTGCCGGACACTCTTGCACCCGGAAGCCTCGGCCAGCAAAATCAGCAGGCACACGCAACGGACCAGGCGCCTCATGAGGCACCTCCCCTCTGCATGCGGTAAATGATAAGCAGGGCCGACCGCTCCGACAGATAGAAACGGGGTGCAGGCTTCTCGGCCAACACCGCGCAAAGCGCTTCGTTGAACGTAGCCCGGGGCCGACGGCGCAGGTAGCTGGCCAGCAGGTTGGCCAAGTCGTTGTACATCGCAATGCGGACAGCCGAGGCACAACGAGGCGACTGCCCGCTGAAGATGCGCTTCACATTGCGGCGAGCCTCTTCGTAACTGATGTAGAATCGGGGGGCTACCGAATAGACCACCCGGCGGATTACCTTCTCGCGAGGGGTATCCAGGGCGGCTTTTCCCAGCGACTTGAGGGCGGCATTGTAGGCCCGGTACAAATCGCGATCTCGTTCTTCCTTGTAATATAATTCCATACTCTCTTATATTGCAGGAAGAGCTACAAACGGGGGTGCTTCACACGCACCCGGCAAAACAGGTAGTGCAAATATAATTCAATTTTGGTATTTTTACAAGAATAATGTGGTTATTTTACCATCATGTTATATTTTTTTATTTTTTCAGATGTTAAAACAGTGTGTATATCGGTAAGAAAATAACTATTTTTGAAATTAAAAATCGAGCGAGAGTTATGAATTTCAGAACCGTCATCGACCCGCCGCGACACCTCGGCTATCTGGACCACAGGCAACACCTGTTGCTGCTGGGTTCGTGCTTTGTCGAGAATATGGGTGCGTGGTTGCAACAGCGCAAATTCGATGTCGACATCAACCCGTTCGGCACACTGTACAATCCCGAGTCTATTGTCCGCAACTGGGAGCGCATGGTCTCGGGCGCACCCTTCACAGCCGACGACCTGTTCCTCTCCGGCGGGTTGTGGCACAGCTACGACCACCACTCCCGCTTCTCGAGCCCCGACCGCGACAGCGCACTGGCACACATCAACCGCCGCCTGGCTGCGGCACACGACCGTTTGCCGGCAACCGACCGCATCGTCGTTACCTGGGGCAGCGCCTACGTCTACCGGCTCAACGCAACCGGCCAGGTAGTGGCCAACTGCCACAAGCAACCGGCCTCGACCTTCACGCGCGAACTCCTCGCGGTCGACGACATCGTGGCCCGCTGGCTCCCCATCGTGCGCTACATCGAGAGCTCCCTGCCCCAATGCCGCCTGCTCTTCACGGTGAGTCCCATACGCCACCTCCGCGACGGAGCTCACGGCAACCAGTTGAGCAAGGCTACCCTGCTGCTGGCCATCGACCGGCTGCAACGCGAGAGCCGCATTTGCGACTACTTCCCCTCCTACGAAATCCTCATGGACGACCTGCGCGACTACCGCTTCTACGACACCGACATGACGCACCCCTCGGCCTCGGCCATCGCCTACATCAGCGAGGTGCTCACCGAGTCGTACCTCACCCCCGAGAGCCGCGAGATAGCCACACAATGGTACAAGATATACACCGCTCTGGCCCACCGCCCCCTCACCGGCGACACCGAGGGCTACCGCACGTTCCTGCAAAAGACGCTCGACCGGGTCATACGCTTCCATCAAGCCTATCCCTACATCGACGTCTCCCATGAAATCGAAGAATTAAAAACAAGAATCAAACAGATATGAACTACACGACTACCGAAATAGCCACAATCGTCAAAGCCCAGAAACGGGACTATCGGGATCATATCATCACCGCCCTGCTCACCGACAGCCGGTCGCTCACCTTTCCCGAAGAGACTCTCTTCTTCGCCCTCGTGACCGAACGTAACGACGGCCATCGCTACATCAAGGACCTCTATCGCAAAGGAGTTCGCGACTTTGTAGTCGAACATTCCATTCCCGGCGAAGAGGAGATGGACGATGCCAACTTCATCGTCGTAAAGGACACGCTCGACGCCCTGCAACAACTGGCTGCCGCACACCGCCGCCGCTTCCAGATACCGGTGATAGGCGTCACGGGCAGTAACGGCAAGACCACGGTCAAGGAGTGGCTCTACCAACTGCTCCAGCCCGACTACAATACCGTGCGCTCGCCCCGCAGCTACAACTCGCAAATCGGTGTTCCCCTCTCGGTATGGCAAATCGGTCCCAAGACCGAGATGGCTATCTTCGAGGCCGGTATCTCCCAACCCGACGAAATGGTACACCTCGAGGAGATTATCAAACCCACACTGGGTCTCATCACCAACATCGGCGAGGCTCACCAGGAGGGGTTCCAGACCATACAGCAGAAATGCCTCGAGAAGCTCATCCTGCTGAAAGCCTGCGACTGCATCATCTACGACGGCGACAACGAGCTCATCGGCGAGTGCGTCGAGAAGCTCTGCTTCGGATGCCGCGAAATAGCCTGGTCGCGCAAAGACCGCGACAAACCGCTCTACATCTCGAAGATTACCAAGGGCAGCGACTCGACCCGAATCGAATATACCTACCTGCAATACCATTGCAGCTTCACGATACCGTTTGTCGAGGATGCCTCGATCGAGAATGCCATACACTGCCTGGCCGTGATGCTCTACTTCAACCGGCCGCCCGAAGTCATTGCCGAGCGCATGGCCCGGCTTACCCCGGTGGCCATGCGTATGGAGGTGAAAGAGGGGATAAACAACTGTCTCATCATCAACGACAGCTACAACTCCGACATCAACTCGCTCACCATCGCCCTCGATTTCCAGAACCGCCGCGCCGCCGCCAAGGGCATGCGCCGCACCCTCATCCTCTCCGACATCTACCAGACGGGGCTACCCCCCGCCAGCCTCTACCGCAAGGTGGCCGACATCGTCCTGCACAAGGGCATCGAGCGGCTCATCGGCATCGGCCCTGTCATCTCGGATAACGCCTACCTCTTCAACCTCAAGAAGGAGTTCTACCCCTCGACCGAGAGTTTCCTCGCGCAACTCGACCCGGCCGACTTCCACAACGAGTTGATATTGATCAAGGGGGCCCGTGAGTTCCACTTCGAACTCATCTCCGAAACCCTCGAGCTGAAACAGCACGAGACCATTCTCGAGGTGAACCTCGACGCCATCGTACACAACTACAACCTGTTCAAATCGAAGTTACGCCCCGAGACCAAGGTTATCTGCATGGTCAAAGCCTTCGGCTACGGGGCCGGCTCCTACGAACTGGCCAAGACCCTGCAAGATCGCGGGGCCGACTTCCTGGCCGTGGCCGTGGCCGACGAAGGGGCCGAGCTGCGCAAGGCGGGCATCACCATGCCTATTCTGGTGATGAACCCCGAGATGAGCAGCTTCCGAACCCTCTTCAGCTACTACCTCGAGCCCGAGATTTACAGCTTCGAACTGCTGAAGGCCATCATTGCCGAGGGCGAAAAGCTGGGCCTGGCCGGCTATCCCGTGCACATCAAAATAGACTCGGGCATGCACCGTCTCGGCTTCGAAGAGAAAGACATACCCCGCGTAGTCGAGATTCTCAACGACCAGACCGTAGTGCTGGCCCGCTCGGTATTCTCGCACTTTGCCGGCAGCGACGAACCCCGCTTCGACGAGTTCTCGCACCAGCAGATCGACACCTTCACCCGCTGTGCCGACTACCTGCAACAGCACTCCAAACACAAGATACTGCGCCACATACTCAACACGGCCGGTATCCTGCGGTTCCCCGAGTACCAGATGGACATGGTGCGCCTGGGCATCGGCCTCTACGGCGTGTCGCCCATTGCAGAGCCCTGCGGACTGGAGACCGTGAGCACCCTGAAGACCACCATTCTGCAAATCAAGTCGCTGCCTGCCGGCGAAACCGTGGGCTACGGCCGCAAAGGCGTGCTCTCCCGCGACTCACGCATCGCCGCCATTCCCATCGGCTATGCCGACGGACTGGACCGTCACCTGAGCAACGGCAAAGGGTGCGTGGTGGTGAACGGCAAACGGGCCCCCATCGTGGGCAACATCTGCATGGATGTGTGCATGATCGACGTGACCGACATCGACTGCCAGCCCGGCGACCGAGTAGAGATATTCGGCGAACAGTTGCCCGTCGACGAGATTGCCGAGACCTTGGGAACCATCCCCTACGAGATACTCACCTCGGTATCGACCCGTGTCAAACGCATTTATTACCGGGAATAGACGAGACCGTTCGTCTACTCCCCCGGCCCTCCTTCCCCCGACAGCCCTGCAGCACCCCTGCGGGGCTGTCTTTATATCCGACCCATTCCACCTACGCTGCACAGAGAGCCCCTCCCAGACAAGAGAACCAACCGCCCTGCCTCCCGCACAAAAAAAAGAGAGCCCGCCGTCAGGCGAGCCCTCTCACAACCGGGAGACCCGAACGGGTCTCTCATTTCTTGATTTCAATCTCTTCTTTCAGGTCAATCTCGTTTTTCTCGGCATCGAAGAACTTATATTCGAGATAAGCGAGCGACTGATTGGGTATCACCTTCATCTGGAAGGTATATTTGCAGCGCCATTTCATCTTCAGCGAGAAGACTCCCTGATTGATGTAAGCAGCTACGAAAGGATGCACGTGTAAAGTGAATTTTCTGATTTTCAACTTGTACACCAAATAATGGATTTTCGACTCCAACAAATCGGTAAAGAGCAAGGAGGGAGGAATAGTGCCTTTGCCGTGGCAAGTCGGACAATCTTCGCTGGTAATGATATCGAGGGCCGGACGTACCCGCTGGCGGGTAATCTGCATCAACCCGAACTTGCTCAAGGGCAAGATATTGTGACGGGCACGGTCGTTGGCCATCAGTTCGCGCATGCGATCATACAGTTTCTGACGATTCTCGGCCTCGTCCATATCGATATAATCGATCACGATAATTCCGCCCATATCGCGCAACCGCAGTTGCCGGGCAATTTCTTCGGCAGCGTTCATGTTTACATCGAGGGCATTGCTCTCCTGGTCGGAGGAGGCTTTGGAGCGGTTGCCGCTGTTCACGTCGATTACGTGCAACGCCTCGGTATGCTCGATGATTACATACGCTCCGCTTTTGAAAGATACGGTCTTTCCTAACGAAGATTTAATTTGTTTCGTAATGGCAAAGTTGTCGAAAATCGGTAATTCGCCCTCGTAGAGTTTGACAATATCCTTGCGTTCGGGAGCGATGAGACTCACATAGTTGTGAATCTGCTTGTAGGTCTCCTTGTCATTCACATAGATATTCTCGAACGAAGGGCTGAAAATATCGCGCAGCAGCCCCACGGTACGCCCGGTCTCTTCGTAGACGAGCGAGGGGAGTTGCGCCTTCTGCAACTTCACCAGCATATCTTCCCAACACTTCACCAGAGTCTTGAGCTCGTTGTTCAACTCGGCCACCCGTTTGCCCTCGGCCACCGTGCGCACAATCACCCCGAAGTTGCGGGGCTTGATGCTCTGTATCAACTGGCGCAGGCGCAGCTTCTCCTCGTTCGACTTGATTTTTTGCGATACCGAAACCTTGTCCGAGAAAGGAATCAGCACCAGAAAGCGGCCCGCAAAGGAGATTTCGGCCGTCAATCGCGGGCCCTTCGACGAAATAGGTTCCTTGGCAATCTGTACCAGAACCTCCTGGCCCACCTTCAAGGCATCGTTTATCGTGCCGTCCTTTTCAATATCGGGCAGCAGATTGAACTTGGGGAGCGACAACACCCGCTTGCGGTCGGCAAGCGACTGTTTCAAGAACTTGGCACTCGAGTTGAATTGAGTACCCAAATCGAGATAGTGCAGGAAAGCATCCTTTTCGTAACCTACATCGACAAACGCAGCGTTGAGTCCCGGCATCAGCTTCTTGACCCGACCCAAATAGATGTCGCCCACCGAAAACGATATGTTCCGAGCCTCCTTCTGGAGCTCGACCAACCGTTTGTTCTCGAGCAGTGCAATAGAAATCTCTTTGGGTTGTACATCTACTACAAGTTCGCTGGTCATAATTTGTGATTTATAGATTACTGTTAGTTCGGCGGGGGTACCGGCAGTTTGCAAACCGCCCGGTCTTTCCGCCCAAAAAATTTCAACAAGCCCCTTTCGCACATACGACGAACGGGGCCGATAAAGCAGAAAGAACAAATCCAATGCCTCCTCGAAACGAAACGCATCAAATTTGTTCTTTATGTGCTGTCATTCATTGAGAGCAGACAGACATTATTTCTTCTTATGTCTGTTTTTTCTCAATCTTTTTTTGCGTTTGTGAGTAGCCATCTTGTGGCCTTTTCTTTTCTTTCCACTCGGCATAACGATATGTTTTAAAGATTAGTATTTAATTGTGTTTGTGTCGTGCTTTATTTTACCTCGCCCATGAATGTTTTAGCAGGCTTGAAAGCGGGGATGTTGTGAGCCGGGATGATGATCGTCGTATTTTTGGAAATATTGCGAGCTGTCTTTTGGGCTCTTTTCTTTACGATGAAGCTGCCGAAGCCTCTCAGATATACGTTTTCACCCTTTGCCAAAGAACCTTTTACGGTTTCCATAAATTTTTCAACGGTTTCAAGAACCACAGCTTTTTCGATACCTGTGTTTTTAGAAATTTCGTTTACGATGTCAGCCTTTGTCATTTTTGTATAAATTATAATTATGTACTAATATATTGTTTTTAATTTTTTGGACTGCAAATATATAGCTTTTTGCCCATCTAAAAAAGCAAAAGCCTCTTTTTTTCTCAAATAAACACTTCTTGAGGGAGCCTCTCCGGTTTAGTGGTGCAAATATCGCACTTATTTTTCATTTTCGCTTCATCGTTTACCATTTAATTCTTTCGAATCTGCTGTTTTTCACTCATCAGAGGTTGCGGCAACCGCTGCGAAGCTGCCTTCGGAGAATCAACAGGGAGACAGAAATAGCCAATTTAACTAAATAAAATTAAAAATAAATTCCTACCCTCATATTCCTGCCGCATTCCCATATATATTTTGTATCTTCGACCTGTAATTTTTTAATTCTCACATGGAAATCTTTATCATAGTACTCCTCATTCTTTGTAACGGAGTGCTCTCTATGTCCGAAATCGCCTTGGTTTCGGCCCGAAAAGTCAAACTCGAAAACAGTGCCAAAAAGGGGAGCAAGGCCGCACAGTCGGCCCTGAAACTCTCGCAAGACCCCGACCGATTCCTCTCCACCGTACAAATAGGCATCACCCTCATCGGTATCCTCACCGGTCTCTACTCGGGCGATGCTCTGGCCCAAGACCTGGCCGGCGTATTGGCTCAAAGCCCGGTACTGGCCCCCTATGCGCTGGTTGTCTCCAAAGCGATTATCGTCATAGCCGTTACCTACCTCACCCTCATCATCGGCGAGCTGGTGCCCAAGCGCATCGGTATGGTTGCAGCCGAGCGGGTTGCCAAAATCGTATCGCGACCCATGTCGTGGCTCTCGCTCATTGCCGCTCCTTTCGTATGGGTACTCACCAAGAGTACGGCAGGGGTATGCAAGTTTCTGGGTCTCTCGTCACAGAAGGAGGCTATCACCGAAGACGAAATCAAAGCCATCGTGCGCGAAGGTACCGAGGACGGCAGCGTGCAGGAGGTCGAGCAGGATATTGTCGAACGGGTATTCAACCTGGGCGACCGTAACATCTCGTCGATCATGACCCACCGCAGCGACCTCGTCTGCCTCGACATACAGGACGACAACGCCACCCTCAAGTCGAAAATCATCCACGACCTGCACGCCGTCTACCCCCTCTGTGAGGACAGCCTCGACGACATCATCGGCATCGTGTCGCTGAAGGAACTCTTTGCCAAAATCGACGACCCCACCTTCAACATCAGGGAGGCGGCCGAGACTCCCTACTTCTTGCCCGAGAACATGAGCGTATATACTGCCATGGAACGGCTGCGCAACGAGAACCACCGTTACGGTCTGGTGACCGACGAGTTCGGCAGCATCGAGGGTATCGTCACCATCAGCGACATTCTGGGGGCCCTGGTGGGCTCGGCCTCGGCCGGACCTTCGGCCGACATCGTCACCCGCGAAGACGGCTCGTGCCTTATCGACGGACAGTGCTCGTTCTACGACTTCCTCGACCACTACGACATGACCGACCGCTACCAGGAGTTCAACTACAACACCCTGAGCGGCCTCATCCTCGACCTGCTCCAGCACATCCCCACCGAGGGCGAAAAAATCGAGTGGCTCTGCTTCTCGTTCGAGATTGTCGACATGGACGGGGCACGCATCGACAAGGTACTGGTACACAAACACGAAGAGCCCAAGCCCGAAGAGTAACCGAATCACAATCGCCATACCCACAACCGAGGGGTGAACCGCGGCCTCACACCGGGATTCGCCCCTCGTGTCGTA
Source organism: Barnesiella sp. ET7 (assembly GCF_024733785.1). NCBI lineage: Bacteria > Pseudomonadati > Bacteroidota > Bacteroidia > Bacteroidales > Barnesiellaceae > Barnesiella > Barnesiella sp. ET7. Next base: position 274,058 of record NZ_JANRHM010000001.1, read on the forward strand.
TCCGGGGGGCACCCGACCGACAACACATCCTCGCTACCCCTCCCGACAAACCGGTTTGCGAATGTGCAAAAAAGTCGTACCTTTGCAGCCGAAATTTTTGCAGAACCTGTGAGGCGGACCTGCGTGCGCCTCCCGTGTGCTTGAACACCACGTAAAAAACAAGACCTATGAACCGTACCGTATCTCTGCCCTTTCTCGTGATGGGCATCGTATTTTGTGTGTGCCTCATCTGCTCCAACCTGCTCGAGGTGAAAATGGTTTCGCTCGGAGGCATCACCGCAACCGCCGGACTCATCGTCTTCCCCATCTCCTACATCATCAACGACTGCATCGCCGAGGTGTGGGGTTACCGCAAGGCGCGGCTCATCATCTGGATGGGCTTCCTCATGAATCTGCTGGCGGTCATCTTCATCCAGCTGGCCATCGTCCTACCCGCCGCCCCCTTCTGGGAAGGCCAGGATGCCTTCGTGGCCACCTTCTCGTCCACCCCACGCATCCTGCTGGCCAGCTTCATCGCATTCCTGGCCGGCTCGTTCCTCAACGCCTATGTGATGAGCAGGATGAAAATCTCGAGCGGAGGCAAACACTTCTCGCTGCGGGCCATCGCCTCGACCGTCGTAGGCGAGAGCGCCGACTCGCTGCTCTTCTTCCCCATCGCCTTCGGCGGGGTAGTCCCGGTCAAGGAGTTGGCCGTGCTCATCGTCACCCAGGCCTGCCTCAAGACCGCCTACGAAATCATCATCCTGCCCGTGACCGTACGGGTGGTGCGCCTGGTCAAGCGCATCGACGGCAGCGACGTGTACGACCGTCAGGTATCGTACAACATCTTCAAGATAAAAGATTTACAATAATTCAATCTTATGGAATCGAAAGAACCTCAACTTACTTTGCTGGGGCATAAGACTACCTATCGGCAAGACTATGCCCCCGAGGTGTTGGAAACCTTCACCAACAAACACCCCGAAAACGACTACTGGGTGCGCTTCAACTGCCCCGAGTTTACCAGCCTCTGTCCCATCACCGGACAGCCCGACTTCGCCACCATACAGATCGACTACATTCCCGGCGAGCGTATGGTCGAGAGCAAGAGCCTCAAGCTCTACCTCTTCAGTTTCCGCAACCACGGAGCCTTTCACGAAGATTGCGTCAACATCATCATGAAAGACCTCATCCTCCTCATGGAGCCCAAATACATCGAGGTGACCGGCTTCTTTACCCCCCGCGGCGGTATCAGCATCTACCCCTACTGCAACTACGGGCGCCCCGGCACCGAGTATGAGCAGATGGCTCGCCAACGGTTGCAAAACCACCAGTAACACGAAACCTCCCGCCTGGTCGGGAGTCCCTACCCTCTATACACGTGTAAGCCCTATCGGTTGCCTTTACAGCTCCGACAGGGCCCACACGTTATGAAATTTGACCGGTCGTCCTCCTGCTCTCCAGGACAGCAACTGGTCGTCAAAAAAATACTATCTCACCATCTTCCCCACAGGCCTACCGCCAATACAAACCACATAGACGCCACTCGAAAGGCCCGACAGCGATACGACCGTTTCGGCCTCATCCGTAGCACCGGTGGCCACCATACGGCCCGACAGGTCGAACACGCGATAGAGGTCACCGGCAACGGTTCCCCGTATATACAGTGTTTCGCCCGTCATACTCAGCGAGAGGGCCGAGTCGTTTGCGACATTCTGAACCGCCGAAACCGCTACAAACCGATAGCGGGGCGAAATCATCGACGACAGATTGGCGCCGCCATAGAGGCTGTTCATCGCATACCAGCGGCCCTGATAGTTGGCATAAGCCGTGCAGTCGTCTTGGGTACGGCTCTTCGTCGAAACCAACCCGAGCATATTGTCGGCATCGGGTGTAATCTCGGGGAATTCCAGCACCACGAAGAAACTGCCCGTCACCTCTACGGCCGGGAAGAATGCCGTACAGAACTGGCCCACCGAGTTTTCACTCCCGAAGAGTTCGCCCAGGCGCCCCGAGAACGAAGCGACAGCTTCGCCCGGCAGTCCGTCGGGACCCTCGTCATAGATACTCAAAATCAAACTCTTCTCCTGGTTCGCGGCATCCAGAGCATAGAGGTAGGTATAGATGACCACCTCGTCGACCTCGCCCCGGGCATTGTCGGGGAGGGTAAACTTCTCGGCAATCGTCGTGTAATTCGAGTTCAAGCCCAGCATGAAACCATACTCGCTCACCTGATAGGTCGTCAGCTCGTCCGATTTCCGACGGTTGCACACATAGTCCATCACGGCAGGCGACAGGTGCACGACCCCGGTCTCCAGCGTATCGCTGGCCGTCCCGTTCTCATTGGTGGCTGTCACTACACCCTGTTTCACCCCATCGGTGACATACACGACCGAGGCCGAGGCTGCCTGTACCGACGCGGGAGTGGCATCGGTACCGAACTCCCAGCTGTACGAATCGACGTTCTGCCCGGTAGCCCCGTAGTTCAACGGCTCCGAATCGCCCACATAGACCGTATCGGCCGTAAACGACCAGAGGCCGCCCGTATAGTAGGCCTCGACCGACGGCAACTCCACGAGAGGTTCACTCGATACCGTAAAGTCATCGAAGCCGACCGCATTGCCCTGCGTCCCGGCCGGGGTACAATGGTGTATGGCAAAGTAATACTCGCCCGCCGTCTCGGGGGTAAATACCCCTTCTACCTTGGTCCACTCGGTACATATCTCGGCCTGCTCGCCGGTGCGGTCGACCAGGCGCTGCGTCTGCGCGGCTGCCGAAGCCTCGGAGCCCACCGTAATCTCAAACTGGTCGGCCACACCTTGGTAACCGGGGGCAAAACAATACAAGGCAATATAATACGGCTTGCCCGCCTCCAGACTCAAGGCCGGCGAAAAGGCCCAGGCATCCCGGGCATTCCCGCGACTGTCGGGACCCGAAACCAGATAATACTTGCCCGAGTGTGCCGTAATTCCGCTCAACGCATTTACCTGTATGGTGAACGCCGCGGTAGCACTCGCGTCGGATACGCTCCAGCCCGCGGGCAAAACGGTCGACACATCGGGGGTGTCGAAATTCTCGGTATACGGCAGGGTGGCACCCGCCGTCGAATAACAGATGACTTTCGAATCCAACGGACGCTCCCGGAGCAACGTGTTTATCCGGGGCAACTCATACATCGGTTGCGCCGAAACTCCCAGGCTCAACGCCATGGCGAGCCCTGCAAAACAAAACTTATTCATGCGAAAATCCAATTAAATACGAGAGGGGCATGCCTGTGAGAGCATACCCCTCTCTTGCTTAGTTATCTGAAATTATGGAACAAGTATCTTTCCCGAAATTACCCGGTTGCCGGTAAGCAGTCGGACAATATAGACTCCGGACGAGAGGCTGCTCAAATCGATAATCGACTCGTCGCGATAGGTACCCATCGCAACACCCCGACAGTCGTAGAGCGCCACCTCCGTATAGTCGCCCACGATGTGAAGCCGCTCGCCATCGAAGAAGAACGAGGCTGCATCGTTATTCACATTCTCCACACCCGATACGGTATGAGTGCGCTCCATATCGAAGGCGTAGATGCGCATCAGGGTAGCCGAGAACTCCGGCGGGCAATCGGCCTTCACACCAAAATAGTAGATGCCGTCGTGAGGAATGCAAACCGTACCCGATACCTCGCTGCGTTCGTCTATCACATCGCCCTCAGCCACCAGCGTGGTATAGGAGTCGGGGGTATCTTTGTCGGCCATGTAGATCTTCAGGTTCTGCCCGTGGTTGCTCGAGGGGTCGTCGATCATGATCATGTAATCCATCGTCACCTTCACCGAATCGCCGGCCGACAAGGCCACCGAGGGAGCCACCAGCAGACCCGGCAGCGCATTCGACTCCACGTCGTAGTCGTACCAGATATACATCGACTCCATGAAGGTCTCGTCGCCCTCGGTCTGGGCCGACCACTGCTCGATGTTGGAGGCCGGGCTGTAGTGGTACCACTCATCTTCGTGTGTCAGGAAGTCGGAACTGTACGGGAGGGTCGTCTGGGCCTCAGAGGTCGGCTTCAGTTCAATATCGTCGAGATAGAGGCAACCGTTACCCTTGGGCGAATAGCAGTTGATGACAATATAATAGTTACCGTCGGCAGCTACCGTTACCGGTACCAGCAGCTTGGCATAATACTTGTCTTTCACAATCACGCTGTCGTTGTCGTACAGCAACATGGCCTGCGACATATCGTCGGGGTCGGTCGACAAATAGACTCTGAATCTTTGTACATAAGACAGAGGGCTTTCAGGAGACGAGGGTTGATTCAACATCGTACGATAGAACATCGAGAACTCATACTCGCCGGCCGGTATCTCTATGCACTGCGACCGGGCCCAGGCATCGACATCGGCACTCATCTGATCGGTGCATCCCAGCAATCCCATTCCATCGTAGGCCGAGCCCGAACCCCACTGGGAGTGGGCAATCACCAGAGTGGCCGACGTAGACGAATGCAGGCTCCAGTACTGGTCGGTTGTAGCATCTTCGAAATCCTCTTTATACGGCAGGGTAGCATTGGGCCAGTTTTGCAAAGTAGCACTCGGCAGAGCATCGTTGTAGCTGTCGGTATCGGCCGAACTCTTCGCCGAGCAGGTAAAGACGTAGCTTCCCTTGGCCGAAATATCGGCCTTTTGGGTAAAGGTATAGACGGCCGTATCGCCGGGAGCCAGCGGACCGGCAAACAGCTCCGACACGGCGGTCTCGCTGTTATTTACCGTATACGAGACCTTCACGTTCTCCTGAGGCGAAACACCCGCATTGACAAAGCGCATGGTCACGGCTGCCTCGCTCAAGTTGAACCCGCTCTGGCAGTCGAGCGAAACCGAGGTCATGGCTATATCGTCGGCGGCATCGATACGCACATCGTCGAGAATCACATTGCGGCCCGTACCTTCGTTGTAGAAGGCGAAATAGTAATTGCCGGCCTCGGGTATATCGAAACTGGCATACCCGTAATGATACTGCCCGGCCACATCCAGCGGATAAGAGCACAGGAGCGTAGTCATCTCGTCGGGGTCGTCGCTGCGTCCCATATAGACCTGCAGCGAGCTTTCGCCCGTCGTGTAGACGGTTGCATAGTAGAACGAAATGCGGGCTTTTCCCTGCGGCATCGCAATGGCCGGACTGATGTACCAGTCGTTGTGCGTGATGCCTGCAAAAGAATCGATGTAACCTATACCGCTCCCCTCTTTGGGCAAACCTTTCGTGGCATTCAATACGGGTTCCCAGTAAACCCCGTCCTGGTCGGGATTATACGACGACCAGTAAATCACGTCGGACGAGTCGTCGTTGAATCCCATATCGTGCGGGAAGGGGCGCGCCGTATATACCTCCACGCGGGTAGAGACGGTATCATTCGTCAAGTCACCATCGGCAGCCATGGCCGACCATACTTTCACCACCTTCTCGCCCGGGGTGCTCCAGTCGCACGTAGTTTCAAATACATACTCCTTGCTTTCGTTGGCAGCCAACTGGTCGATCTCGCCCGATACGATTTCACCGTTGTCGACCTGGAAATAGACCGGGATATGGCTTTGTGCCATCTTGCCGCCATTCTTGAACCGGGCCGCAACCGTCACCTGGTTGTTGACCAGCTTGGCCGACAGCTTGGGCGAGGTGATGCGCTCGGCGATAATATCTTCGTAGGGGTCTTTTATCTGGATATTCTTCACGACAACCTGAGCCTCGGTGTTGGCCTGCAAAGCCAGCGAAACCAATCCGGCCTCTTCGATCGAGCAGACAATCGCCGCTTTGGCAAATTCGGTTTCCGATGCCGGCAACTTGTCCGATACACCCACCTCGACATACTCTTTCTTTACGAAATAGCCGGTCTTGACCGACATGGTAAAGTCGAGACTCGACATGTATTCAAATTCGACCCGCACACTCCCGGCCGGCAGCGAGATACAGTTGCTTCTCAACAACGCCGTGTTGCCTTTATACGGTACCGAAACCCAACCTTCGTTATCGGTGCTGTATGCCCAATAGGCCGAGCGCATGGAGGGTGTACTGGAACTCGAGAAATCGGTCGTGGCATTCTCGGTATTCATCTCATACGGGTACTCAATCGACGGTCTCACCTCAATCTCGGTCGAAAGGGTATCGTTCTCGACATTCAAGTCGTTCGAAACACCATCGACCCAAGCCGTTATCACACTCGTCTCATTTTCTACACACAGAGCTTTCAGGGCAAAGAGATACGTTTTATGTTCGCCGGAAAGCAACGGCTCCGTCACTACCTCCGAAACCACGTCGCCATCGCCTACCCGATAGTTCAGCCGATACGAGGTGACCGACAAACCGGTATTGACAACTTCGACTTGGACAGGGTGTTCCGTATCGCAGGATGTGCCCAACCCCTCTACCACGTAGATAGCCATGTCGGCACCCGGATTTCCATCGATGTTCACATCGTCTACATAGGTCAAATTGGAAACAAAAGAGTATCCTCCGTGACCTCTTTCATGGAATGCCACATAGATAGACTTGCCGGCATACTTCGACAGGTCGAACACATAGGCGCCCCACGGCAATAAATTCTGCGGCGAGATGCACATCAGGGTATCGGTAAAATTGACTCTTGCCGTATCGGACTGGGAAACAAGCACCTCAAACGCCCGCTCTTCGGACTCAATACCGGATGCCCAATTGGCACCCAACATGAAGTGCAAATACTCTCCCGCTTTGATTTCGACTTGAGGGGTCACCAGCCACGAGTCGGTCTCCAGTCCTTCGCCGAAACCACCCGACCTGGAATAGGCAGCATAGCCGCCGGTGGTGTATCCCAATACAAACGGATCGATGACATCCGTCGAGCTCCATTGGGGATAGTCGGTCAACGTGCTGGGCTTACTCGTGGTAGTCCAACCCTCAGGTGGAAACACACCTCCGTCGAATGTTTCGTGCAGCCCGGCAAACCCGAGACCTGCATTCAATACGACAAGAACAACAAAGAGGAAAATCTTTTTCATAAAACAACCATTTAAAAAAACAAATTCTTATTGCCTACATCATATATACGGGGATATACAAAACGTAATCATACCGATTCGTTAGCTCTTTACAAATGAAAACAAAATCTCACAGACCGTAAAGTTTTGTTCCCCCAGCCAACTACTGCAATCCGGGACCAAACGTAGAAAACACTACGGCATTAGCCCGTATATAGATATAAACCAATTGTTTAGCAATCCTTTTAAAATAGCATTTTCAAGTAAGAAAAATTATTGTCAGCCCCGAGAGAGGTAAAAATCTATTTTTCACACCCCGAGTAAAATAATAAATTATAAATATTTCGTATCTTTGTCATACACATTCAAAGTGCTACGATCATGAAAGAACCCTATCGAAAACCTCTTCCCCTGAAAATTATCTTATGCGGAGTTCTATTTCTTGTTTTTCCCGTTCAATATGGCATGGCTCGAAATTACTCGACCAACTTGAAACAGTTTCTGAAAGAGGCCCGGCAAATATACGACCCAAGCATCCATAAATCAGTTTCATATACTCCACAAGACCAGTCCGATATAGACTCGACCATGCACCTGTTGCAAACGGCATCGCTCCCCGACTCGACTGCGATAGCCACCCTGTACGACATGGCGGTCAAGCTCAGTGAGAGCCGACTTTACAACCCCACCATCGAATACACCAAACTGGCCCGGCGCTTCCTGCAGGAGAACTTTTCCGACGGGCTCGACAAGGAGAAGGCCATCGTCAATCTGGCTCTTATCCAGGCTTCGGCCTATCAGTCGTTGGGCATGTCGACCCCGGCCATCAACATCTACTTCAACACCCTCGAAGAGACCAAAAAGTATCGCATGGACGATATGACGGCCATCATCTACAACAACCTGGGCAGCACGTTTCAGCATCAAAAAGAGTATGCTCAAGCCGATACCTTTTTCAACAAGGCGATACAACTCAACGAGGCTCATAAAGACAAGCAGAAACTGTTTGTCAACTACAACAACCTGGCTATCACCTACGCCAAACAGCAAAATCACGACAAGGCCCTGGAATACGCCTTCCTGGCCATACACCAGCTCGATGCCGAGAAGGACAAAGACATGATTATGCTCATGCAACAGAGCATTGCCTCGATCTATCTCAATCGCAACGAACCGCTGCTGGCTCTGAAAATCATACAAGAGGTGGAGAAATACCAGCTTCAAAAGGGGCAAAGTCCCTTTCTCATCTATACCTACCGGCTGCTGGCTCAAATATACCTGCAGCTCAACCGCACCGACGCGGCACTGGAGGCCCTGCAAAAGGCGAAACAACAAGCCGACCTCTGCCACAACGACAAGGAACTGGTTCCCCTGCTGAACCTGTTTGCCAAAATCTATGCCGAGAAAAACGAATATGCCAACGCCTACCGCAACCTGGCCCGGGCCGTATCGATCAAAGATTCCCTGTCCGACATCGAGAACCGACACCAGGTTACCGATATTGAAGAGATGTATCTGGCCGGGCAGGAGCGCAACCGGCAAGAGGCAATGGCGGCCGAGCAGGCGCGAGAAAGAAATATTATCGTCTACACGCTGTTGGGAATCATTATCGCCGTGATGGTGGTCGTTCTGCTCCGTTACCGAACCAACTTGGCACACAAACGAGCCGACAAAGAGGCTTCGATACAAAAGACTCACCAACAGTTCAAGAGCGAATTGCAACAGAAAGAGGGCGAAAAGGAGCAGTTGGAAGAGCAGATTGCCATCCAGGACGAACAGTTGATGCAACTGAAAAAAGAGCTGACCTCGCTCTCGATTCAATCGGTACAGAACGAAAACTACATCGAGAAACTAAACGAAGAGATGAAGAGACTCCTACTCGAAATCAATGTCAAGGAGACCGAAAAACGGAAACACATCAAAGAGATTATCTCGAAAATAAACCAATACAACACCCAAAGCAGCTGGGAGGAGTTCCGCTACCGATTTGAAAACGTACAAGACTCGTTCTTCCAAAAGCTGTCGGCTCAATACCCCGACTTGACCACCAACGACCAGCACCTCTGTGCCCTGCTGAGGCTGGGCCTCTCGACCAAGGAGATTGCCGCCATCACCTTCAAGGAGGTGCGCAGCATCGAATCGGGCCGAAACCGGTTGCGCAAAAAGCTGGGACTCTCCGAAAAAGAGGACCTGGTCAAATTCCTGACCCGGTTTTAATCTCGCGGCTATTCACACACCCTCCTCGCACAAGCGTCCCTGCCAGGTATCGCGTTCGCGCATGCGACGCAACAGACGGGCGGTAAACTCGTGGTTCTTGAGCCCCCAGTTGGGGGCAATGAGCAGCGAGGCAGGCGACTGCGACACAAACCGCTCGATGGCGATGCGGGGCGACAGCCGTTCGGCAAAGTCGATAGCCAGGTCTATGTACTCGTCGACCGCATAGAGGTGGAAATCCTGCGGCCGCTCCTCATACTCGCGAGCCATGCGGGTGTGCCTGATGAGCTGCAACTGATGCAGCTTGAGGGTATCGAGAGGCAACTGCGACATGCGGCGGGCATGGTCGAGCATCTGTGCCCGGGTCTCGCCCGGCAATCCCAGTATCAGGTGGGCACCCACAAGCACCCCGGCAGCCGCAGTGCGACGAATGGCATCGGCCGAGGCGGCAAAGTCGTGTCCGCGGTTGATGCGTCGCAGGGTCTCGTCACAGGTACTCTCCACCCCATACTCCACCAGCACGAAGGTGCGGTGCGACAGCTCGGCCAGATAGGCGAGCAGGTCGTCGGGCATGCAGTCGGGGCGCGTACCGATGATAATGCCCACCACACCGGGGTGAGCCAGCGCCTCCTCGTACTTGCGTTTCAGCTCCTCAAGTTCTCCATACGTATTGGTATAGGCCTGGAAATAGGCCAGATAGCGCATATCGGGATATTTACGGGCAAAAAAGGCGATACCCTCGTCGATCTGGCAGGTAATGCTCTTGCCCGTATGGCAATAGTCGGGGCTGAAAGTCTGGTTGTTGCAATAGGTGCACCCCCCTACCCCGATAGTGCCGTCGCGGTTGGGGCAGGTAAAGCCGGCATGCAACGAGATTTTCTGCACCTTGCCGTCGAAGCGAGAGCCCAGGAAATCGGCAAAATCGCGATAGCGCTTCCGCTCCATCATCCTCAATGCCCGAAACGGTTATAAAACTCGGTCACGGCCACGATACCCTTCTCGTACATCTCCATGAGGAAGTTCTCGTTGGGCGAGTGGGTGGCGTCCGACTCCAGGCCGAAGCCCATCAAGACCGATTTCACGCCCAGCACCTTCTCGAAGGTGGCGATGATGGGGATACTGCCCCCGCGACGCACGGCCAGCGGCTGTTTGCCGAAAGCCAGCGTATAGCCCTGCTCGGCAGCCTTGTAGGCCGGCAGGTCGATGGGACATACATAGCTCTCGCCGCCGTGCATGGGGGTAACCTTCACCTTCACGCTGCGGGGAGCCACCGACTCGATATAGTCGATAAACATCTGCGAAATCTTCTCGTGGTTCTGGTGGGGTACCAGGCGGCACGACACCTTGGCATAGGCTTTCGAGGGGAGCACCGTCTTGGCACCCTCGCCCGTATAGCCGCCCCAGATACCGCAAATATCGAACGTGGGGCGAATGGCCGTACGCTCCAGCGGAGAGAATCCGGCCTCACCGGCCAGCTCTTCGACATCGATAGCCTGCTTGTATTTCGTCTCGTCGTAAGGCACGGCACCCAGCATGGCCCGCTCCTCGGCCGAGACATTCTCTACATCGTCGTAGAAGTGCGGGATAACGATACGCCCGTTGCCGTCGACCACCCCGGCCAGCATCTTGCACAACTCGTTGATGGGGTTGGCCACCGTACCGCCGAAGATACCCGAATGCAGGTCGCGGTTGGGACCGGTCACCTCGATTTCCCAATAGGCCAGACCGCGCAACCCCGTCGTAATCGACGGCGTTTCGAGCCCCACCATACTGGTGTCGGAGACCAGAATCACGTCGCACCGCAACAGGTCGAGGTGCGTTTTGCAAAACTCCTCGACACCGGGCGAGCCAATCTCTTCGCCACCCTCGATCAGGAACTTCACGTTGCAACGCAGCAACCCTTCGCGCACGGCAATCTCGAAGGCCTTCAGCTGAATGAAGCCCTGCCCCTTGTCGTCGTCGGCACCACGGCCCCACAGGCGCCCCTCCTTGATGACCGGCTCGAAAGGCTCGGTGTGCCACAACTCCAGCGGCTCGACGGGCATCACGTCGTAGTGGGCATAGACCAGCACCGTGGGATAAGACGGGTCGACCAACTTCTCGGCAAAGACCACCGGCGAGGCCGACGTAGGCATCACCTCGACCCGGTCGGCACCGGCTTCGAGCAGCAACTCGCGCCACCGCTCGGCGCAGCGCAGCATGTCGTCCTTATGTTCGGGCAAAGCGCTTATCGAAGGGATGCGCAACAACGAAAACAGCTCGTCGAAGAAGCGATCGCGATGATCGGCTATATACTTTCGTGTATCCATATCGGTTATGTTTTTTATAGTTTATGACTTTGTGCCAACAGATAGTAATCGAGCATCACCATGGCCGCCATGGCCTCGACCACGGGCACGGCCCGCGGCAGCACGCAAGGGTCGTGACGCCCCTTGGCCTTCAACACCGTGGGGTTTCCCTGCACGTCGACCGTCTCGATGTCGCGCAACAAGGTAGCCACCGGCTTGAATGCCACCCTGAAGTAAATATCCTCGCCGTTGGAGATACCCCCCTGGATACCCCCCGAGTAATTGGTGCGCGTGGCGATGTGGCCGTCGTGCGACTCGAACACGTCGTTCACCTGCGAACCCCGGCATTTCGCCCCGGCGAAACCCATGCCATACTCAAACCCCTTGGCGGCATTGATGCTGAGCATGGCACTGCCCAGAGCAGCGTGCAGCTTGTTGAAAACCGGCTCGCCCAGCCCCACGGGCACATGACGGATAACCCCGGTGATGACTCCGCCCACGGTATCGCCCTGCGACTTCACCTCGGCAATCAGCTGCTCCATCTGCCGAGCCATCCCGGCATCGGGGCAACGCACGGCATTCCGCTCAATCTCGGCCGGGTCGTAATCGCGATAGTCGCCGGGCAGCGACAGCTCGCCCACCTGCGAGGTATAGGCCCACAACTCGATACCCAACTGCTTGAGCACCAACTTGGCCAGAGCCCCGGCCACACAGCGGGCTATCGTCTCGCGGGCCGACGAGCGGCCTCCGCCCCGGTGGTCGCGCACCCCATACTTGCGGGTATAGGTATAATCGGCATGCGAGGGGCGGAAGAGCTCCCGCATGTTGTCATAGTCGGAGGAGTGCTGATTCTCGTTCCACACCACAAACCCGATAGGGGCACCGGTGGTCTTGCCCTCGAAGATTCCCGACAGGAATTCGACCCGGTCGCTCTCCCGGCGGGGAGTCACCAGAGCCGACTGTCCCGGACGACGCCGGTCGAGCTCATGCTGTATAAAATCCATATCGACCGATATACCGGCAGGCATACCGTCGACAACGCCCCCGATGGCCGGGCCGTGCGACTCGCCGAACGAGGTGAGCGTGAAAAGATTTCCTATCGTATTCATCTATCCGTCTATGCTGGTTATACATATATGCTATACAAAGATAGAAAAAAAGTCCGAATAGATAATGCTCCGACAAAATTCAACAACCCGAAACCACCATTTCTCTCTCTCCGCAAGCTACAGGCAGGGCAACCGATAAAAGAAGGCGGGGACTGCCTCATCGAGAGGAGCCCCCGCCCTGTATGCGATACCGGTGTTATCCCGGCGGATGTTCATTACTCTACATCACCAAAAGCCTGCTTCCAGATATCCTGGCGCAAGTCGACCAGAACAAGCGCCGTGATAAGGGACGTTCTCCGCGACCCGCCAAAAGGTTTAGGCAATTGAATGGTATAAGCCACGTCGCCCATGGAAGGGATTGCCGGATTCTCATCATAGGTAATACCAAGTCGGATAATGGCGGCCCCGTTGGCATCCTGATCGACCAGGTTGTTGTCGCAATAGTAGATGTGCGACACATATCCCTCCTCGTCGAACTCGGCACCCCAGATGGTCATGGCGTGCAGACTCTCGCCTCCGGTGGTAAATTTATAGGCCGTAAACCCGATTGCCTTGTTCTCGGTGAAGGCCCGTTTCATCATCTCGTTGAAATTCTCCTTGGACATGTTGCGACTGTCCTCGATAATAGTCGCCGTTCTTGACCACGACCGAGAAGTCGGTCGAGTTGTCGCTTCGCAGCAAATACTCTACCTCGTCCATTGCCACACTCTTGCCGGTATCGGTATCCATATACCACCGATACGAGGCTCCTTGAGCCGACGATACCCAACAAAGGGCACAAACGAGCACCATGAAATAAGGGAATCTGAATTTTCTTATTCGTTTTTATTTAAATTGATTCATACTATACACTTGGTCACATCGCAGCCATTCGACCACATTTGCATCGCTGCACAACAGGGAGAAATCCAGGATGGAATCACCACCATCCGATATTGGAATCGGCACATACACAACCGTTTCGGTCAGTCCGAAGGGCAGACAAGCCACCCGTTCGCCGGGCAAAGATAAACAAATTTCCCAAAATCTGCCGAAAGCAAACAATTTTCTCCCTCATTTATTATAATTATTATCAAATACCATATCGTTTTTTTTCTTACTTTTGTGAAGCAAATTCTAAAACCCAAATGATATGAAACCTATTAAAGTTCTGTCTTGTATTCTGATAGCCGGTATGCTGTTTACAGGTTGTAACATGTCAAATACCGGCAAAGGAGCCCTCATCGGAGGCGGTAGCGGTGCTGCCGTAGGTGCCGGATTGGGTGCCATCTTCGGAAAAGGCAAAGGTGCTGCCATCGGTGCCGCCGTAGGTGCTGCCGTAGGTACGACCGCCGGAGCCCTCATCGGTAAAAAAATGGATAAGGCTGCCGAACAAGCCAAACAGGTAGAAGGCGCACAGGTCGAGCAGGTAACCGACAATAACGGTCTGCAGGCTGTAAAGGTAACCTTCGACTCGGGCATCCTCTTCTCGACAAGCAGCTCTACCCTCAGCGCATCGGCCAAAGCCGCTCTGAGCAAGTTTGCCAACAACGTGCTGAATCAGAACCGCGACATGGATGTCGCCATCTATGGATATACCGACAATCAGGGCTGGAAAAACTCGACTGCCGAGCAAAGCTACCAGAAGAACCTGAACCTGTCGCAAGAGCGCGCACAGAGCGTAGCCAGCTACCTGCTGGGTTGCGGTGTGTCGTCGATACAAATCAAGACCGTCGAGGGCATGGGCGAGGCTAACCCCGTTGCCGACAACTCGACCGCTGCCGGCCGCCAGGAGAATCGCCGGGTAGAAGTATACCTCTACGCCAGCCAGCAGATGATTCAGCAGGCCGAAGCCGGAACGCTTTAAGCCGCACCTCTCACAGCACGAACCCGGCCCTCGAAAGCCGGGGCTTGTTTGCCCCACAGCATCGGCCATACCTACCGACGGGATGGCCGACAGGGTCTTGTGAGCCTCTATAAACCTATATTGACAATAAAAAAAATCGAAATAATGAAAACTGTTTATTTATTTCTCGCTACAGGATTTGAAGAAATGGAAGCCCTCACGGTTGTAGACATGCTGCGTCGTGCCGGAATCGACATCACCACGGTTTCCATCTCGCGCAATCTTCAAGTCGAGGGATCGCATGGAGTTACCGTAACCGCCGACTGTACCTGGGTAGAGCTGTCGGCCGATGATGTAGAATGGCTTGTCCTGCCCGGTGGAATGCCCGGCACCAAACACTTGAGCGAATGCAAGCCCCTCGTGTCGCTGCTGCAACGCCAGGCTGCCGCCAACAAACACATTGCCGCCATCTGTGCAGCCCCCTCGGTATTGGGTCAGGCCGGACTGCTCAACGGCTACAAAGCCACCTGCTACCCCGGTTTCGAACAATTCCTTACGGGTGCCACCGTCACCGGCGAACTCGTAACCATCGACCGCAACATCATCACGGGCAAGGGCCCGGCTGCTGCCATCCCCTTCGCTACGGCCATCATCGCCCAAATTGCCGGCGAAGAGAAGGCCAAAGAGGTGAGAGCCGCCATGCTGCTGTAATCGGCAGAAATAAATCACCGCATAAAAAAACTCCGGTCCTTTCGAGAACCGGAGTTTTTTTATATCGCGCGAATCGCAGGTTGCGGGAGATTTAACCCACAACCAGCGAAACCATCTTTTCCAACGCATCGGACAGGTGCTCGGCATTCTTACCGCCGGCCTGTGCGAAGTAAGGCTGTCCGCCACCGCCACCCTGTATCAGTTTGGCAGCTTCGCGCACGATAGCCGACGCATTCTTGCCATCGGCCACCACGTCGTTGCTAAACATCACCGTCAACAACGGTTTGTCGTTGTCCTTGGTAGCAGCTACAAAAGCCAATCCCTCGGCCACCTCATTGCGCAGCATGAAGGCGATGCCCTTCACGACATCGGCAGGCATAGGCCCGATGAAACGAATCAGCTTCATACCGTTGACATTCTCGGCCGTCTTGAGCATGCGCTCCTTCATATCTGCCATTTTCTCCTTCACATACTCCTCGGTCTGCTTGCGCAACTCGGCATTCTCGTCGATAGCCTTGTGGATAGCCTGCATCAGGTTGGGGGCATTGTTGAAGAGGACGGCAATCTCCTTGAGCGTATCTTGCAGCGAGTTCATCGACTCCTCGACGCGGGCTCCCGTGATGGCCTCGATACGGCGGATACCGGCCGCAATCGAACTCTCGGTCACAATCTTGATCATACCGATGTTACCGGTATTGGCCACGTGGGTACCGCCACACAACTCGACCGACGACCCGAAACGGATTACCCGCACCTCTTCGCCGTACTTCTCGCCGAAGAGAGCCATGGCTCCCATGGCCTTGGCCTCGGCAATAGGCACGTTGCGGCGCTCGTCCAGCGGAATGGCTTCGCGCACCTTGCGGTTGGCCAAAATCTCTACCTGGCGCAACTCCTCGTCGGTCACCTTCTTGAAGTGCGAGAAGTCGAAGCGCAGCGACTGGGGCGATACATACGAACCTTTTTGCTCGACATGCGTACCCAGCACCTCGCGCAGGGCCTCGTGCAGCAAGTGGGTGGCCGTGTGGTTGCAGGCCGTAGCCTGGCGGGCCTCCTTGTCGACAACGGCATGGAACTGAGCCGTCACCTCCTCGGGCATGTGCTCGGTAATGTGTATACCCAGGTTGTTTTCCCGTTTCGTCTGCAGAATCTCTACCGTCTCGTTGGCCGAAATCAGTTTGCCGGTATCGCCTACCTGGCCACCCATCTCGGCATAGAAGGGGGTGCGGTCGAGCACAATCTGGTAATATTCCTTGTTTTTCTGTTTTACCTTACGGTAGCGCAGGATGCGGCAGTCGCACTCCAGCATGTCGTAGCCCACAAACTCGGGCTCGCCCTCGCGCAGCACTACCCAGTCGCTCGTCTCTACGGCAGCGGCATTGCGGGCTCGCTCTTTCTGCTGCTGCATCTGGGCGTTGAATCCGTCGAGGTCTACCCCCATGCCCTTCTCCTTGAGGATGAGCTCGGTCAGGTCGATGGGGAATCCGTAGGTATCGTAGAGGGTAAAGGCATCTACCCCGCTTATCTCGTTCTTGCCGGCAGCCTTGGCATCGGCTACCACCTTGTCGAGCAGCTTGATACCGGTCTCGAGCGTACGCAAGAAGGCATCTTCCTCTTCCTTGATTACCTTGCCGATGAGCACCTTCTGCTCCTTCAGTTCGGGATAGGCATCGCCCATCGTCTCGATGAGAATATCGAGCAGCTTGTAGAGGAAGGCCTGTTTCTGACCCAGGAAGGTGTAACCGTAACGCACGGCCCGGCGCAAGATACGGCGGATTACATAGCCGGCCTTGGCATTCGAAGGCAACTGTCCGTCGGTAATCGAGAAGGCGATGGTGCGGATGTGGTCGGCAATCACACGCATGGCGATGTCGACCTTGGGGTCTTCGCCGTAGGTCTTGCCGCAGAGGCGGCCAATCTCCTTGATGATGGGCTGGAACACGTCGGTATCGTAGTTCGAGGTCTTGCCCTGCAAAGCCATACAGAGGCGTTCGAAACCCATACCCGTATCGATTACCCGGGCAGGCAGCGGCTCGAGCGAACCGTCGGCCTTGCGGTTGTATTGCATGAACACGAGGTTCCAGATCTCGATTACCTGCGGGTGGTTCTGGTTCACGAGCGTGAGGCCATCGACCTCGGCCCGCTCGGCATCGCTACGCAGGTCGATATGAATTTCGGAGCAGGGACCGCAGGGACCCGTATCGCCCATTTCCCAGAAGTTGTCGTGACGGTTACCGTTGATAATGTGCTCCTTGGGCAGATGAGCCTCCCAGTACGAGGCAGCCTCGTTGTCGCGCTCGAGCCCTTCGGGAGCATAGCCCTCGAACACCGTAGCATACAAGCGGTCGGGATCGATTTTGAGCACATCGACCAGATATTCCCAGGCCCAGTTGATGGCCTCTTTCTTGAAGTAGTCGCCAAACGACCAGTTGCCCAGCATCTCGAACATGGTATGGTGATAGGTATCGAGACCCACCTCTTCCAAATCGTTGTGCTTGCCGCTCACGCGCAGGCACTTCTGTGAATCCGCGACTCTCTTGTATTTGGCAGGAACATTGCCCAGGATAATATCCTTGAACTGGTTCATGCCCGCATTGGTAAACATCAATGTAGGGTCGTCTTTAATGACCATAGGAGCCGACGGCACAATCTGGTGGCCTCGTTCCCTAAAAAAATCCTTAAACGATTCACGAATCTCTTTTGCTGTAAGCATAACAATCTAAATTAAATTAAGTTCTTACGACGCTCCCGCTCCGTTACCGAAGCCGAAATCGCCTGTCTGGTATCTTAATATTACCAAAAACAATTTGCAAAAATAGCTCAATTTATTATTTTTGTGACCATGTGCAGATAAAAAAATGTTCAACAACATCTTTTTTTTGACAATTTACCCCGACGGGTGCCGATAGGACCGGCCTGTTAGTTATATCCATGAGTAAAAAGGTTTTCTACATATACAACCCCAAGACACTGACCTACGAACGGGTGTACCCCTCCCTGCGCCAACGTATCGCCGTGGTGCTGCGCCACCTGCTCGTCGGGGGAGTCATCAGTATCGCACTCGTGGCCGGCCTCTACTTTTGGCTGGGCTCGCCCAAAGAGGAGATTCTCAAGCTCGAAAACGAGCAGATGAAGACTCAATACAAACTCCTCTCCAAACGGGTAGATGCGGCACTGGCCGTGATGAGCGACCTGCAACAGCGCGACGACAACATGTACCGCGTGGTGCTGCAAGCCGAGCCCGTGAATGCCGAGGTGCGCGACAACGGCATCTACAACCCCAGCCGGTATGCCGACCTGCTGAAGATGAGCGATGCCCAGCTGGTTGTATCGACCAGCCAGAAGGTCGACAACCTCACCCGCCAGGTCTATGTGCAATGCAACTCGATGAACGAACTCGTGAAGCTGGCTCAGGGACAGGAGGAGCGCATCAAGCACCTGCCCGCCATACAGCCGGTAGCCAACAAAGACCTCAAGCGCACCGCCTCGGGCTACGGCTATCGGGTCGACCCGGTATACAAGACCACCAAGTTTCACGAAGGCATGGACTTCTCGGCCAACATAGGAACCCCCGTCTACGCCACTGGCAACGGCAAGGTGATCGAGACCGGCTGGCAACAGGGCTATGGCAATACGGTCGTCATCGACCACGGCTACGACTACAAGACCCGCTACGCCCACCTGAACAAGATTCTGGTACGACAAGGTCAAACGGTCGTTCGCGGCGAAGAGATTGCCGAGGTGGGCAACACCGGCAAATCGACCGGGCCTCACCTTCACTACGAGGTATTGTATAAGGGGAAGGCTCAGAACCCCATCAACTACTATTTCTTCGACCTATCGCCCGAAGACTACGACCGCATGATTCAACTGGCCGAAAATCAGGGCCGTGTCATGGACTAACCTAATACGCTATCGCATGAAAGAGACAGATCCCGAAAAACAAAAGCTCTACTACACCATCGGCGAGGTTTCCGAAATGCTCGATGTGAACCCCTCGCTCCTCCGTTTCTGGGAGTCGGAGTTCAAGACCATCAAGCCCAAACGCTCACCCAAGGGCACCCGATACTATTCGCAAAAAGACATCGAGGAGATCAAACTCATCCACTACCTGCTCAAGGAGCGCAAGCTGAAAATCGAAGGGGCCAGGCAAATCCTCAAAAACAAACGCGAAAGCGTGACCCGCACCCAGCAGGTGGTCGAGCGACTCAAAGCCTTGCGCAACGAACTTGCCGACATGATTGCCGACATGGATTAGCGGCGGGAGTGCCACCGCGTCCAGAGACGGGGCAACACATAGAGACTCAACAGAAATCCCAGCAGGGCTCCGCAACTGTTGGCGGCAAAGTCGAGCCAGTCGGCACTACGGCCCAGCCCCATCGCCCCTTGCAACAGCTCCATCACACCACCCCACATGACGGCCACAACCATCCACCCGAGACGGCCTCGTACCGACGGGCGCCCCACCCGATACAAATCGTAGCTACCCACCACGACCAAAGCCAGATACATGCAGCCATGCACTACCTTGTCGGCCCCCTCGAAGAGGTGCAGCCCCTGGGTATGCACCGGGTCTTGAGCCAACGACAGATAGGTAATGGCCACCAACACGACGATTGTGGGGACAAAAGCCCCGCGCTTGAATAGTTGCATAGATCTCGTTTTTCGTTTTTCCATATAACACCTGTGAGCCGGGAATATCTCAAACCCTCGGGCCGAAGTAGCCGGCGCGGCAACAAAGTTAACACTTGCTCCCGGTAAAACCAAATACCTCCGTTGCGGCTTATCTGCCTCAAAGCCATGCGACTCGGTGCAGCCTCGAAGACTACACTTTTATACCAAAATCGTCAAATCTCCTTTTTATCATTACTTTTGCAGTCGAATAGATTAAAAATTTATATTTTTGCAATCATATTCCGAAAATGTCATAACGATGGGAGAACAAGCAAAATTTGCAACAAAACTGGGGATTATCGCCACCACAGTGGGCTCGGCGGTAGGATTGGGAAACATCTGGCGATTCCCCTACGAAGCCGGTATGAACGGCGGCGGAGCCTTCCTGATGGTTTATATTCTGTGTGTACTGATACTGGGCATACCGGTCATGTGTGCCGAGTTCATCATAGGCCGGCGCTCCAAGAGCGACACGGTCGACGCCTTCCGCAAACTGGCACCGGGCAGCCGCTGGCACTACATCGGCTACATGGGCATATTGGCCTCAGTCCTCATTCTGGGCTACTACATAGTCATCTCGGGGTGGACCCTCGAGTACCTCTTCCGCGCCCTCGGCAACGACCTGGCCGGGAAAACGGCCGCCGAGTTCAAAGCCGAACAGAATGCCTTTATCCAGAGCGATTTCCGCCCGCTGCTGTGGACCTATCTGTTCTTGATAATCAACTACGTGATTCTGTCG
Organism: Barnesiella sp. ET7; assembly: GCF_024733785.1. NCBI lineage: Bacteria > Pseudomonadati > Bacteroidota > Bacteroidia > Bacteroidales > Barnesiellaceae > Barnesiella > Barnesiella sp. ET7. The sequence continues at coordinate 294,583 of NZ_JANRHM010000001.1, forward strand.
CGAGGGGTACAGAAGGGCATCGAAAAGATGTCGAACATACTCATGCCGCTGCTCTTCGTCATTCTCCTCGTCTTCTGCGTACGGTCGCTCACCCTGCCGGGCTCGAGCGAAGGGCTCGCCTTCTTCCTCCACCCCGACTTCTCCAAAATCACGCCGCAAGTCATCATCCGGGCCATGGGGCAAGCCTTCTTCTCGCTGAGTCTGGGCATGGGCATTCTGGTCACCTACTCCTCCTACTTCACCTCCAAGACTCATCTGATAAAGACCGCCTCGACGGTAGCCGTACTCGACACCACAGTGGCTATTCTGGCCGGGGTCATCATCTTCCCCGCCGTATTCTCCTGCGGTCTCGACCCCGTGGCCGGCCCCGACCTCGTGTTTGTCACCCTGCCCAATGTCTTCAACCAGATGCCGGTATCGGCGCTGTGGTCGGTGCTCTTCTTCCTGCTGCTCACGGTGGCGGCGCTCACCTCTACGGTTTCGCTCTTCGAGGTGGCAGTCGCTTTCCTCATCAACTACATGCACATGAGCCGTAAGAAAGCTACCCGGATAATGATACTCGTCATCGCCCTGCTGAGCACCGTCTGCTCGCTCTCCATCGGGTCGTGGAGCCACATCCGGATTTTCGGGAAGACCATCTTCGATGCCTTCGACTACTTCTCGGCCATCATCCTGCTGCCCGTGAGCGGACTGCTCATCAGCATCTTCATCGGCTGGGTACTGAAGCGCAACATCTCGCGCGAGGAGCTCACCAACCGCAACAAGTTGCACGAGCCGCTGTTCAATGCCATCTTCTTCTCGATCAAATACATTGCGCCTGTCATTATCATACTTATCTTCCTGTCGGGATTCGGCATTCTGTAAATGGCACTCAGACGCGACAGCTTCTTCAACCTCTCGAGGGGCGAACGACGAGCCGCCCTGTGGCTGACAGGCATGCTGGCCGTGCTTGCCGTCGCCCGCATGGCCAAGTCATACCTGTTTCTGCACAAAGTTCCCGACACACCGGTACAGGTAGAGGCATTCCGGAATGACTTGAACGTGCTCGACAGCCTGCACCAGAGCCAGGTCGATGCTACCGATGCACCCGTTACGACCGACCCGAAACCCGGCCCGCCCAAAAAGCTGGATGCGGTTCCGCGCGAAGAGTAGCCAGCCGGACGAAGTTTTTCGTCCAATCATGCCGTGCCATTCAACAAAAAGCGTTATCTTCGCTTAGTTAATCGGCACCCTCGACAGGCCGGTGCCACAAACCGGCCGGGACCGAAACCCGACACCTGCAAGAGATTGTCTATATGATATTTCGCAACGTACCGAACAAACCGCTATCGCTGAATCTGGGAGGAGAACTGGTCTCCCTCTCGAGACCTCTGGTCATGGGTATACTCAACGTCACCCCCGACTCGTTCTACGCCGGGAGCCGCACCCCCGCCCCCGAACAAATTGAGGCACGGGTGCGCCAGATTGTCGACGAAGGGGCCGACATCATTGACATCGGGGCCTACTCGTCGCGGCCTCAAGCCGACGACATCGCCCCCGACGAAGAGATGCGCCGCCTCGCTTCGGGGCTCGAAATCATACGCAAGCTCTACCCGCAGGCTCACGTATCGGTCGACACCTTCCGGGCCGACGTTGCCTCACGCTGCGTGCGGGAATACGGGGTGCAGATGGTCAACGACATCTCGGGCGGCGAGCTCGACCCCCGCATGTTCGAAACCGTGGCCGACCTCAAGGTGCCCTACATCCTCATGCACATGAAGGGCACGCCGCAGACGATGATGCAACAGACCCACTACGACCACCTCATCGCCGAGATGCTCTACTACTTTGCCGAGCGCATCGCCCGGCTCGAGAGCCTCGGCGTGAACGACATCATCATCGACCCGGGATTCGGGTTCAGCAAGACCCTCGACGACAACTACCGCCTGATGAACCGGCTCGACGAGTTTGCCCACATGGGCCGCCCGCTGCTGGTGGGCATATCGCGCAAGTCGATGATATATAAACTGCTGGGCACATCGCCCGACGAGAGTCTGAACGGCACCTCGGTACTCAACACGCTGGCCCTGCTGGGGGGCGCCCATATCCTGCGGGTACACGACGTGAAAGAGGCCGTAGAGACGGTAAAAATAGTTTCAAAAACCTTACAATCTGGAGATTAACATGTTTTCATTCGGCATAAAAGATATTATCGACATACTCATCGTAGCCCTGCTGCTCTACACCCTCTACAAGATGATGAAGGAGTCGGGCACGATAAGCATCTTTACCGGTGTACTGGCCTTCGTGGGCGTGTGGATTGTGGTGAAGCAGATACTCGACATGCGGCTCATCGGCTCGATTATGGACAAGTTCATGAGCGTGGGCCTGCTCATCCTCGTCATTCTGTTTCAGGACGAAATCAAGCGATTCCTCGTGCAGCTGGGCTCGCACAAGCGGTGGCGATTCTTTTTCAACTTCTTCCTCAAGCACAAGGACCAGGGCGAAAAGCCCTATATCATCCCCGTCGTGTATGCCTGCATGAACATGGCCAAGACCAAGACCGGCGCCCTCATCGTCATCGAACAAGGGGTGTCGCTCGACAACTACAAAAACACCGGCGACACCATCAATGCCAACGTGAACGCCCGCCTCATCGAAAACATCTTTTTCAAGAACAGCCCCCTGCACGACGGTGCCCTCATCATCGCCGACAACCGCCTGGCCGCAGCGGCCTGCATTCTGCCGGTATCGCACAACAACAAGATTCCCAAGTCGATGGGGCTTCGCCACCGCTCGGCGCTGGGCATCACCGAGGTGACCGACGCGCTGGCCATTGTCGTGTCGGAAGAGACGGGCAACATTTCGCTTGCCCACAACGGCAAAATCACCACCAAGATTTCGGGTAAAGACCTGGAGCGCATGTTGGTACAGGAGTCTATCGACTAATACGAAAACACTGCGAACGGGCCCGATGCAAGAGACTCGTACCCCACGGTTCCCATCCGCCGGCTGCAATCGAAATCGTCTTACCAATATCTGCAAATAAAAGTCAGGTAACCGAACTGCCCCGATGCAAGGCAGTTCAATCTTTGTCGTGCGGTGTCGCCGGGCGCGACTTCTGCACGGCCAGCGTATTGCGCTCCCAGAATACCCCGTCGGCATAACCCTGTATCGACGGGTCGCTCTCGGCCAGACACAACCGCTTGGCCGCCCACAGGCAATACTCCTCGTTCACCTCCACCCCCAGATAGCGGCGATTCAGCTTCCTGGCCACCACGGCCGAGGTGCCGCTCCCCAGGAAGGGGTCGAACACGAGGTCGCCCTCGCGCGACGAGGCCAGAATGAGCTTGGCATAGAGTTTCTCGGGTTTCTGGGTGGGATGGTCGGTATTCTCGGGCATCGACCAGAAGGGGATGCTGATATCGTCCCAGAAGTTAGAGGGGCAGGTGAGGCGGAAGTTTCCGGCACTCGTCTCCTGCCAGTCCTTGGGCTTGCCGTCCTTCCGATAGGGGGCTATCACCCGCCGTTTCTGCTTGACCGCCTCCACATCGAAATAGTAGTGCCGGGCATCCTTCACGCCGAACCAAATATCCTCCATCGCATTCTTCCAGTTGTGCAGGGCCCCTTTGCCCTTCTCGCGCTGCCAGGTGATGCGGTTGAGCACCGTAAGCTCCTCGTCCATCACCGTCTGTAAGGCCGCCGTACAACGCCAGTCGCCGCACAGGTAGAGCGACCCGGTGGACTTCAGCTTCTCGCACACCCGGTGGAACCAGCTGCGCAGATAATCCAGATAAGCCTCGTGCGAACGGGCCTGAAAGCTCATACCGTGAAAGTTTTTCGACAGATTATAGGGCGGGTCTACGATAATAAGGTCGGCCACACGGTCGGGGATACGGTCGAGCACGGCCAGCAGGTCGCCTTGGATGATGCGGTTGTCGAAGTCGAAATCCGCCGTCACCCGCCCGGCCGGGGTGATGAGCGGGCGCAACCGCTCCACCTCGTCGGGTTCGACGGTCAGGGTCCTGTTGTTTTTGGCTCGTCTCTTTTCCATACGACAGAAACAGGCAGCGTCCATATCGCCGCCCCGAAAGATGCGTGAAGATACGCAATTTTCTGCAGAAAGCCCCGCCCCACCCCCAAAAAAAACGGGATGCGAAACAAATCCGCACCCCGCTATATCATACAAAGTTTTATGGCTCTTACGAACGGTTGGCCCGCTTGCGCTCGGTCTCGTCGAGAATAATCTTGCGCAGGCGCAGGTGGTGAGGCGTCACCTCTACATACTCATCTTCCTTGATGTATTCGAGGGCCTCCTCGAGGCTGAAGATAACCGGCGGCACGATACGGGCCTTGTCGTCGGCACCCGACGCACGCATGTTGGTCAGCTTCTTCGATTTGGTCACATTCACCACAATATCGTTCTCCTTGGCATTCTCGCCCACTACCTGACCGGCATAGACCTCCTCTTGCGGGAAGATGAAGAAGCGGCCGCGGTCTTGCAGCTTGTCGATGGCATAGGCATAGGCCGTGCCCGACTCCATGGCGATGAGCGAGCCGTTGGTACGGCGCTCGATATTCCCCTTCCAGGGTTGATATTCGAGGAACCGGTGCGCCATGATGGCCTCGCCGGCCGAAGCCGTCAGCACATTGGTACGCAGACCAATGATACCGCGCGAAGGTATCTGGAACTCGATGTGGATGCGGTCGTTCTGGGTCGTCATCGACACCATCTCGCCCTTGCGGCGGGTAACCATATCGATAATCTTGCTGGCATACTCCTCGGGCAGGTTGATGGTGAGCAGCTCGATGGGCTCGCACTTCTGCCCGTCGATCTCCTTGATGATAACCTGCGGCTGACCTACCTGCAACTCGTAGCCCTCGCGACGCATGGTCTCGATCAGGACCGACAAGTGCAGCACGCCACGGCCATAGACTGTCCAGGCATCGTCGCTGTCGCCACGCTCTACACGCAGGGCCAGGTTCTTGTCGAGCTCGCGTTTCAGACGGTCGGCAATGTGGCGCGAAGTCACATACTTACCATCCTTACCAAAGAAGGGCGAGTCGTTGATGGTGAAGAGCATCGACATCGTAGGCTCGTCGATGGCGATACGCGGCAGCGGCTCGGGCTCGGCAGCATCGGCAATGGTGTCGCCAATCTCGAAATTCTCGATACCCACGAGGGCGCAAATGTCGCCCGAAGCTACCGACTGCACCTTGGTACGGCCCATACCCTCGAACACGTCGAGCTCCTTGATGCGTTGCTTTACGGTCGAACCGTCTTTCTTGCACAACGAAACCTCCATGCCCTCTTTCAACACGCCCCGGTGCACACGGCCCACGGCGATACGGCCTACATACGACGAGTAGTCGAGCGAGGTGATAAGCATCTGGGGAGTACCCTCGAGATACTGAGGTTCGGGGATGTATTCGATAATGGCATCGAGCAGCGCCGTAATGTTGTCGGTAGGTTTACGCCAGTCGGTCGAGAACCACCCCTGCTTGGCCGAACCGTATATGGTGGGGAAGTCGAGCTGGTCTTCGGTTGCATCGAGGCTGCACATCAGGTCGAAGACCATCTCCTGCACCTCGTCGGGGCGACAGTTGGGCTTGTCGACCTTGTTGATAACCACAATCGGCTTCAGCCCTATCTCGATAGCCTTCTGCAAGACAAACCGGGTCTGGGGCATCGGGCCCTCGAAAGCGTCGACCAGCAGCAGACAGCCGTCGGCCATGTTGAGCACACGCTCCACCTCGCCACCGAAATCGGCGTGCCCCGGAGTATCTATAATATTGATTTTGTAATCCTTGTAACGAATAGAAACATTCTTGGAGAGAATCGTGATACCTCGTTCACGCTCCAAATCATTGTTATCCAATATCAACTCTCCGGAGTTCTGGTTCTCGCGAAAAAGATGTCCGGCCAAAAGCATTTTGTCTACCAGCGTCGTCTTGCCGTGGTCGACGTGAGCGATAATCGCAATGTTTCTGATTTTCTGCATATAACCTATTTTAACCAAGTAGAGAGACCCAACCGCCACGCGAGTTGCGCATGCGCTTGCCTCTACGTTTCAAGGTGCAAAGTTACTATATTTTTTTGAAATGATACATCACTCTATTACTTTTAGTAATGACTTACCCCACTCTTCACGCCTCAGATACACCTCACTACCCCTGCACAACCACCCGGATGGACCACCTTTCAAAAAAAGAACAGCCAAATGTTTGTATACTCAAAAACAAATAACTACCTTTGTGCGCTCAATAATTTATTAACAACAAAACTCAAAGAAATGTACTTAGATTCTGAGAAAAAGAAAGAGATCTTTGGGAAATACGGAAAGTCCAATACTGATACTGGCTCACCCGAAGCGCAGATTGCATTATTTTCCTACCGTATAGCCCATTTGACTGAGCACTTGAAGTCAAATCACAAAGATCATAGCACCGAACGCGCTCTTAAAATGCTGGTAGGTAAACGTCGTCGTTTGCTCGACTACCTCATCAAGGTCGACATCAACCGCTACCGTGCCATCATCGCACAAAAAGAGCTGGGTATCAGAAAGTAATTCTTTACGCTACACAGCAAAAAGAAAAGCGATTCGAAAACGAATCGCTTTTTTTGTATCCTTACCGAAGGTGCCGGCCCGCTCAATCGTCATAACGCTCCATTTCATAGCCATAGCTGGACGAGCTATAACTGTCGCTGTAAAGAATCAGCGTAGTGGCATAATCCTCGTCCCGACCATAGGCCCACAAATTGGCCCGATAGTGGAACATCTCGCCATCGCCACTAAGATCGACCCACTCTTTGTAGAACTCGTGATAAGCGCTGCCTTCTTCCGACTCAAAACCAAACACGAAGCCGACGAAGCCGTCGCCATCGAGGTCGCACGGGCAAGTATAATCGGTAATCATCTCCGACGGGAGGGTGCCCCCACCCAGACTTTGACGGTTCAAAACCACCTCACTCGAGAAATGGAAATGTGCCTGGCCGTTGGAAAACTCAATCCACTCAATCGAACAGGGCAGTTCTTCACCCACATAGGCCATCTCGCCCGACGGGTTCTCGACATAACCGGCTTTTACTACCCGCCACTTACCGGCCAGAGCCGTGGTATAATTCCTTTGTATGGGTTCGTCGTCGCCCCCGAAAAGGTCGTCCATCAACTCGCTGCACGAGGTCAGAGAGACTACCGTCAGGGAGACCAGCAGCATCCGCAATATACTATCTTTCAGTCTCATATTCTTCTTTTTATTAAACTCACAAACTCATAGCTTGTACAATCAGTCGTCGTAACGCTTCATCTCATAGCCAAAGTCGACACACTCGGCATTGGTGCCATAGAGCACAAGCGTGGTGGCATAGTTCTCGTCCTTGCCATAGGCCCACTGACGCACCGACGAGTAGAATATCTCTCCGGTATCGCCCATATCATACTCGGTATAGGTCTCGACATAGCTGTCCCGATCGCTGTCGTATCTGAACCCGAAGACGAAATTATGGAAACCACTCCCGTCGAGTTCACACGTACAAGTATAATCGGTCATGGTTGTCGAGGGTCTCTCACTCCCGCCAAAGACGAGGTAATCGAGGGTTACCGGCTGTGAAAAGTGAAAATGAGCCTGACCGTTGGAAAATTCGATCCACTCGAGCGAACAGGGCACTTCACCCCCTTCTCTCACATGAGCCATCTCTTCCGGTACATTTTCAATATCCCCGGCAGCTACGACCCTCCACTTCCCGGCGAGAGCCGTCGAGAAATTACACTGAATGGAGTCCTCCTCTCCATCTCCAAAAAGTTCCTCCATCAATTCGCCGCACGATGTAAAAGAAAGCAGCACACTCAGGCACAACAAGATACCTGTCAGATTCCTTAATATTTTCATTGCTATTATACGATAAGAGTTTATCTATTCAGTCCTGTATTTACGTATATTCAGTTTCTACGCCTCAAAGATAACACTTTTTTACAAGTTCAAGATTGATGAATGGACATTTTTTCTCGCCTCGCCCTCACCCGCCCCCTCTTGCGCCCTCCTATTAAGCCACAGGGCCGCGGCTGTCGAATACAGCCGCGGCCCTGCCTTTCTTTTATCCCGGGAAAGGGTCTATATGCGTTCCAGAACGGTCTGGATAAGATCCGAGACGGCCGTCTTGTAGTTGGGGTTGGCATGGTGAGCCACCCGGTTGGCGATGATGCTGCACACGGTCATGGCCTTGTGCCCCATCAACTTCGACAATCCGGCCAGAGCCGAACTCTCCATCTCGTAGTTGGTCACCACGTAGCGGCCATACTTGAAGGCCTCGATTTTCCTGTTCAGCTCGGGGTCGGCCAGAGGCAGACGCAACTCACGGCCCTGCGGCCCATAGAAACCGTTGGCCGATATGGTCACGCCACGCACCATGTCGTCACCCCCGATACGGGCCACCAGCTCGGGGTCGCTGTCGACTACATAGGGAGCGGCCCACAGCGGATTCCACTTGACCGACTCGCAAAAGGCCTTCTCAAACTCGAGGTCGCACACCTCGTTGCGACGGGCGTAGAAGTTGAGCACACCGTCGAAGCCGATAGACTTCTCGGCAATGACCGGCGTACCGATGGGCACATGGGGTTGCAACCCGCCCGAGGTTCCCACCCGCACAAGGGTCAACTGGCGGAACTGGGGCTTTTCGTAACGCGTCGTAAAGTCGATATTGGCCAGGGCATCGAGTTCGTTGACCACGATGTCGATATTGTCGGTACCGATGCCGTGCGAGAGGCACATCAGCGGTTTCCCCTTATAGGTACCGCCTATGGTATGAAACTCCCGGCTCGAAACCTCGAAATCGCGGGTGTCGAAAAACGAAGCGACCAGATTGACCCGACCGGGGTCACCGACCAGGATTACCTTGTCTCTCAACTGCTCGGGGAGCAAATGCAGATGGAACGCACTGCCATCGGCATTGATAATAAATTCAGACTCTGGGAAATGTTTCATATTGCTAAAAATTTTACCACGCCGCCCGATTGGGGACGGCGTGGTACGAATATACGGATTGTGAGTGAATCGGCGAAATTGTTTCCTCTAATTTTGTCTAAAAGGCTCTGATTCGCCCTGGCAGATGTCCGTTGTACTCCGAGGAGAGAACCTCGGCGGCACCACCCCCATCACTCTTGCTTCTCGGCAGTCTTCTTGGGAGTCTCGGCCTTAGCCTCTTTCTCCTTCTTGGCCTCGGCTCGTTTGGAGTGGCGCTCGGTGCGTGCCGACTTCAACTCTTTCTGCAACATCTCAATCTCGGCAGCCTGGTTCTTGATGGTTGTCAACAAGGCGTTCAACTCCTCGTTTTCAATCGACTCGGGATACTGGGCCTCGACGCGTACGATAAAGTCGCTCAACACATTCATGTAGTTGGTGAATGCCTCGTAAGGACTGTCGTAGGGGCTGTAATGGCTGTGCACGGCACCGTCGGAGAGATACTTCGTGCACATGTAGTAGAAGTGGTCGCTGGCCTGCAGATAGTTCCAGTCTTGTTTCAGGCGGCGGTCGTCGCACAGGCGCACCCGCTCGGCTACCGAATAGAGTTTCTTGAAGGCTTCGTTTTGCAACGTGTTACCCAACCAGGCACTGGTATCGCGAGCCTCGTCGGCCCACGACATGGGATAGGGAACCGACAGTGCGTCGACCGGTTTGAGTTTGCTGATGGCTTCGGTAGGCGTGCAGAAACCTATGCCCTCTTGCTCGGCAAAGCGAGGCAAAGCCTTCATAAACTCGAAGATGCCCGACTCGCGCGGTTGCAACTCGCCCAGCGTCTCGTAGTTCATAAAGAGGTTGACGATAGGCTCCTCGGCCGGGGTATTCTTGATCCACGAGATAAACTTGTCGGCAGTGAGAGGATAGTCACTCCACTCGTAGTTGGAGAAGCGGAACGAAATGTCGTCGCTCATCTTGTAGTTCTTCAGCAACATTTTCAGTTTGGGAGCCGCAGCCGAGCAGTAAAGGTAGTTGGGACTCTTCCAACCCAGGATGTGCTTGGCCCCCTCGGTGATAACACCCTTGAAGCCCATCGAGGCAATCATCGAGGCGATGTCGTCGGAGAAGATGAGCTCGGTATTGCGGAACACCTTGGGTTTCACGCCGAAGAGCTGCTCGATTTTCTCGTCGTGGTGCTTTACCTGAATCTTGAACTCCTCGGGGTCGGCCAACGAAGCAAGCGAGTGGGCGTATGTCTCCGAGAGAATCTCCACGCAATCGGTCTTGACCAACTCTTTCATGCTGTCGATAAACTCGGGCACATAAATCTCGAGTTGCTCGAGAGCTACACCCGATATCGAGAAAGCCACCTTGAACTTGCCGTTGGCATTCTTGATCATCTCGAGCAGCGTGGCATTGGCCGGCAGATACGACCGTTGAGCAATGCGGGTGATAATATCGTCGTTGGCAAAGTCGTCGTAGTAGTAGTGGTCGTTACCTATGTCAAAGAAACGATAGCGTTTCAATCGAAACGGTTGATGAATTTGAAAATAGAAACAAATTGTTTTCATATAAGGTTGTGTTTTTTCATTTATTTATAATTGCGCAGCACATTGTGGTAGATGTCGAGTACCTTCTGGCCGGCATACTTCCACTTAATCTCGTTTACTTCACGCTCGCCCTCTTCGCGCAACTGTTTATAGATGGCGGGATAGGTGATGATCGAATAGATAGCGTCGGCCATAGCGTCGATGTCCCAATAGTCGATTTTGATGACATTGGTCAAAATCTCGGCACAGCCCGACTGTTTCGAAATGATCGAAGGCACGCCCACCTGCATGGCCTCGAGCGGCGAGATACCGAACGGCTCCGATACCGACGGCATCACATACACGTCGCTGGCCTTCAACATCTCGTAGACCTGACGTCCCCGCAAGAATCCGGTGAAGTGGAAGCGGTCCGATATGTTGCGTTGTGCCGACAACATAATCATCTTGTTCATCATGTCGCCGCTACCAGCCATTACAAACCGCACGTTGTTGGTCTTGCGCAATACCCGGGCAGCCGCCTCGACAAAGTATTCGGGTCCTTTCTGCATGGTGATGCGGCCCAGGAAGGTAACCACCTTTTCCTTCGGATTGTGCGGCACCTCTATCGACTTGATTTCGTCGCTCAACGGCTCCACGGCATTATGTACCGTAGTCACCTTGGCCGGGTCGATGTGATACTTGTCGATAACCGTCTGGCGCGTGAGGTTGCTCACCGTGATGATGTGGTCGGCATGCAACATACCGTCGCGCTCGATGTTGTAGACCGTAGGGTTCACATTACCCCGGCTGCGGTCGAAGTCGGTCGCATGCACATGAATCACCAACGGCTTGCCGCTCACCTGCTTGGCATGAATGCCGGCCGGATAGGTGAGCCAGTCGTGCGAGTGAATGATGTCGAACTGCTCGGTGCGGGCAATCACACCGGCTACGATAGAATAGTTGTTGATCTCTTCCATGAGGTTGTCGGGATAGCGCCCCGAAAACTCGATACAACCCAGGTCATTGGTCTTCAGATAATTGAAATCTGCATAGATATGACTGCGAAGGTCGAAATACTCCTGCGGGTCCATGCAGTAGCCGTAGCGTTGCTGCACGTAATCCCAACTTACATCGCGCCAGGCGACAGGGGTATTGGCGGCCCCGATTATATGAGCAAAAGTTTTATCCTCATCTCCGTAGGGTTTAGGTATGACAAAGGTGATTTCAATATCGCCACACTCGGCCATGCCTTTGGTCAGGCCATAACTGGCCGTGCCCAAACCTCCCAGAATATGAGGGGGAAATTCCCAACCAAACATTAGCGCTTTCATAGATATAGGAATTAGGCTTTACATGTTATACTTCTTCAATAATTTCAACACTCTCAATATTTCACCGACGTTGGCGGCATAGCTGATGGCTCCACGACCGGCGAAGGGCGGGTTGCCGTCGAACAGCTCGGAGATGGACCCGATACAGGTTTGCGACATCTCGTCTTCAAACCCGATGAGCATCCGCTCCAGGAACGAGACACCACTGATGCCGAACACCTTCAGATAGGCCTCGGCATAGGCGCCCATCAGCCACGGACGTGCGGGCCCCTGGTGATAGGCATACTCCCGCTCGGTCTGCGAACCTACATAGGTGGGGTTATAGCCGTAGCTCTTGGGGCTGAGCGTGCGGATACCCTTGGGGGTAAGCAACTCGCGCGTAACCACCTCGAGAGCCCGCTTGCGCTGACGCTTGTCGAGCGGCGAGTAGTCGAGCCCCAATGCTATGAGCATGTTGGGCCGTACACTCCAGTCTGACATCGAGCCGTCGACATAGTCGATCAGGTAACCATAATCGTTCAGGAAGGTAGCTACAAACGTCTCGCCCGCCTTATCGGCAATGGCATTCCACTGTTCTACCCTCGAAGCCAATTCCATATCTTCGGCAAAAAGGGCGGCGGCAAACTTCAAAGCATTGTACCACAACGCATTGAACTCTACCAAATAACCGCTACGCGGGTTCACGGGGCGACCGTCGACCACGGCATTCATCCACGAGATCACCCGGTCTTTGCCATTGGAGTAGAGCAGCCCGTTGTCGTGCAGGAAAAGGTTGGGATGCTTGCCTTTGACAATGTAGTCGAGAATATCGCACAGGAAACGGCCATACTTCTCGCGACAAGTCTCCATACCCTTCTCCTTGGCATACTGATAGATAGTCCAGGTAGCCCACAGCGGAATATCGGGCAGGTCGAGTTCGCCGATGTTTTCGTCGAGTTCGCCGGTAGTCATAAAGTGGCGCAGGGCCTTCTCGGCCGAAGCCATCACGTCTTCAAACGTCTGGTCGTCGCCAATGGCCAGCGTACACCCCGGCAGGGCAATAAACTGGTCGCGGGCCCGTACCCTGAACCAGGGATAACCGGCCAACAGATAGTGCCCCTTCTTCTGCTTGAAGTAGAACTGCTGAGCCGAGTTTTTCAGGCAGTTGTAGAAACTCGAGCGGCACATGTGGCGATTGGCCAACTCTACTTCGTAAGTGTGAGCCAACGAGCGGGGTTTGGCCTCGACGGTTCCCGCCGAGAAGATGATGCTTTCGCCCTTCTTGATAGGTATCTCGAAGTAGCCCGGCACATAGAGGTCCTCCTGATAGGGATAGCCTCGCTCCTGGTCTTTGATATACTCGATGCCCTTGTACCAATGGGGGTCAAATACAAACTTGGGGGCCTTGTTGAACTGCATGTACAACCGGGGATAGCCCTGGTACAGACAGCAGCTTATGCCGTTGGCCGCCTCTTCGTAACGCTGGTCGAGCGCATAGTTTTCCACACACAGATCGTTGGCATTGCGGAAGGCAAGAAACGGACGGAATTGCAGAATCGTCGGGGAGTGAGCATCGACGAGCGTATACTTGATAAGGATACGGTTCTCGTGCGAGATAAACACTTTTTCTTTCGTCAGAATCACACCGCCCACCCGATACATCGTCTGGGGCACCGACTCGCAATTAAACTCTCGAATGTACTTGTGTCCGTTCGGGCTGAAACAGTCGCCCTTGTACTTGTGCAAACCCAAGTTAAACGCAGCGCCGTGCTGAATCACTGTCTCGTCCAGCGACGACAACATCACGTGATTGTCCTTATCCAGCTCGGGGATAGGAATTACCAACAACCCGTGTTGCTTGCGGGTGTTGCAATCGACGATAGTCGTACAATGATACGCGCCCGACTTGTTGGTACGCAGCATCTCCTTGGGCAGCGACCACTCGAGGTTTATCATCAGGTTCTTGTCAAATTTCAGATAACTCATATCTCAATTAATTTCTCTTACTTGTGTCTTTTTCATAATTTTTTCAGACTCTTCGGTCTATTGCAAATCATCCGATCCCTTGCCCTATTCCAAAGATTCCGAAATGCGCCATTCATATTTGTTTCGAATTTAACATAAACCGAAATAAAATGCAAACATTTTATCGGCGAAAAAGGCATGTTCTTCAACATACCTCCACAAACAACAATATATCAACGCATTAGAACGATTATAAAATCAAAAAGGTTCCGGCCGAAACCGGAACCTTTTCTGATTTATCGCTTGATGATTCGTTCTACCCGATCGCCACAGCGCACCAGGTAGAGCCCCTGAGTCAACTGCGACATCTCTACGACGGTCAATCCTTCGGCAGGCTCGACAATCGAGACCGTGTGGCCCGACAAATCGTAGAGATAGATTGTCTGCTCGGCCCCGCTCACATAGAGCTGATGGTCTACTACCGTAGGATAGATGCGTACCTGGGCCGACATCGTCGACTCGATTGCCGAATAGCCGGGGTCCTCCTCGGTCAGCACGGGATAGCCCTCGTTTTGTGCGGCATCGACCATCCAGTAGAAGGCCTTATGCTCTGGATCGGCCGCGTTATATGTGCGGGTCCAGTTGTTCAAGCCGGCGGCAAACGTGCGGGTCTTCATTTCGTCGGAACCCAATGTACTGCCCAGATAATCGCCGGCAACCACGCAACCCGACTCATAGTAACTATTCTCTACATTGGTACCCTGTGGAGCAATCGGGGCAACGATTCCACCCGTCGTCGACACAGCACCCACATTGTAACAGTTGGCTACCCGAACCGCTATAATCCAGTGACCCGATATACCACCCACGTACGCCAACTCATCAGCAGATATTCGCCCGGTATTGTAACAGTTTACTACACTCGATTCTTGACTGGAATAACCCAGAATACCTCCGGCTGAAGAGTAGTCGTGCGTTGAACCCTCGACTGTTACATCAGCGCTATTGGCACAATTCAGAATCGTCGAACTGTCCAAATATCCTCCTATACCCCCCGTGTAGGCTATATAGACCGAGTAATTGCCCGTTATCTGTACCTGGCCTGCTACCGGGCCCCTGTTTTCACACTGGTCAACGACCGAACCAGTCGCATAACCCACAATGCCACCCACATAGCCATAGGGAGCCTCGAGTTCGACCGAAGCCCGGTTGATGCACGAGACAATCGTCGAGTTGTAGGCATACGCGGCAATACCACCGCCATAGGTCGAACTCTTTACGGTACAGTCGTCGGCCAGCACCACGTGGGAGATGTGAGCTTGCGCAATCTGCCCGAAGAGTCCCGCAACGGCGGTATAGGCCGAAATTACCTCGCTGTGCAGATTGTGAATCTCGTAACCGCCACCGTCAAAGGTACCACTAAAGGCATCGGTTACCGAACCTATCGGTTCCCACTTGAGACCGTCCAAATCGATATTGCCGGCCAGTGTCACCGTCTTCCCTTCGAAGGTAGTACCTGTCTTGACCAGGTAGGACAAACCGGCCAACTGGGCCGGGGTCGAGAGGGTGAACTCGGCTTGCGACTCGTCGTACCACGAAGCATCGTAGTTACCTTCCGAGGTCCACCAGCCACCTACCTCGATATTCCCACCCAATACGGGATAGCCGTTATTCTCACCGGCCTGGATTCTCCAGGCGGAAAGAGTGGGCGAATAGGGATCGCTATCCATAATGGCCGTAGCATTGGCGGTAAGCAATTCGGCAAATTCGGCACGCTTCATTTCGTCGGGTTGCATGGCCACACCTTTGATATTCAAGCCGGTCGTATCGGCCATGCACGTCACATCGTAGTACCCGTTTTCCAAAGCGAACTCTGTCGGGTTACCCAGAGGCGAAATCTCTACGGTGGCCGGATTGCCATCCACCTCTACACCCGTGGCCGATAATTTGCCTGCATGATATACATTCGTCTGATTGGAATAGGAAGCACAAATTCCACCCACATGCACATCGGGTCCGGTTCCCGATATGTCGCCTACATGGAAACAATTTATGATACGGGCATTTACACCTGCCAAACCAGATACCCAGATAGTTGCATGATCAGACACGGCAACGATACGGCCACTGCTCGACGAGTTGTAGATGGGGTTGTAGGATATGTCGAATCCCACCAGTCCTCCTACGAACGACTCGGTATAACCCACATGGTTTACCTCTATCGAGGCCTGGCTGTGACAGTTATTCATACTTACTCCGTCAAATACACCGGAGACCGCACTTACCATTCCCTGCAACGCAGCGACTATCTTCACGCGCACCGAGCAGTCATCGGCCAAGGTAATATTCCTGACTTCGCCAAAAGTATACCCTATAAATCCAACCAGTACCGCACTTCCTACTCGACCGCTGGAATAAGACTCTACATCCACATCCATGTGATGAATCGCATGGCCATTGCCATCGATGTTACCCCGGAAGATTCGGTAATTGCAACCGATAGGCACCCAACGGTGGCCGCTCAGGTCTATATCGTTGGCCAGCTTCACCGTTTTACCCGTGAAATCATAAGAGTGATAGGCCAGATAAGAGAGGCCGGCCAACTGTGCCGGGGTCGAGAGGGTAAACTCGGTTTGCGACTCGTCGTACCACGAGATGTCGTAGTTCCCTTCCGAGATCCACCAGCCGGTAGCCTTCTGTTGCTCGGTACTCAACTCGGGGCCATTTGCACCCTGGCGCCACTGCGACAACGATTCGACCCACGGGTCTTTCTCCAAAATGGTCATGGCAGCCTCGTTCATCGTGGCCACCTGAGCCTGGGAGAGCAACTCCCCTTGCGAGAGGGCATACTCGTTATCGCTCACTCCCTCGGGCAAGCAACCGGCCCGGTAGTAGCCATGTTCTACAAATTCGTTTTCAAAAGTACCGGCTAAACCGCCAAACCGGGGAGCCTCAGCCACTCTGTCGGCAGTAATCGGCAATCGCCACCCATCCAGATACCCCACAGATTCTCCATTTTCATAAGCAGAGATGAGTATCACTAAATTTTCGTCCGTGAAAGTAATTGCATTCCCATCCGTCGAAAGCGTTACCACAAATTCACCACTTGCACCCGTCTCATTTTCCAAGGTCAACGAATAGCGGTTGGAATACATTCCTACCATCTGTCCCAGGGGAATATGCAGCTTTCCATCACTTTCCAGACTTCCGGTCATCGAATAGCTCATCTCGGCACGAGTAGAATATAACGACAAAATATATTCATCGGCCGAATCAATCGAAGGCGAAATCGTCACGTCTAACGGAATTTCAAGATCCTCTTCTCCCTGGAAAGGCGACAAAGCCGAGGCGTGATACGTGCCCACCCATTCACTGTCGGCACCTTGTGCGGCTACCCGGCCATTAAATATCGACGACAACAGCATGGCATTCATGCAGTTGCCTGCCAAACCGCCGGCCGTATTGCCATATACCGTAGCATCGGAGCGACAATTCGTAATCGAACCTGTGCTTATCAAGCCCGCTATCGAACCGGCCGTCAAGCCCGATACCATACACGTAGAGGAGAGCATAAGGTTACAGATATCGGCACCCTCAGCATATCCAAACAACCCGGCATAAGCAGCGCCGTCGACCCGCATTCCCGAGATGGTATGGCCACAGCCGTCGAACAGTCCCACGAAAGAGCGAGCCCCATCCTGGGTTTTATTGCCAATCGGTATCCACCGATAGGCCGACAAGTCTATATCGGCTCCCAAACGAACCGTTACACCATTCGCAAGGCCTATGTGATAGACCAAATAGGACAAGCCCGCCAACTGTGCCGGAGTCGAGAGGGTAAACTCGGTTTTCGTATTGTCGTACCACGAGGTATCGTAATTACCCTCGTCCCACCACGAGGAGGTGGGGCACACCTCGGTACTCAAGGCAGGGCCTGAAGCCCCCGATGTCCACATGTTCATACTCTTCTCGGCTTGTGTCGGAGCCACCTCACGCACATACTCATTCAGGTCGTCGACCAACTGCGACGATTGCATCTCCTCATCGGTAAGTGCCGTACCCACTACCTGATTGGCATTGGTTACACTGTTTTCGGAGTAGTAGCAATACGCCCAGTCATATCCGCCGCTACCGACAAGCGCTCCACTCACGTCATCGCTCAGTAACCGGGCCGAAAGGGGCATCAACAAACTTTCACAAAGATATAAAGACTCTCCGTCTTCGGTCATCAAAACAGCAAACGTATTACCCTGCGATGTGGTCAAGGTCACCGTCCTTCTATCGTCGGAGAGCGTTCCCAAAAATTCACCCTCGACAAAGGCCGTATTTCCATCCAAAGCACACAAATAGAGCTGCCAGGTATCGCTCGAGCCTACATATTGGCCCAATGGAATGTGCAGCAGGCCATCGCTCCCGACCTTTCCACCAAACTGATACGACAAAGCTTGTACCCCGGCAAACGAAATATCCAGGCTGTCGGGATAATCGGTACGCGGTACAAATCCTATCTGAAAGCCTTGCGAAACCGAGCTGTCGGATCCACTGGGTGCATATCCAAGATAATTACCCGACCATTTCTCGGGGAGGAACTTCGAAACCCGGCCATTGAATACACACAGGCGAACCCGCGTACCATTGCAGGCCCCGACCAGTCCGCCTACCGTATGGCCCGAAACAGTAGCTTCGGAGTAGCAATTCTCTATCACTCCCTCGTCGTCTATCGAACCAATTATGGAACCGGCGGTATTGCCACTTATCTGACAATCGGAGGCCAACATCACATTGCGTATCTCGCCCCCTCGCACATACCCGAAGAGTCCGGCATACTCCTGACCGGTCACATGCAGGCCCGAAATCGTATGCCCGCCACCGTCGAATGTACCTCTAAACGAGATTTGAGAGGTGCCAATCGGTATCCACTCGTGGGCCGACATATCCAAATCGGCCTCCAATCGTATGGTTACATTCCCAAAAGAATAACCCGAAGAGAGCCTATAGGCCAAACCGGCCAACTGCTCGGGAGTGGTCAGCCGATACAGTCTGACCGAACCATCGAACCACGATATATCGTAGTTTCCCTCATCGATCCAGGTCGTAGTCTGGGCCTGTTGCCGCCGGGCCATAACCTGCTCCCGACTGGACTGCAGCCGAGACCAGTCGCGCCCTGTAACCTGAACGGGAACCGACCACGACGGAATCGTCACCTTCGAGAGTCGCTTGCCGGAGAGCGACATAACCGACTCTCCCTTCGACAACTTTGCCTGTACAGACTTCTGTCCGGGGAGGGCCTGCGAACGGTTCGGAGCAGAAGCCTCGTTCAAACCCTTCAGCCGCATCTGAGCCAGCTGTACGGGCGAGAGCCGCTTCAACGGCTGTTCGGTAGCCCCTACGATTCCCACAGCCAAGCAACTCAATACCAATAATGTAAGAATTCTTTTCATATATATTTCGATTAAAGTTTGTCCCTGTCTCCAAAATATAGCGAAGTAAATAAGCAGTCCCAGAGTCCTCCTTTTGATTTCAGCCCATCGTTTATAAATGCAAAGAAAATAAAAAATATAATACTCGAGCTGTTTTTCCTTTCTTTTTTTTACATACCGACCCACAGAGTCAACAATTTATATAACAGCAGCGAGGCGGAGCACCCCAATCGGGTACTCCGCCTCGACGATATATCGCTATAAAAAAGTTACTACTACGAGAACGACTCGAGCGCTACGGCCAGATTCTGCAAGAACATGCGCACCGAGAGGGCCAGCAGAATGATACCGAAGAACTTGCGCAGCACATATACACCGGTCTTGCCCAGCACTCGTTCCAAGATGTGCACGTTGCGTATCACGATGTAGATGACAATGATGTTGAGCACCAAAGCCGCCAATATACTGCCCAGGCCATAGAGTGCCCGCAGCGAGAGCAGCGTGGTGAACGAACCGGCTCCGGCAATGAGCGGGAATACGATGGGTACAATCGAGGCGGCACCCTCGGGCCCGTCGTTTCTGAAAATTTCAATACCCAACAGCATCTCGATAGCCATCACGAAAATGACCAGAGCTCCGGCGATGGCAAACGACGAGATGTCGACCTGGAACAACTCGAGAATCATGTTTCCCATGAAGAGGAAGGCCAGGAAGGTAATGAGCGAATAGACGGCAGCCTTCCACGCCACAATGTTATGACCCTTTTGCTTCATGTCGATAATAATCGGGGTAAGACCCGTAATATCGATTACCGCAAACAAAATAATAAAAGCACTCAGGAAATCCTGAAATTTAAACGACAGTATATCCATATTCCATATAGTTTAGGCGTGTGTGACAACAATTCAAAACCGGCTGTGCAAAGGGCTATACACCCGTCGGTATCACTCCGAACAGACCTTCGTGGCCGCCGCAAAGTTAATGAAAAAAAAAGAAATCAATACTTTCTAAACAAAGAAGATGTTTTAGCATTTCAAACGAAACATAGTGAAAAAAATTTGTTAGTTTTGAGAATCCTAATTGAGACACTATATGGACAGCATGTATGATGTTTTATTACAACTCCCTATTTTCCAAGGAGTAAGCCGGAATAAAATATCGGAGTTGATCGAGAAAATGAAATTCCATTTCCTCAAATATCCCAATGGCGAGAAAATCGTCACAAGTGGTGAAGAATGTAATCATCTGAAATTTCTCATTTCGGGCGAAATCAGGTCGGAACTGATTACGCAAAACGAGAAGATGAAAATTACCGAAAAAATACAGGCGCCTAATGTCATAGCTCCCGAACATCTGTTCGGCCGCGATACCTATTTCCCGGCCAACCTGTATGCCGAAGGCACCGTAGGAATCATGCAAATCGAGAAGAGTTCGGTCGTACAAATGTTGCAAGAAGAACCTATATTCCTCATCAACCTGCTCAACATTCTGTCGCGACGCTCGCAAAAGGCTCTCGAAAGCTTCACCGCCCTCTCGTCGAACGACTTGAAAGAACGGTTGGCATTCTGGGTGCTGAGCCTTACGCAACAAAAATCGAGCGACATCCACATCATCTGCAAGCAAAAAGACCTCTATGCCTTCTTCGGGGTACAGCGGTCGGTATTCCTTTCGACACTCGACAGTCTGAAAGAGAGCGGCATCATCGACTACACGGCCAAAGAGATTGTCATCCTCGACCGCTCCCGATTGAAAGACCTGTTGCTCGACTCGACCGATAAAGAGGACTTCTAACCCAAACATTCCACCTCATCGAACGAGGTACCCAAATGGTCACCTCGCACCATGAGTGTCCGTATAAAATCATAAGAGAGAGAACCGCGCTCAGCCACCACGACACGGTTCTCTCTCTTTTTTCTACCCTCTTCCACACAAAAACGAGAGGTCTGCCGAATCCGGCAAACCTCCCGTTTTATCTCCGCTTCCCGTCAAACGGGAAACAGCAGCACATCACTTCTTCTTACTTTTTCACTACACGGAAGCTCTTCGAACCCTCGTCGGTAGTCACAACCAGAATCATGCTACCGGCAGGAAGCGTATTGGCTTCTATTCTGTTTTCACCTTCGCTCACGGCTACACGTTTCAGCAAACGACCGGCCAAATCGTATACACAGGCTTCGCCGGCGGCTGTCGAGTTGAGGTTGATCTCACTCGTAAACATCGTGGGATAAACCGTCATTTGGGCAGCCCGATTGCCATCGATTGCCGAAGGAATATCTTCGAACTCAGCTTCAATATCGAGGCTTTCGGCCGGTACATCAACGGTGAGTTTGTTGTCCACCACGTCGGCCGTTCTATCGACCGAGTTTACCATGAGGCTGGCTACCTGGTAATTCTCGTCGGGAATCAAGGTAATCTCTACTTGTTCACCCACGATTATCTCGTCGTTGTTGTTGAGCAAAGCATCTTCACCGGCATAGCGAACCTCGATGGTACCGTTGGCGGGCGAGTTGAGAGTCAACACGGCCAAGTCTACGGGAGCAGGCTCCACGATATTCATCACGAAGTCGTAGCAACCACCCTTGTCGATAGCATCCATAGCCGTGTGGGTATGGCCTTGGTCATCTTTCTTATGCCATGCATCCGTAAACTGAATTCTCAAACGAGTCTCGGCAATCTTGGCATCGGCAGGAACGGTGATATCGACCGAGAAATCTTTCATCATGGTATTACCATTGGAGGACAGATTGCTGTCTTCAAACGGCTCTTTACCTACTCGCTCGATCATCTCGCCCTCGTCGTTGAAGTCGTAGTCGCGGTTCCAGTCGGCAAAGAGAACGGCATGACACCAGATCATCTGAGCCGTACATTGTACACGCAGAGTAAAGGTCTGACCGGCCTCTACCGTAAAGGGAGCCTGCGTATCGATAAACACGGTCGAAGGTTTGCTCGACTGGGTGTAATCGAGATTTTCAACGGCATCGGTCGTAGTGGCCGAAGTTACATAACGATTCTCGGTCGCATGAATCGTACCGGTAGGTTGTTCCCATCCGGTCAGGAAAGTATAGGTAGCCGAGGCCATCACACTGTTCGACATGCCCTCTTTCACGGCAATGGCTTTGACGGTAACCGTCTCGTTCAACGTAATCGGGCCTTCATAGAGGGTCGATTCGGTAGTCGGAGTCGTATCGTCGAGCGTATAGTAGATTTGAGCATCTTCGGTCTCGGTCGTAATCGTGAGGGTTTGTTCCTCGGTATAGTATCCACTCTCCAGCGAGAATACGGGAGTAGCGACAGCTTCCATACCCGAAGGTTCGGTATAGGTATCGGCGTTGTCGGTGAGCCAGTCGAGCGAAACATTCAGGAAATAGGTGCTGTAATCTGTCGTGTTGTAGTTCTCTTCGACATATACACCTATCGTACCATCCTCGAGAATAGCGATTGACGAGTAGGCCGAACCGGTAGCGCAAAGCGTCTTCTTCACGGGCCAGGTTTCACCTTCGTCGTAGCTGAGGAAGAGCGATACGTTTTGTCTTTCGGTAGCGTGGTTGGGAACCGTGTGCAGAATGCGGTCCTTGTCATAGCCGTCGAGTGTAGAGGTATATCTGACGATGTCGCCGTTGCAGTTACAACATATTCATGAAATGTATTGCATCTCCCCGTACCTCAGTCCTCAGACATAACACTATTCATACATAAAGCCTCTAAACACCCTATCGATACAATGCCCCTGCCTCATCACATATCGCCCCGTTACAGATACACGACCAGGATAAAGAGCCCCGATAAATAAATATCTTTATTTTATAGACCGGAATTTTCGAGACGACACCCATTAGGCATCTACCCGCATGCGCCTCGATTTATAAACGAAAAAGTCTTAAAAAAAGAGGTCCGAGACCTTTACAGGCCCCGGACCTCCCGGTTTTTATGGTGCGACTAAACGCGTCTTGTGTTTTTAGTCTTCCTGTTCAACACCCCATTGCTGTTTGGCCAGACGACGGTAGTTGTTGTAACGCCATCTTGCATTGTCTTCGGCAGCCTTGAACAGTTCGGCAGCCTCGTTGGGATATTGTTTCATCACCGAAGCGAAACGAACCTCGCCTTTGAGGAAGTCTTGGAACTTCGACCAGTCGGGCTCTTTGCTGTCGAGCGTGAAGGGGTTCTTGCCCTCGGCTTCCAACTCGGGGTTGTAACGCCACAGGTGCCAGTAACCGCAAGCTACGGCAGCAGCCTCTTCGGCCTGCGATTTACCCATACCGGCCTTCAGACCGTGGTTGATACAGGGAGCGTAAGCGATGATAATCGAAGGACCGTTGTAAGCCTCGGCTTCGCGGATAGCCTTCAAGGTTTGAGCCTGGTCGGCCCCCATGGCTACCTGAGCACAGTATACATAGCCGTAGGTCGAGGCGATAAGGCCGAGGTCTTTCTTACGTACGCGTTTGCCGGCTGCGGCAAATTTGGCGATGGCGCCGACAGGGGTAGCTTTCGAAGCCTGACCGCCGGTGTTGGAGTAAACCTCGGTATCGAGTACCAGCACGTTGACATTCTTGCCCGAAGCCAATACGTGGTCGAGACCACCGAAACCGATGTCGTACGAAGCACCGTCGCCACCGATAATCCATTGCGATTTCTTGATGAGGTACTGGCTGAGCGATGCAATCTCCTTGCAGATTTCGCACTTGTCGGCGTTAGCCTTCACGATGGGCGTGATTTTGGCCTCGAGCTCGACGGTGCGGTCGGTATCCTCACGGTTGGCAATCCAGTCGGCAAAGAGCTCTTTGGTCTCGGCCGGACAGCTGTCGCTTTCGATAGCCTGGTTCATGAGTTTGGCCAGACGGTCGCGCATCTTCTCTACGGCGAGCGTCATACCCAGACCGAACTCGCAGAAGTCTTCGAACAACGAGTTGGCCCAAGCCACACCTTTACCTTTTTCGTTGGTGGTATAGGGAGTCGAAGGAATCGAACCCGAATAGATCGACGAGCAACCCGTGGCGTTGGATACCATCTCACGGTCGCCGAAGAGTTGCGAAATGAGTTTCACATACGGAGTCTCGCCGCAACCCGAGCAAGCGCCCGAGAATTCGAACAACGGCGTAGCGAACTGCGAGTTCTTCACATTCGACTTGATGTCTACCAGGTGTTGTTTGCTCTTCACGTGGTCGGCACAATATTCCCAGCGGGGAGCTTCGCTCAACTGGCTTTCCAGATCGGCCATCGAGAGAGCCTTGCCGTTCTTGTTGCCCGGACATACATCGACACAGTTGCCGCAACCCAGACAGTCGAGCACATCGACCTGCATGCGGAAGTGCATGCCCTTCATCGTGGCAGGTACCTTCATCTCGAGCGTCTCACCCTCTTTGAAAGGCGAAGCGGCGAGCTCGTCTGCATCGAGAACGAACGGACGAATCGAAGCGTGAGGACAAACGTAGGCACACTTGTTACATTGGATACAGTTGGCGTTGTTCCATACGGGAACGAAAGTAGATACACCGCGTTTTTCGTATTTGGCGGTGCCGGCAGGCCAAGTACCGTCCTCGATACCCGAGAAGGCCGAAACGGGCAGGTCGTCACCGGCTTGTGCGTTGATGACTTTCACCACCTTCTCTACAAATTCGGGAGCCTTGCTTTCAACGGCCTCGTCGTCGGGAAGGTTGGCCCATGCGGGATCAACGGTAACTTTTTCGTATTCACCACCACGGTCTACGGCAGCGTAGTTCTTGTTGACTACATCTTCACCCTTCTTGCCATACGACTTCACGATGAATTTCTTCATCTGCTCGATAGCCAGGTCGACCGGGATAACCTCGGTGATACGGAAGAAGGCCGATTGCAGGATGGTGTTGGTGCGGTTGCCCAAACCGATTTCCTGAGCAATCTTCGTAGCGTTGATGGTATAGAACGAGATGTTCTTCTGAGCCAACGTACGTTTTACGTTGTTGGGCAGGTGTTTTACCAGTTCGTCGGCCGTCCAGATGGTATTGAGCAGGAAGGTACCGTTGGGACGGATACCGCGCAATACATCGTACATGTGCAGGTAGGCCTGAACGTGGCAAGCCACGAAGTTAGGCGTATTTACCAGGTAGGTCGAGCGGATGGGGGTATCGCCGAAACGCAGGTGCGAGCAGGTGAAACCACCCGACTTCTTCGAGTCGTAGGAGAAGTAAGCCTGGCAATATTTGTCGGTGTTGTCGCCGATGATTTTTACCGAGTTCTTGTTGGCACCTACCGTACCGTCGGCACCCAAACCGTAGAACTTGGCCTCGAACATGCCTTCGCCACCGAGAGCCAGCTCCTCTTTCGGGGGCAGCGAGGTAAAGGTAACGTCGTCGACGATACCGATGGTGAAGTGATCTTTAGGCTCGGGCAATGCGAGGTTTTCGTAAACCGACAGGATTTGAGTCGGGGTAGTATCTTTCGAAGCCAAACCGTAGCGGCCGCCTACGATCAGCGGGGCATCGGCCTTGCCGTAGAATACGTCTCTTACATCGAGGTAGAGGGGCTCACCGTTCGAACCGGGCTCTTTGGTACGGTCGAGTACGGCAATGCGTTTTGCCGTCTTGGGCACAGCAGCCAGGAAGTGCTCGGCCGAGAAGGGACGATACAGGTGAACGGCTACCAAACCTACCTTCTCGCCCTTGACCATGAGGTAGTCGATAGCTTCGCGGGCAGCCTCGGTTACCGAACCCATGGCGATGATTACGCGGTCGGCATCCTCGGCACCGTAGTAGTTGAACAGGTGGTAGTCACGGCCCGTGATTTCGTTGATTTTCTGCATGTAGTCCTCTACGATAGCCGGTACAGCCTCGTAATATTTGTTGGAAGCCTCACGATGCTGGAAGAAGGTATCGGGGTTCTCGGCCATACCGCGCATAACCGGTTTCTCGGGGTTCAAAGCGCGGGCGCGGAACTCGGCCAAAGCCTCTTGGTCGATGAGCGGAGCCAGGTCTTCGTTGTCGAGAGCTTCGATTTTCTGAATCTCGTGCGAAGTACGGAAACCGTCGAAGAAGTTGATAAACGGTACACGCGAACGAATCGTAGACAAGTGAGCGACACCGGCCAGGTCCATCACCTCTTGAACCGAACCTTCGCACAACATGGCGAAACCGGTCTGACGAGTCGACATCACATCCTGGTGGTCACCGAAAATAGAGAGTGAGTGAGAGGCCAATGTACGAGCCGATACATGGAACACGCAGGGGAGCAACTCACCGGCAATCTTGTACATGTTGGGGATCATCAGCAAAAGACCTTGCGATGCCGTGTAGGTAGTCGTCAAGGCACCGGCCTGCAACGAACCGTGAACGGCTCCGGCAGCACCGCCCTCCGACTGCATCTCTTGTACGAGAACCGTCTCGCCGAAGATGTTTTTACGACCGGCAGCAGCCCATTCGTCTACATACTCGGCCATCGTCGAAGAGGGAGTGATAGGATAGATGGCAGCCACCTCGGAAAACATATACGAGATATGTGCAGCGGCTTGGTTACCATCACAAGTTAAGAATTTTTTCTGTTTACTCATCTTTACTGTTATTAAGTAATTAGTATTGTTTTTTCATCTCTATATCAATATACAAACCCAAACAGCCACAAAGGTATCAAGTTTTCGCTTCCAATCTTCATATTGTCTATGGCATAATAGAAATTGGGATTGATGCGGCTGCGGGGCACATTGCCCTGAACACGGAACAACTGCTCGCGATTGACCAGGAACTGAGCGTTCTTGCTGCCCATGTTCAACCGGTGATCCTTGTGCAACGTATTGTAGAAAAAGGTCTCGCGCACAGCCTGATCGTCGGCCTCGACCGAGCGGTTGGAGTATATGATGTTGGTATTGTGCATATAGACCATGGCCGGCTTCTTGGGAAACTCTTCGCCATCGCGATAGAGCATGTTGATGAGCCGGGCATCCTTCAGGCTCTTGATGTAGTTCATCACCGTGGCCCGCGAAATCTGTATGTCCTTGCTCAACTGACTCACATTGGTGGGCGCCGGCGACTGCACCGAGAGCAGGTACATGAGCCGCCGCACCTTGGGCAGATACGACAACTCTATCTGCTTGATCAGGAGTATATCGACCTCCATAATCATGTTGATGTTCTTCACCAGATTTTCCGAGAAGTTGGTCTTATCGAGGAAGAACGGATAGTAACCGTGGTGCAGATAGCCGGGGAAGTAATCGAGCGGATTGACCTGACTGCAAATCTCTTGAGCTATCGTCTTGTGATGGGCCATGATGTCGTCGAGCGTGTAGGCGGGGAACCGGGTCGAAGCCATCAGATTCAGATACTCTCTGAACGAGAAGCCCCGCAGGTTGTACGAGTCGACCAGGCCGGCCAGCACGGGATTCTCCTCTTTCAACCGCATCACCGACGAACCGGAGAAGATAATCTTCAACTCGGGGAAAGTATCGTAGCAGTATTTCAGCTCTTCGGACCATCCGGGATACTTGAACACCTGGTCGATGAGCAGCACCCGGCCGCCCTGACTGTAAAAGCGCTCGGCAAACTCCCTCAACGTATGCTCCGTAAAGTATAGGTTATTGAGATTGATATACAGGCACGACCGGTCCAAGCCGTAATTTTCCTTGGCATACTGCAACAGAAAGGTGGTCTTGCCCACTCCCCGACTGCCCTTGATGCCTACCAGACGGCTGTTTTTGTTGATTTGATACATCAAGTCGCGTTTGACCGGCGACTCGACATGCTCAACGAGATACTTGTGTGTTCTATAAAACGATTCCACGGCTTCTCTCTTAAACAGGGGGCAAAGATAATAAAACCCGACTATTTTGGCAAGCCGACTTTGCAATTTATAGTGAGATTGTGGAGTTTACATCCGATTTTAACATTCTTTCAACTCTCTCTGTTCTCTCGATTTTCATCCCCTTCTCCCACCCGACGGGGCTTTGCGAGACACTCCATTCAACCGGGAGAGCCTCTCTCAAGGAGAAACAAAAAAAGAGAGAGGCTGCCATTCAGCAACCTCTCCCCCTATTGTGTTTTGTTCTCTTGTGCAGTAATTACTCAGCCGGCGAAATAGTAGCGGCACGGTCGAGGATATAAGAACCGAAGCGATCGAGTTTGGCATCGCTGGTCTTTTGCTCCAGTTGGTCGGGATTTACACCGTAAGAAACCAAAGCATCGTAAACTCTTTCGGCACGAGCCTTGCGCAGTTTGGCATTGAAGGCAGCCGTACCCGTTTCGCTGTCGGCATAACCGGTGATGACATATTTCTTGCCTTCGTTAGCCTTGATGGCTTTCGCTACGGCTCTCAACACTACGCGGTCTTTCGATTGCAGTTCCGAGCTGTTGATGTTGTAGTAAACCGTAACTACGGGAGCAGGTTCTTCAACCACTTTCTCGGCCGGACGATTCTTGCACTCGGCCAATTGTTGCTCGAGGTTGGCAATCTTGCGGTTGGCATCGCGCAACTGAGCTACCAGAGCATCGCCTTCGGCATCGCTATATTTGCCTGCAACCGGTGCTACAACAGGAATCTCGGGCGACTTCCATCCACGATTTTTGAATTTGTAGGTTACACCTACCAAAGCCGAAAACGCTTTGCCGTGATTTCCTTCATTAGAAACGGTCGTTTCCAATACGTCGAAACGCAAATCGAGGTTGATGGCCCAAGCATCGCTCAAGCGGAAGCGGTTGAGCAAACCACCACGCATACCCATGTTGGCCCAACTGGGAATATCACCTTCGCCCGATATGCCTACAGGGACACTCATACCGACGTACAGGATAGGCGAATAAACGCGTTCGCGATAACCACAGAACAGACTCGCCAAGTCACCCATCACATCGAGACCGGGAACAATAAGGCCATACGATTGTTTATAATAGGTGTTGTCGAGCATCTCTCCACTGAGACCATTACCCCACAAAGCAGCACCTTTGATTCCGTAATAATCGGCGCCCAAACGCAAACCGATAATAGGTGAGAACCATTTCTCAACATTCAGTCCAAACACAGGGGCGATACGTTTGCCAAAAGAGGCATTACTATCAAAACGTCCCAAGCTAAAATCGGCTCCGCCCTCAAGCGAAATCATCCAATTGTCCTTAAAGCTATTCAAGACAATCTCTTTGGAAGATTCTGTTTTAGCTTCCTCCTGGGGAGCTGCTGCAAGCATTGCCGGCGTTGCTACTCCAGTAGCCATAAGCAAAACCGCAAATACAGTCTTCTTCATACTTTTTCCTTTTTTTAATTAAAACTACTTTAATATCGGCAATCCGACCCTCTTCTTTCAAGGAATAGAGCAGATTGCGTCATAGACCCAACTAAATTTTCGGATAAAGGTACACGTTTTTTTTTACTCAGCAAACAATTTTTATTTAAATTTACAAGAAAATCGCTTCTCCGTATTCCAGAGAAGCGATTTCGGTCAAATATGGCAATAGTTTCAACCTTTATTTACCAATGTATGAAGCTATTTCGTGCGCAATATGATCGGGTGTAAAGCCCAATTTCTCGTCGAGCACCTTATAGGGAGCCGAATAACCGAAGCGGTCCAGCCCGTAAATCTTACCACCTGTACCCACAACCGGCAACAGCGTCGAGGGCAAACCGGCCGTCAACCCGAATACGGGCAAGCCGGCAGGGATTACAGCCTCGCGATACGACTGCGGCTGGTCGAGGAAGAGCCCGATCGAGGGCACCGATACGATTTGTACTCTTACTCCCTGACCGTGCAGTATCTCGCTCGCACCGACCAGAGTCGACACCTCTGAACCGTTGGCAACCAGCACCACATCGGGGTTCTCGTCGCGCATCAACACATAGGCGCCCTTCTCGGCCTGCAAGGCATCGGCATAACGGTTGCCCGTAGCCGAAGGCAGGTCGGGCACATCCTGCCGCGACAGAATCAAGGCCGTAGGCGTATCGTTGTTCTCCATCGCCAGCTTCCAGGCGACCAACGTCTCGGCACTGTCGGCCGGGCGCAACACCAATACGCTGTTCTTTCCGCTGTGGTTTTTCAGCTGTTCCAAAAGCCGGATTTGTGCCTCTTGCTCTACGGGCTCGTGAGTAGGCCCGTCTTCGCCCACCCGGAATGCGTCGTGTGTCCACACATACTTCACCGGCAGCTCCATCAGGGCAGCCATGCGCACGGCAGGTTTCATATAGTCCGAGAATACAAAGAAGGTACCGCAAGCGGCCTGCATGCCGCCGTGCAGCAAAATGCCGTTCATAATCGAAGCCATGGTGAGCTCGGCTACACCGGCGTGCAGGAAGGCACCTTTGAAATTTCCTTTCGAGAAAGCACCGGTCTTCTTCAAGAAGGCCTCGGTCTTGTCTGAATTGGCCAGGTCGGCCGACGAAACCACCATATTTTTCACCCGCTCGCCCAGATACGAGAGCACGTTGGCCGAAGCCGTACGGGTAGCCACATTGGGCTTGTACTCAATCGAAGCGAAATCGAGTTCGGGCAATTTGCCGGCATAGAAGTCGTGCAGCTCGGCAGCCAGTTCGGGATTCTCCTTCTCCCAGGCGGCCTGCACGGCCTTGCGCTCGGCCACAATCTTTTTCAGTTCCTCGGCCCGACGGGCATACAGGTCGGCTACCTCGGGGAATATCACGAACGGATTCTCTACGTTTCCGCCCAAATTTTCAACCGTCTTTTCGTACGAAGCGCCCGATTTGCTCAAGGGTTGCCCGTGCGTAGAATATTTACCTTCGAACTTCTCGCCTGTAGCCGTCACGCAGCCACGGCCCATGATGGTCTTGCCAATGATGAGCGTGGGGCGTTCGGTCTCGCGGTTGGCCAGAGCCAAGGCATCGCGAATGGCCGCAGGGTCGCACCCGTCTATCTCGATGACATTCCAGTTCCACGCCCGATATTTGGCAGCCGTATCTTCGTCGGTCACCGCATCGGTATCGGTCGAGAGCTGCACGTCGTTGCTGTCGAAAAACATAATCAGGTTGTGCAACCCCAGGAACCCGGCTACACGACCGGCTCCCTGCGAAATCTCTTCCTGTATACCACCGTCGGAGATAAACGCATAGATCTTATGGCTGCACCACTCGCCGAAACGAGCAGCCATGAAGCGCTCGGCAATCGCTGCGCCCACAGCCATCGTGTGCCCCTGCCCCAGCGGACCCGAGGTATTTTCGATACCATGTTTCACATCGACTTCGGGGTGCCCCGGCGTAATGCTGCCCCACTGGCGGAACGATTTCAAATCGTCCATCGTATAGAAACCCGCCATCGCCAGCACGCTGTACAACATAGGGGACATGTGCCCGGGATCCAGGAAGAAACGGTCCCGATTGATCCATTGCGGATCCTCAGGATCATACACCAGAAACTCGGAATACAACACATTGGTAAAATCGGCACCACCCATGGCTCCGCCGGGGTGTCCCGATTTGGCCTTTTCAACCATTGCTGCCGTCAATACTCTTATATTGTCAGCCGCTCTGTTCAACAAGCTCGTATCGTTCATGGAATTTTTTTTACAAAAATAATACAATTCGCGAGTATAAACCTACAAAAACAGACAAAAGTTCTCAAAAAGAAAAAGAGAGCGAGGCTCCGGCCCCACTCTCTTTTATCTATATATTTATGCGATAGACAAATAGTCGATCAATCTTCGGTAGGAATATCGGTATTGACATTCTTGCAACCGATCAGGCCATAGTACAGCAGGTATGCCAACATGGCAATTACCAGCCAATAGCTGGCCAGATAGCCGAAGCTACCCGAGAGCATGTTCTGGATAAACGGCATCACACCGCCACCCACTACCATGGCCATGAAGATACCCGAAGCCTTGGCCGTGTATTTGCCCAGACCTTCGACTGCGAGGTTGAAGATACCACCCCACATCACCGAGGTGCACAGACCGCAGAGTACCAGGAAGAGGGCACTCAGGGGAACCTTGGGCGTTTCGAGCGATTTCATCACCGACTCGGGAGTCATCTTCTCCGTAGCCAAGGCTGCGGCATTTTGCTCCAGGAATTCGGCAGAGGGATTGGCCACGAAAGCCTCGGCCTCGGCAGCCGGGATACCGGCATTCTCCAGAAGCTCGACGGTCTTTTTGGCCGGGTCGTATACAAACTTCGGTACATCGAAACCTACGGTTTTGGGCGTGAAGATGGCAATCAACGTGAGGACAATGGCTACCGACGAAACGGCTATCAACTGAGCGCGGGTCGAAACCTTGCCGCTGATCAAGCTACTCAAGAAACGGCCTACCAGCATCAGCAACCAGTAGATGGCCACGATGGCACCACCGATGGCGGCCCCGTTCACCAGAATACCGGCACCCTTGGCACTCGTATCGGCCATGAAGAAGTTCAACTGAGCGGGGATACCTACCTCGATACCTACATAGAGGAAGATGGCAATCACACCCAGCAACGTGTGACGGAAGGCCAGCGGGCTATGCTCGAATTTCTCTTGGGGCTCACCCTTCTTGGCCAGGTGAGGTTCAGGGATGGCAATCGCCGAGATGATAATGAACGAAACGGCAAACACGGCCATGGCGATGAAGAGCAGCGGAGTCACGTCGCTCATGGCGGTCTTGTCGGTTACCGAACCGATGAGCACACCCACGAAGAGCGGGGTAAGCGTAGCGGCCAGCGAGTTGAGGGTACCACCGGTTTGAATCAACTGGTTACCTTTGTTACCGCCACCACCGAGCAGGTTCAGCATGGGGTTTACCACGGTGTTGAGCATACATACGCAGAAACCGCAGATGAAGGCACCCAACAGATAGATAATCAGGTTCAGATACACCTCTTGTCCCCCTACGGAGAAGAGAGCCGTATCGGCACCGACAACACTCGACAAATACTGAATAAAGAGGCCCACGAAACCTACGGCCATAGCCGTAAGAGCTGTTTTCTTGTAACCGATTTTCACCAGCATCGTACCCGCAGGTACACCCATAAACAGATAGGCCAAAAAGTTCATCATGTTACCCATCATGCCGGCCCACGAATACTGGTTACCCCAGATAAGTCCAAACGGTGCCGCCAGATTAGTGACGAAAGCAATCATTGCAAACAGGAACATCATTGCGATAATGGCAATAATTTTCCCCTTGTTTTTCTGATCTGTACTCATTTTATAAGATTTTAATTTTAATGTATTTAGAATAATATAAATGTCTCTATTGATATATGTGTGTGTCTATTCACGTGAATTCTTTTTCGGCCTTCTGTTTTTCTGGAAAACTTAAAATTAAGGACAAAAGTAATGCTTATTATTCAGCTACGAACACAACAAATATATGTTCTTAAACATAAATTTCATGGTCAAACACTCTTTCAAGCAGACGAGCGGGCCTGCTCAATAGACCCGCTCGCCGAATATCGAAGTACCTATGCGCACCAGCGTACTGCCATGCCGCAGAGCCAGCCGGTAGTCGTGCGACATACCCATCGACAACTCGGTAAAGGCTGCAGCGTCGACCGTACCCGAGGCCCTCAGTTCGTCAAACAGACTCTTCAGCTCGCCGAACTCCCGGTCTACCTCGGCCTCGTCGTCGGTGAGCGTGGCCATACCCATGAGACCGCACACCCGCACATGCGGATACCGCTCCAGGGGCTTCCCGCTCAGCCACTCGCGGCACGACTCGGGGGTGAATCCATACTTGCTCTCCTCGCGGGCCACATGTATCTCGAGCAGACAATCGACCACCCGGCCGCACTTGGTTGCCTCGCTGTCGATCACGCCCAGCAGCTTCTCGCTGTCGACACTGTGAATGAGGGAGATGAAGGGGACGATATATTTCACCTTGTTGGTTTGCAGGTGGCCTATGAAGTGCCACTCGATATCCTTGGGCAGCGCCTCGTACTTGCCCACGAGCTCCTGCACCCGGCTCTCGCCAAAGATGCGTTGTCCCGACTCGTAGGCCTCCATCAGGGCCTCGGCGGGGTGAAACTTCGACACGGCCACCAGGCGGGTACCCGCCGGCAGCTCCTGTCGTATGTTGGCTATATGTTGCGCGATTTCGTTCATCACTCTTTCGGTCGGTCCTCCTCCTGCGTCTTGCCTTCGGGATTAAACGGATAGACATCCATGAGCGGGGTCTCGGCAATCGACACGATTACCCAGTCGGCCATGGTGCCCTTCATGCCGGCATTCAGATTCTTGAGTGCGGTCTCAAAGTCGGCAGCCTGCACCAGCATGTACGATGCGGTGCGTTTCTCCATGCCGCTCTTCTCGTCGAGGGTGATGAAATTGATTTTACACTTGTACCAGCGGTCGCCCGTCTCGTCGAAGAAGAGCTCGCTGAAGTTGGCCCGCTTCACGGCCGACACCGAAAACTCGCCCGAGATAAAGGGCGACACCTCTTCGATGATGCGCGCCTCGGCCTCGGTAAAGGAGAGGGCATCGACCAGATAGGGTTCCGTTACTTTCTTCTGCATGCCGTTTTCCAGCATCTTGTCATATTTGACTCTGCATTCAAACCAGTTTGCCATACGTTTCTATTCAAAAAAAGGAGGTGCTGCGCACCCCCGGTGGTTCGTTATATCGGTTAATATTCTATTTTGTCGCTTTTGTTCTCCCACTTCTCGAAAGCCTTGATGGCCTCGTCGTGCATGAGGGGGATGGCCTTCAAGTGCCGCTCATCCATCGGCAGAGCCAACTCGTCGTAAATAAACGAGTCGTCGAACCCGATAGCCTTGGCATCGGCCTTGGTGTTGCCGTAATAGACCTTGTCGAGGTGCGCCCAATAGATGGCCCCCAGACACATGGGGCAGGGCTCGCACGAGGTGTATATCTCGCACCCGCTCAGGTCGAAGGTACCCAGCACGCGGGCCGCCTCGCGAATGGCATTCACCTCGGCATGAGCCGTAGGGTCGTTCGAGGCCGTCACCCGGTTGGCTCCCCGGGCGATTATCCGGCCATCCTTCACGATTACGGCTCCGAAGGGACCGCCGCCGTGGTCGATATTGTCGAGCGAAAGGGCTATGGCCTCGCGCATAAAGGTATCTTTTTTACACATATCTTCTCTATTAAAAACTCAAACATGCGGTGCCGGTTGCCCGACAGTCCGCCTCAAGGGTACATCTTCCCTCTTGGGTATACAAAGATACGAATCAAATCGGGAGAAACAAAAGAACTCCCGCCGAAAAAGAGCCGCCCGCCTCCGATTTCAATCGGCATCGGCCGCCTCCTTCAGACTACGGTTCACCTGGTCGATATAGTCGAGCAGCTCGTCGCGCCCGCTCCCCCGCTCCGACGAGGTGGCGAAGACCGGGGGCAACTCCTCCCACGTCTCGAGCAGTACCTGTTTGTAGTGCTCGATGGCCGACTTGAGGGCCACGGGCCCCACCTTGTCGGTCTTGGTGAAGACCAGGGCAAAGGGCACGCCGTTCTCGCCCAACCAGTGTATGAAGTCGAGGTCTATCTGTTGCGGCTTGTGGCGGCAGTCGAGCAGCACAAACAGGCAGGTGAGTTCCTGACGATGGAGGGCATACCCCTCGATCATCTTGCGCAGTGCCTCGCGGCTCTCCTTGCCCCGGCGGGCATAGCCGTAGCCGGGCAGGTCGACCAGATACCAGCTGTTGTCGATGAGAAAGTGGTTGATGAGCATCGTCTTTCCCGGCGTGGCCGAGGTCATGGCCAACCCCTTCTGCCGGGTGAGCATGTTGATGAGCGACGACTTCCCCACATTGGAGCGCCCGATAAAGGCATACTCGGGCAACCGATGCGACGGGCAATCCTGCACCCGACTGCTGCTCACCACAAACTTGGCGTTTTTTATCTCCATATCAATCTCTTTTTTCAGATGTTCAGGGAGGACAAATATACTGACTTTTTCCGGATTTCCTACTTTCGTCCCCGGTTTGTACGTTGAGAACGACCGGCAACACGCTCAATCTCAACCCGTCGCACAGCATACCGGGTGGATACCGCATCGAGGTGCGGTATGACCAGTACGTCACCCTGCGCTGCGACGCGGGGCCCAGAGTGGGACGTAAAAGGAATGGATTTGGCGGACACTCCTGCCTGATCTTTTCATGGATTCCGCATCGGGGTGCGGTATGACCGCGTGTCACCCCGCGCTGCGACGCGGGGTCCAGTAGAAAGGATCGATAAAGTTGAAAAACAACTTTTCTCGTTTGCCTTTCCCCCTCACCTTTCACTATCTTTACATAAGACAGGATGCGTCTCGGGATAAAAAATATCTGAAACAAGTTTCGATATTTTATTCTCCCCTCACCTTTCACTATCTTTTCAGAAGAAAGGATACGTCTCAGCATAAAAATCAAGCGAGCTTGTTTTTCTGCTTTCGACTTTCACTATCTTTGCATACTGCGAAAATAGGAGTCGGTTCGGCAAAAAGCTCAAGTAAACTTGGCTTTCTGCTCTCACCTTTCACTATCTTTGCACCACGGCTTTGCGGAGGGGCGGAAGTGCCGCACCTCGTCGGGAGCCGCGAAAGGGAAACTATTCGTATGGATCAACAATACTCTTCGGTTCTGCTCGAAAATGCAGTGAGCGAGTTTGCCAAGCTGCCGGGCATCGGCCGCAAAACGGCGCTGCGCCTGGTGCTCTACCTGCTGCGGCAGGAGGAGGGCGAGGCCGAGAAATTCGGGAATACCATCATCAAGCTGTGCAAGGAGATCAAGCACTGCCACGTGTGCCACAACATATCGGACACCGACACCTGCGCCATCTGCAGCGACCCGTCGCGCGACGCCTCGACGATATGCGTGGTCGAGAATGTAAAGGAGGTGATGGTGGTCGAAAATACCCGTCAGTTCCACGGGCTATACCATGTGCTGGGGGGTGTCATCTCGCCCATGGACGGCATCGGGCCGGCCGACCTCGAAATAGAGAGTCTCGTCGACCGTGTGGCGGCCGGCGGTATCAAGGAGGTGATTCTGGCCCTGAGCGCCACGATGGAGGGCGACACGACCAACTTCTACATCTTCCGCAAACTGGCTCCCTTCGACGTGAAAATCACCATCATCGCCCGGGGCGTATCGGTGGGCGGCGAGCTGGAGTATACCGACGAAATCACACTGGGCCGCTCCATTCTCAACCGCACGCTCTTCAGCGAAAGTTTCAAGGGATAGCGCACACTATTTCGGGCGGGGTATCGTTATACATTATATAAAATAGAGGAGTCGCATTCTGTGGTAAAAATCAGCATCGTCATCGTCAACTACCGGGTGAAATACTTTCTGGAGCAGGCGCTCCGGTCGGTACGGGCTGCCCTGACGGCTCACCCCATGGAGGCCGAAATCTTCGTGGTCGACAACCACTCGCAGGACGACTCGCTCGACTACCTCGCCCCCCGATTCCCCGAGGTGCGATTCATCGCCAATACCGAAAACGTGGGATTCGCCCGAGCCAACAACCAGGCCATGGAGCTGGCTACGGGGCAGTACGTCCTGCTGCTCAACCCCGATACCGTCGTTGCCGAAGATACGCTGCACGAGGTGTGCCAGTTCATGGACTCGCACCCCGATGCCGGCGGTGTGGGGGTGAAGATGCTCGACGGCAACGGCCGTTTCTTGCCCGAGTCGAAACGGGGATTCCCCACGCCGTGGGTCTCGTTCTGCAAGATTTTCGGGCTGTCGGCCCTCTTCCCCCATTCGCGCCTCTTCGGCCGCTATCACCTGAAATACCTCTCGCCCGACGAGTGTCACCAAATCGACATCCTGTCGGGGGCCTTCATGTTCATGCGCCGGGCCACGCTCGACAAGAGCGGTCTGCTCGACGAGAGCTTCTTCATGTATGGCGAGGACATCGACCTCTCCTACCGGCTGGTACTGGCGGGGTACCACAACTACTACCTGCCCACGCCCATCATCCACTACAAAGGCGAGAGCACCAAGAAGGGGAGCCTGCGCTACGTGCGCATCTTCTACGAGGCGATGCTCATCTTCTTCGAGAAGCACTACCCGCATTACAGCAAGGGGTACTACCTGGCGGTGAAGTTCTCGATCTTCTTCCGGGCCCTGCTGGCCGCCGCCCACCGTATTGTGCTCCGCCCCTTCCGTCGCAGGCAGGGCGAGGGCGACAAGCGCGAACGGGGCGAATGGTATATCCTCTCCCGTGAGTCCGATCGTGTAGCCGGCCTCATACCCGGCACTCCCCGCGCCACAACCATAGAGTCGATGCAACAACTGCCGGCCCCCCGCAAAGGGTCGCCCCTGCGCTACATCGTGCTCGACTCGGGGCTGCTCACCTATCGCCAGATTATCGACATCGTGCAACAGGGGTGCCACGACCGCAACCGATTCCTCATCTACAACCCGCAAGCGCAAGTCATTGTCTCACCCAAAGAAATTCATTCCCGGCCATGAACTACCTCACAGGAAAACAGATTGCCCTACGGGCTCTCGAACCCGAAGACCTCGACATCCTCTACCGCTGGGAAAACGATACCACGCTGTGGCAGCATGGCTGCACCGTAGCGCCGTTGTCGCGCTACCTGCTCAAATGCTATATTGAGAATTACACGGCCGACATCGCCCGCGACAACCAGCTGCGACTGATGATTGTACGGCGCGACAGCCTCGAGCGGGTGGGACTCATCGACTGCTTCGACTACGACGCCTCCAACCGGCGGGCCGCCATCGGACTGCTCGTCGACCCGGCCTGCACCCGCCAGGGGTTGGGCCGCGATGCGCTCGAAACCTTCATGGAGTATGCCTTCCGATTTCTGCATCTGCACCAGCTCTATGTGCATATTGCCGTGTGCAACACGGCCAGCCTGGGGCTCTTCCGCGCCTGCGGATTCAGGGAGTGCGGCCACCTGGCCGACTGGGTGCGGCTGCCTCACGGCTATACCGATGCCCTCGTATTCCAGAAAATCAATCCCGCAGAAAACGACTAATTGAGCGACGGCTCTTGCGGCGAGTTGAGCCACAACAGATACCCCTCGCCCATGCTGCGCACCGTCTCGCGCCAGAAAGTATCGTCGGTCGCCGCCAGACAACTGGCTGCCGACTGCATGGTAGTGACCGCCCACGACTCTTGCCGCAGCTCGCCGTCGAGCTGGCCGGGCGACCAACCGCTGTAACCGATGAGGAATTTCACGTGGCGGCACACACTCTCGTCGCTGCGCATGAAGTCGAGCAGCATGTCGAAATCGCCATTGGCAAACAACCCCGGCGCCACCTCGACCGCCCCGGGCAGCGAGGCGATGTCGTGCAGGAAAAACAGGTGGTCGGTACCCACCGGACCACCGCAATAGACCGGTATCGAAGGGATGTGTCCCACCCCCTCGAGCAATTCGTCCAAATGGTATTGTGTAGGGCTGTTGAGCACGAATCCCACGGCCCCCTTTTCGGAATATTCGGCCAGACAGATGACAGCCCGGCGGAAACACCCCTCGTCGAGAAAGGGCTCGGCTACCAGCAGAGCTCCCCGATGAGGCTCAATCAGCTGTCGGCGTATATGTAACGACTCGATGTGCATATCTCCTCCTGTTTGTATCTCTACAAACTTACAAAAAAGTGGCGGAATTTGAAACACCCGAGACGATTTTCGTCTCCTCATCGGACAAAACGCTATGTAGAACAGGTATAAATTAAAGATTATGACACCCAAAACGATATAACCTAACTCAAAACACTCTATATTTGCACTGTTTTTATCACACTTTGTAATGAACGAGACCGAACAAATAAGCGACATCGACCGGGAGAAAAAAGCGGCCCGGGTCACTTGGGTGGGATTCTTTACCAACCTCATACTCTCGGCTGCCAAAATCGTGGCCGGCGTAGTGGGCCGAAGCAGCGCCATGGTGGCCGACGGTATCCACTCGCTCTCCGACTTTGTGACCGACTTTATCGTCATCATCTTCATCAAGATTTCGGCCAAGAACGAAGACAGCGACCACCCCTACGGCCACGGCAAGTTCGAGACCTTTGCCACCATGCTCATCAGCTTTGCCCTCTTCATCGTGGCCATCGGCATCTTCTACTCGGGCAGTGTGAAGATATACGAGGTGCTCAACGGGCGCACCATCGAACGGCCCACCTACCTGGCCCTCGTCATGGCTGCCGTATCGATTGTGGTGAAAGAGGGGCTCTACTGGTATACCATCATCATCGGGCGCAAAATCGAGAACCCGGCCGTCATTGCCAACGGCTGGCACCACCGGTCCGACGCCTTTTCGTCGATAGGTACCCTCATCGGCATCTCGGGCGCCATGTTCCTGGGCGAACGCTGGCGCATACTCGACCCCATCACCTCGGTTATCGTGGGCATATTCATCATTGGCGTGGCCTACAAGCTGGCCCGTCCCAGCATACAGGAGCTGCTCGAAATGTCGCTTCCCCAGGAGATCGAGCAAAACATCGAGCAGAAGATACAGGCAACCCCCGGGGTCATCACCTTCCACCACCTGCGCACCCGCAAGAACGGCAACGCCTTCATCATCGACATGCACATCAAGGTCGATGCCCGTTCGTCGATTGTCGAGGCTCACGACATCGCCACCCACGTAGAGAACAACCTCAAGGCCGCCTTTGGCAAACACACCCAGGTAAACGTGCACATCGAGCCCTACCAGCCTAAAGCCTGAGCAGCCCCCTGTGGTTACCACCGCAAGCGGGGAGGCACACAGCCGCCACACGCCACACGGTCAGAGCAGCCCCAGGTCCTTGGCCACGCGGCACGCTTCGATTGAGTTGCGCACCTGCAACTTGGCCAGAATCTCCTGCCGATGCCGGCTCACGGTGTGGATGCTGATTGAGAGTGTATCGGCTATCTGCTTACTTATCAACCCCTTGTCAATCAGCCGAAGTACCTGAATCTCGCGGTCGGACAAAATCTTGGACTCGCCGCGCGCCCCCAGCTCGACCACGGCCCCCGTGACCGTATCGACCAGATGGCCCCCGCCCGGCCAGTCGAACGACAGCGGACCATACAGGCACAACGCCAGCCACAGCGAGTTGTTGAACGGGTCGGACACATAAAACATGCGGTGGCACACCCACAGACAATCGCCCGAGGGCGACCGCATGCGCAACTTGCTCACCAGGCAACAGTGCTGGCGCCTCTCCCTGGGCAGGCGCTTCACGAAGTTGAAGAAACGCAACTCCTGCAAATACTTGTCATACAAGTCCTCGCGAGGAATCAACCCCAATATGTTCTCCTCCCAAATCGAGGCTATCGACTCTTCGGTGCCGGGGCGCTTCAGATTGAGCGTCCTGGCGAATCCGCCATAATAGAGGTAGCTCACGTTGGCGTGCATGTCGCTCAAAACCGACACCGTCCCCTCCATCAGGCTGTAGCTGCGAGCCACCCTCTTGTAGCGCTCCAGCTCGTCGAGGTAACGGCGCCCCTTGGCACTGTCCTGCTTCAGAAACAGACTGTTAAGTTTACCGACTATATCCACGATAGAAAATGGTTATTTATAATCATTGTATATTCTATTTCAGCTCTATAC
This sequence comes from Barnesiella sp. ET7, assembly GCF_024733785.1. Classification (NCBI taxonomy): domain Bacteria; kingdom Pseudomonadati; phylum Bacteroidota; class Bacteroidia; order Bacteroidales; family Barnesiellaceae; genus Barnesiella; species Barnesiella sp. ET7. The sequence goes on from NZ_JANRHM010000001.1 coordinate 336,114, forward strand.
ATTTGCAAATATAAAAAAAGTAATGGTTATTTACTACTTATAGACATATACAAATGAAACGCTCAATTCTGTTAACCCTTGCCGTGCTGCTGGCAGCCGCCACGGGCATGGCCCAATCGTTAGAAAAAATGCAATGGTTCAACGAACCCGAACAATGGGAAATCAAAGACAACACCCTCGCCATGTTTGTAACCCCCAAGACCGACTACTGGCGCATCTCGCACTACGGCTTCACCGTCGACGATGCCCCCTTCTACTACGCCACCTACGGCGGTGAGTTCGAAGTGAAAGTCAAAGTCACCGGCGACTACAAGACCCGATTCGACCAGGCCGGCATCATGCTGCGCATCGACCACGAAAACTACATCAAGGCCGGCATCGAGTTCGTCGACGGCAAATTCAACCTCAGCACCGTGGTTACCCACCACACCTCCGACTGGAGCGTTATCACCCTCGACAAGGCCGTGCCCTACATCTGGATCAAGGCCGTGCGCCGTCTCGATGCCGTCGAGGTGTTCTACTCGTTCGACGACAAGGAGTACACCCTCATGCGCAACGCCTGGCTGCAAGACAACACCCCCGTTCAGGTGGGCGTGATGGGCGCCAGCCCCGACGGCGACGGATTCCGCGCCACCTTCGAGCACTTCAAGGTAAAACACCTGCCCGACATGCGCCGCCTCGAATGGCTGAAAAAGAACAGTGCCCAATAAGGGACAAGTTGCTATACGTCCCAATCCCGCGATGCTCTCACCCTCCCTCCCGACGAGCTCGCGGGATTTTCTTTTTCCGTCCCTTCCCCGCCGGCATGCCGCGCCACAACGTGGTGGCGTTCGTCATGCCACGCCACGATGCGGAATCCAGAGAGAATCTAACTCAACAGGTTTTATTCTCGATAATTAAAAATCAAATATATATAGATTTTTTCATCAGAATTTTGTATCTTTGTATCATACAGATAAAAACAACCATAGAAACGATTTTTTAATACCTAATAAGAAAGGAGAAATACTTGTAAATAGAAAAATATTTTTATCGAAATAATTGAGCTTTTAGCTCTTGTTCTCTTTACGTTGAATACCGCCAATCATTCATTCCACGAGAACAAGCGTCTGAAGGTTCACGTTGTAACGGCGTGGACTGTTCTGTGCTTGTTGTGGAATATGGTCACTTGGCGGTAACCAAACGTAAAAGCAAGCGAAGAATAGTTACACGCCATTTTCATATTTAAACCACAAAGAACATGAAAAAAATTATCGTCTTGTTAAGCGTTTTATTAACGCTGTTAACATTTTCTTCTTGTACTAATGAAGAACCCTCTCCATCAAACACGCAACAGGGGACCGAAACCGATGCGAACTACTATGTAAAATACACAGCACTCGCCTATGGAGGTGTAGGCTATGAAAATGCCAGAATAGAATCAGTTACCGTCGAAACCGAAACAGGCTCAAAAACGATTGAACCAAATGTAAAATCCTGGGAGGAAACCTATGGTCCTGTATCTAAAGGATTCAAGGCAAAAATTCAAGCTACTGGGGCAAGCAAGACTGTTCGCATCTACGTTTGCCGTGGAGAAGAGCCATTCGTTATCAAAGGCGAAGGTTCATCATCAGCTTCTTACACAATAGATTTCTAATTACTAATACGCTAAAATCATGAAAAGACTATTAACACTCTCGATGCTGTTCGTTTGCGTAACGGCACTATTTGCACAGAACGATGTCACTAAATTTTTGGGAATTCCTGTAGACGGAAGCAAAAGCGAAATGATTCAAAAGCTCAAGGCAAAAGGATTTCGATACGACAGCGAATTAGATTGCTTGAAAGGAGAGTTCAATGGCCGAGACTCCTACATCTCCGTCGTAACAAACAGCGATAAAGTGTATCGCATCATGGTAAGAGATGCCATAAGTTCAAGTGAAAGCAACATCAGAATACGGTTCAATGCCCTCTGTCGACAATTTGAAAACAATAAGAAATATCAATCTGTATCTTCCGAGTCCTACATCATACCAGAAGATGACAACATCTCTTATGAGATGTCCGTGAATAAAAAACGATACCAAGCATCTTATTTTCAAGTCCCGGAAGGAGGAATAGATTCGACTGCCATTGCGCAAGAAACCCAAGCATTCATTTTTTCCAAATATTCACAGGAACAATTATCATCCCTTACCGAAGAGCAAGGACAAGAGCTTATGACGGAATTGCTGCAATACATGACTGACAAGCTTTATAAAAAATCCGTTTGGTTTATGATTGCCGAACAATACGGCGAATACTATATCCTTCTATACTACGACAACGGTTACAACCAAGCCAACGGCGAAGACTTATAAATCTTACCCTTAAAAGAATATCGGCAGAGATGAAGATTTTCAAGCCTCTTCATCTCTGCTGTATTTACACCTCACTCATACACATTACCCACACCCAGTGCGGGGGGGGATTTCCACGTCATACCGCACCATGATGCGGTATCCAGAGATACCGGCAAAATTACCCGCAAAATACATTTTCCTTTGTGACACTTGCCTGGACCCCGCATCGGGGTGCGGGGTGACACGGTGCGCATCGGGTGCGGGGGTATCCTCGCAACGGGGTGACTCCCTCTTTTTATCAACAGGCCACGGCGGGGCGGGGCGGGCGACCGAAATTTGCAGCAGAACCACTTAAATGCAAATTCCGACATGAACGAACGCAACGTAATCAACGGCACCCTGGCGTCGTATCTGGCTTGGGCGGCCGACCTGGTCTCCCCCATCCGCTGGTTTCTGCTGGCGGCGCTGGCTCTGGTGCTGGCCGACCTGAAGTTCGGCATCGATGCGGCCCGCCACCGGGGCGAGGTCATCCGCAAGAGCCGGGCCGTGCGACGCAGCATCAACAAGATTATCGACTACATCTGCTGGATACTGGTAGCCACGAGCTTCGGCCAGGCATTCGGCACCCCCTTCGGCATACCGGTGCTGCCGGCCATCGTGCTGCTGGTGGTCTACGGCTGCGAAATCAACTCGTGTTTCAACAACTACTTCGAGGCCCACGGCAGCCGGTTGCGCATCAACATTTTCAAGTGGTTCAAGGGCAAGAGCGACATCATCGCCCCCGAAGAGGGCGACGACAAGCCGGACGACAGACTCAAGCCCCCGCACGAGACAACGCCCTGAATGACCGTTCGATAACAATAATTTACGCCAAATCGTAGACGTTTTCGCCTAAAGTTTTGTATTTTTGCGAAAATTTACAAACTTACGTCTATGAATATTCTCGATCTGAGCGAACAAGAGATCATTCGCCGCAACAGTCTGGACGAGTTGCGCAAAATGGGCATCGAGCCCTATCCCGCAGCCGAATATCCGGTAAATGCTTACTCTCAGGAAATAAAAGATAATTTTGTCGACGGTGCCGAAGAGCCCCGTCAGGTATCTATCGCCGGCCGCATCATGAGCCGCCGCATCATGGGCAAGGCCTCGTTTATCGAGTTGAAGGACTCGGTGGGCCGCATCCAGGTATATATCTCGCGCGACGACCTTTGCCCCGGCGAAGACAAGGAGCTGTACAACACGGTATTCAAGAAGCTGCTCGATATTGGCGACTTCGTGGGTATCCGCGGTTTCGTATTCCGCACACAGACGGGCGAAATCACCGTACACGCCCAGGAACTGACGGTACTCTCCAAATCGCTGCGCCCGCTGCCTATCGTCAAGATGAAAGACGGCGTGGCCTACGACTCGTTCGAAGACCCCGAACTGCGTTACCGCCAGCGCTACGTCGACCTGGTAGTAAACGAGGGAGTAAAAGATATTTTCATCAAACGTACGAAGGTCTACACCTCGATGCGCGAGTATTTCAACGCCCGCGGCTATCTGGAGGTCGAGACCCCTATTCTGCAATCGATTCCCGGCGGTGCCGCCGCCCGGCCCTTCATCACGCACCACAACGCCCTCGACATTCCGCTCTACCTGCGCATTGCCGATGAGCTCTACCTCAAACGCCTCATCGTGGGCGGCTTCGAGGGGGTATACGAGTTCTCCAAGAACTTCCGCAACGAGGGTATGGACCGCACCCACAACCCCGAGTTTACCTGTATGGAGATTTACGTCTCGTACAAGGACTATAACTGGATGATGGACTTCACCGAGAAGATGCTCGAGAAGATTTGCATCGACGTGAACGGTACCGACCAGATCAAGGTGGGCGACAACGTCATCAGCTTCAAGCCGCCCTTCAAGCGCATCACCATGCTCGACGCCATCAAGGAGCACACCGGCATCGACATCAGCGGCATGAACGAAGCACAACTGCGCGAGGTGTGCAAGCAGATAGGCGTAGAGATCGACGAGACCATGGGCAAGGGCAAGATCATCGACGAAATCTTCGGCGAAAAATGCGAAGGCCACTACATACAACCTACCTTCATCACCGACTATCCCATCGAGATGTCGCCCCTCACCAAGCGTCACCGCCACAACCCCGAGCTGACCGAGCGCTTCGAGCTCATGGTCAACGGCAAGGAGCTGTGCAACGCCTACTCCGAGCTGAACGACCCCATCGACCAGCGCCTGCGCTTCGAAGAGCAGCTGCGTCTCTCGGAGAAAGGTGACGACGAGGCCATGTTTATCGACAACGACTTCATCCGCGCCCTCGAATACGGCATGCCCCCCACGTCGGGCATGGGTATCGGCATGGACCGCCTCGTGATGCTGATGACCGGCCAGACCACCATACAAGAGGTGCTCTTCTTCCCGCAGATGCGTCCCGAGAAGGTACAGAAACGCGACAAAGAGGCCGCCTATACTGCCATAGGTGTACCGGCTCAATGGGTAGCCCCCATCCAGAAAGCCGGCTACCTCACCGTAGCCGACCTGGCCGAGGCCAACCCCAACAAGATGCACCAGGAGATTTGCGGCATCAACAAGAAATATAAACTCGACCTGGCTAACCCCACGGTCGACGACGTAAAAAATTGGGTAGAAAACGCAAATAAATAATCCTCCAAAAAGCCCTATCCTATCACATGACCATTCCCGGTAAAATAGCGATCATGGGGGGCGGCAGTTGGGCTACGGCGCTGGCCAAGCTGACGCTGAACAATGCCGACAGCATCCTGTGGTACATGCGGCGCGACGACCGTATTGCCGATTTCAAGCAAACCGGCCACAACCCGGTGTACCTGTCGGATGTCGCCTTCGACACCTCGCGCATCCACTTCAGCTCCGACATCAACGAAATTGCCGAAGCGGCCGACACCCTGATACTGGTGACGCCCTCGCCCTACATGAAGGCCCACCTCAAGAAGCTGGACACCGACATCAGCGGCAAATTCGTAGTGACGGCCATCAAGGGCATCGTACCCGACGAGAACATGATTGTCACCGAGTATCTGCAAACCTTCTATCACGTGCCCGAATCGCAGTTGGCCGTCATCGGCGGCCCCTGCCACGCCGAGGAGGTGGCCCTCGAACGACTCTCCTACCTCACCGTGGGATGCAACGACCTGGAGCGGGCCCATGCGCTGGCCAACGCCCTCAACGGAGCCAAACTGAAAACCATCGTCTCGACCGACGTCAGAGGCATCGAATACTCGGCCGTGCTGAAAAACGTCTACGCCATTGCCGCCGGCATCTGCCACGGCATGAAGAGCGGCGACAACTTCCAGGCCATGCTTGTCTCCAACGCCCTCAACGAGATGAACCGCTTCTTGCGGGCCGTATCGCCCTGCGAACATCGAAACATCAGCGACTCGGTGTACCTGGGCGACCTGCTGGTGACCGCCTACTCCCGCTTCAGCCGCAACCACAATTTCGGATCCATGATCGGGCGCGGTTATTCGGTCAACGCCGCCAAGATGGAGATGGAGATGATTGCCGAGGGATACTACGGCACCAAGTGCATCTACGAGATAAACGAGCGCTACCACGTGAACATGCCTATCCTGCAATGCGTTTATGATATACTTTACAAAAAGGTATTGCCCCGGCATGCCATCGAAAATATTTACGATACATTTCTATAATCAACAAATAGAGTCAAAGCTATGAAATCAATCGAATTGAACATCGAAAAAGCTTTAGGAACCGTATCCAAGAGCGACGTCTTCGCTTTGCAAGACAAAGCTGCAAACGGCATCGAAATGCTTCACAAAGGTACCGGCAAGGGTAACGACTTTCTGGGTTGGCTGCACCTGCCCTCCGAAATAACCGAAGCCCATCTGGCCGACCTCGAAGCCACAGCCAAACAGATGAAAGAGCGCTGCGACATCGTAGTCGTTATCGGTATCGGCGGCAGCTACCTGGGTGCCAAAGCCGTAATCGAGGCCCTCTCGGATACCTTCGAGTTCCTGCACCACGAACATAAAAACCCCATTGTCCTCTTTGCCGGACAGAACATCGGCGAGGACTACCTGTATGAACTGCAAACCTTGCTGAAGGGGAAATCGTTCGGCATCGTCGTTATCTCCAAATCGGGAACGACTACCGAGCCGGCCATCGCCTTCCGTCTGCTCAAGGAGCAACTCGAGGCTCAAGTGGGCAAAGAGGAGGCCAAGCACCGCATCGTGGCCATCACCGACGCCCACAAGGGTGCCCTGCGCAAACTGGCCGACACCGAGGGTTACAAGACTTTCATCATCGCCGACAACGTAGGCGGCCGCTTCTCGGTACTCACCCCCGTAGGTCTGCTGCCCATCGCCATCGCGGGCTTCGACATCCGCGCCCTCGTGGCCGGTGCCGTTGCCATGGAGAAGGCTTGTGGCGAAGAGGTTCCCTTCGAGCAGAACCCCGCCGCCATCTATGCCGCTACCCGCAACGCCCTCTACCAGAGCGGCAAGAAGGTCGAGATTCTCGTCAACTTCAACCCCAAACTGCACTACTTTGCCGAGTGGTGGAAACAACTCTACGGCGAGAGCGAAGGTAAGGACCACCTGGGCATCTTCCCCGCTTCGGTCGACTTCACGACCGACCTGCACTCGATGGGTCAATGGATTCAAGAGGGCGAACGCATCATCTTCGAGACCGTTCTCTCGGTAGCCCAGATGAAGCACACGGTTACCATCCCCTCGGACCACGAGAACCTCGACGGACTCAACTACCTGGCCGGCAAACGCGTAGACGAGGTGAACAAGATGGCCGAGCTCGGTACGCAAATCGCCCACGTCGACGGCGGTGTGCCCAACCTCAAAATCGTGGTTCCCGAACTCACCGAAACCTATCTGGGCCAACTCATCTACTTCTTCGAGAAGGCTTGCGGTATCAGCGGCTACATCTTGGGCGTGAACCCCTTCAACCAACCGGGCGTAGAGGCTTACAAGCGCAACATGTTCGCCCTGCTCAACAAACCCGGCTACGAAGAGGAGAGCAAAGCCATCCAGGCTCGCATCTGACCATCGCACTTCTGGTGACAATTATAAAGCAAAAGCCTGCCGATTTTCGGCGGGCTTTTACTTTATATAACTTTTCAATAACATTTTTCCATATATTTACCTATCTTTACGGGGTAAACTTTATTCGTTCGAGCTATGAAAAAACTGATTGCTCTCCTGTGGGCGCTTTATGGCCTGCAAGCGACACAAGCCGCCATCGAATCTCCCGTCGCTCTCCCGGCTACCGATGTGACCACCACCTCGTTCACAGCCAACTGGCAGCCCGTCGAAGCGGCATCGGGCTATCAACTGAATGTTTTTGCCTACACAATGGCCGATTCGGGTACCCCCGAGACCTCGATTACCGAAAGTTTCGAGGGGCTGGTCCCCACCACGCTGGGATCGAAGCGCAACAAATACATCGACTTCGACCGGTCGACCCTGTCCGAGGGGTGGAGCCTCGACGTGACCGGCGGCTCGGTGCGCCAGCTCTACACCACGACGGTCGCCACCGACACCACCTCGGTACACTCGGGCACGATAGCCCTCGCCTTCGATTCCGAGCGCGACTCGATAGTCACCCCCATCCTGCCGGCTCCCGCTTCACGGTTTTCGTTCTGGGTCAAGAATGCCAACGGCAACGGCACCGTAGCCGCCTACGGTTACGACGGCAACCGGTGGAGCCTGCTGGGCGAAACCTCGACCATCTACTACCCGGCCGGCGGCATCGTGGAGTATAGCCGCGAAATTCCCGTGGGGTGCATCCGGTTCAAAATCACCTACACCGACGAGGCTCCCGACATGAACAGCCCCACCGCCATCGACGACATCGCCATCACCTACGGCGGAATGGTCAAGACACGCGACTATCTGATAGAAGGGTTGGAGACCACAAACACTTCGGTCCCCGTAAGCGGTCTGCAACCCGATACCGACTACTTCTATACGGTACAGAGCATCCAAGGCAGCGAACGCTCGGCCGAGTCGAACATCGTCGATGTCTTCGGCTTTGCCGGCTCCCTCGAAACGCCCCGCCTCAACGACTTTACCGAAGTGCACGGCGGGCAGTATACCGCCAACTGGAGCACCGTAATCGGGGCCGACGGCTATGTGCTCTACAACGTCTATACCCACACGGCCCAACGCGACGAGCCGGGACAGACGATTCTCTATGAGAACTTCGACGCCTTCACCGGCGGCACCGTAGAGCTACCGGTCGACGACATGGGCGGCACCAACTACGATGACTACACCACCGTGCCCGACTGGTCGGCTTTCTACGGCTGCTGGACCGGCGGCATGCTCGGCGGTATCAGCATCTCCACCCCCACCATCGCCATGAGCAACACCAGCGGATACACAGCCAAGGCCCGCATCTACGGAGCCATGGGCGACCAGGTCGACTTCAACAACTACTACCAGACGGGGAATGCCGAGAAAAAGAGCGTCACACTCTCCCACCCCGGCTACAACGAGGTCACGATTACCTTCGACCACAGCAGTCCGACGACCAGTCTCGAAATCTACTTCCGACAGAGAGACTATACGCAAGAGATGTATCTCGACGAACTCACCCTCACCCAGGACCTCTCCACGGGCGACAGCTTCAGCTACAACTACGACTACCGGCTCGTCGAGGGACGACGCATCAACAGCTATACCTTCACCGACCTGCCCCAGGCGTGGGGCGACCGCTTCGCCTTCCGCATGAGTGCCTATGCCGAATCGGACGGCAAGCTCTACCAGTCGTCGTGGACCGCGCTGACCGAGGTTCCCCTCCCGGCCAGTGTCGAGAATCTCGAAAGCGACCCCGCCGGAGTGAAGGTGATGACCCGTCCCGGCGGCCTCGTCGTACGCCTGCAAGCCTCGTGCCCCTTGACGGTCTATAACCTGCAAGGGCAACTGGTACGGCAACAGCCGGGCCTCGAAGGCGACAATACCCTCGACCTGCAACCCGGCCTCTACCTGCTGCGCTGCGGCAACCACACCCTCAAGGTGGTGGTACCGTAACCCGCCGGCCGGCCAATTCTACACACTGACAGACACATACCTGACAGAAAAATCGAAGGGGCACCGACCGATACCGTTGTATCGTGCAGTGCCCCTCTCGTTTACAGGTCGCACAGATTAGCGTACCAGCACTTTAAGATTAGCATAATTCAATCCTTTTTCGTCGCGCAACACGACCACATAACAACCACGCGCCAAGGTTATATCGGTACTCCCGACAAAATTGCGCTGGGCAACCAGTCGCCCGTCAAGGGCAAATATATGGGTCTGCAAAGCCACTGCAGTCGTGGTGTGCAGCGACAGCGTATGGTTCCACGCATACCAGGTGAGGCCGCCCAACTCCTCGACGGGAGCGATGCCGCTGCCCCCGATGGTCTCCTCGGTATCGACGCGCATCTTCATCCGATTGAGGTCGAGCGTGATGATACACGGGTCGGTGGCAGCCACGGTAAACTTGTAGTCGTTGCCCTCGACAAACGAGTTGTACTCATAGACTACGTCGTGCTCCTCACCGGGGTGAACCGGCTCGTCGCGGGTCGTGGCCACATAGCAGCGTTCCCAGGTACCCCGCCGGCGCAGGAATTTGAAATCGCCGCCCTGCACCTCGCCCTGCCAGCGGTATACACCGTCGGCAATGGGGTCGAGCACCATCGGGTGCGAGTTGTCCCACCCACAGGGCATGGCGGCACCTGCGGCAAATACCGAGAGGGGGAAGGGATCCTCGATCAGGTCGGGTTCGAACTTCTCGACCGTCATGGTCATGTGGAGCAGATCGACCTTGATTTCGTAGTAGCCGTCGCCGCTGCGGTCCGAGGCGATGCTCCATTTGTTATCCTCGCCATTCAGCCGCATGTCGAGCGGTTGACCTATCTTGTCGGCAATCGGGCAGTCGCCCGTGAGCGCCGGGTGATACTTGTCGTCCCATGTCAAGTGCGGTATGAACATGAAGCTGCCGCACTCGTCGCCCTCGTCGTTGTAGCGCATCACCCCTCTGTAGTAGAAGATATAGGGATACTGCGTATCGGGAACGAGTTGCTTGGCATCCTGGAATTTCCAGAACTGAATCTCGCGGTTGAACGGGCCGCCGATGATGTAGAGATTCTTCGGCAACTCTATCCGCTCGGCTTTCAGACTCTTCTCCTCACCGTCGACGGTAAGGGTGAGCCGGTATACATCGGTCTTGCCGGCATAGCGGATGCTCATGCCCCGCTCGTCGGGGTCGGCCTCGCGCAAGGGTATGGAGTCGCCCAGAGGGTTGTTGCTGCCACACTCCTGAATATACTGGGTAGTACCGTCGGTTACCTTGAAGAGATCTTCGACCATAGGCCCTACATACTCAAACCGATTGGCGTTGTCGCTCACCGGCGAGAATACCACCGGACTCTTCAGCTCGGCCGTATCGCCCACGAGTTTCCATTCGGCGCCTGCTGCCGGAAACATGCCCCACAGCAAGGCAAAAGCAACTATATATTTACCTGCTTTTCCCATAACCGCCTCCTCCTTTTATTCAACGGTGAGGGTTATGGTTTCGCTGCAAGCCGTAGCGGGTACCGAGATGACAATCTTCTTACCCTCGGCGTCGTATTCATAGTCGGCAGCCGTACCGTCGGCGTATGTTACCCGGGCAGGAGCCTCATCGCGAGCCAGAATCTCGAGGCGATAAGAGCGCGACTGAGGCATGCCCTCGAACGAGCCGGTGCGCGGATAGATGGTGCAGACGGTCTTCTCTCCGTCGCTCTGCTGGGTGATGCGGGTAAAGGTATAGGCGGTTTCGTAGTCGGCACTGTTGCCGGCATCTTCGTAGAAGTTGAACTCACCCTCGGCACCCGGAGCAAATTGCAGAATCAGCGTTTCGGGGCGCTCCTTCAGGTGCATGATGCGCGGGTAGAGCGGCACGATGGCCCCCTCGCGATAGTAGTAGGGAATCTGGTCGCGGGTAAAGGTGCGCGTCACCACACGACCGCCGTCGAGCACCTGGCCGGTCATCACCTCGTACCACTTGCCTTCGGGCAGCCAGATGCTCTTCTCGCTCTGGTTCGTACCGTTGTCGGTAGCCGTGATGGGAGCCGCCAGAATGTCGTTGCCAAACATATACTGACCCTCGTAGCGGTAGGCCTCGTCGGCCTCGGGATAGTCGTAGTACATGGGGCGGCAGATGCCTACGCCCGTGTCGTACGACCAGCGGGCCATCGTATAGATATAGGGGATAAGGGCGTAGCGCAGATAGATGGCATCGCGCATCTGCTCGAAGTTCTCATATTTCCAGATACGGCGCTCGATGTGGCCGGCAGCCGTCGAGTGGGTGCGCAGGATGGGCGAGAATACACCGTATTGAATCCAACGCAGGTAGAGCTCGGAGTTGTTGGGCCAGTCTTGAATGTGGCCGCCGATGTCGTGGCTCCAGTAGCCATAGCCTACATTGGAGGCGGTAGCGGTGAAATAGGGCTGGAAGGCCAACGACGAGAAGGTCGAATGCGAGTCGCCCGAGAATCCGATAGGATAGCGGTGGTTGCCCAGTCCGCCCCAGCGGTGGAAGATGAAGGGACGGTCCTTGCCTTGCAGCTTCTTGTCGTTGAAGAAGACATGGTTCAACCAGAAGGTGTTGCCCAGGTTGGGTTCGTTCTGGGCAATCATCCATTGTTGCCAGTCGACCCACCAGAAATCGACACCGATATTCTCGTGCGGGCGCAGAATGTGCTCGAAGAAGGCTTCGTAGAAATCTTTGTTCTCGATATTCCAGCGGATGGTACCGTCGGCATTGGTCAGGCTGTCGGCCGTGATGTCGGAATAGCGGTTGGACAAGTCGGCATACAAAGCCTCGTAGTTATCCTCTTTAGGGAAAACACCATCGGCCGGGTGCAGGTTGAGCGTCGTGTTGAGGTGCTGCTCGTGCAACCAGGCGATAAAGCCGGCCGGGTTGGGAAAGAGCGCCTTGTTCCAGCTCCAGCCGGTCCACTCGGTACCGTTGGTATCGCCGGTCTTGCCGTTGCGGTGCCAGTCCATATCGATGACGAGCACATCCATGGGGATGTCGCGCGAGCGGATGTCGTTCACAATATCCCGCATGTCCTGCTCGGTATAGCGTTGATATTTCGAATACCAGTAGCCAAAGACGTAGAGCGGGGGCAACGGCATTTTACCGGCAATGCGGGTGAAATCGTACAAAGCCCGCTTGTAGTCGTGACCGTAGCCCATGAAATACAGGTCCAGCGAGTTGGGGTCTTTGCGTTGGGCCACCCAGTCCATACCCCCGTCGGGGTCTTTCTCGAACATCAGGCTCAGGCTGCCATCCTTGCGGGGCTCGCGCTCGTCGATTACCGCCCAGCCCGACCGCGACAGCAAACCGTTCTCGAGCCATTCGCGCACATCGCCCTCGGCATTGTCGAGGGTACGGGTGGTACCTTTCAGGTTATAGGGGTCCTCTTTCCCGGGATACCACACCTCTTCGGCACCATTCACCTCGAAGGCTATCTGCAGGTTGTGGTCGCAACGGTCATTGTTCACCGGGTAGGTACCCAACTTGTACTGCAGCTCCAGCTTGTCGGTCGTGATATAGAGGTAACCGTCACGCTCTTCTTGCGTGAAACGGGGTACCGGCAAGTTGCGGTTGATGACCACAAACGAAGCCCGATCTTCGAACTGTTTCTTTTCGCTGTATTCGATACGAATCATTTCGGGAGTCAACACCGTGAAACGCATGTTTCCCGATTGGACAATGGCGGCCTCGTTGGCTACCGGATTGTTTTGTGCCCAGCCTCCGAACGAGAGCAGAAGAGTGGCGGCACTTAGGAGCATTTTTTTAATGTGATTCATGAATCTATAAATTTAAATAGATGTTTAAGGTCATTACACTTTTATGACAAAAAAAAGGCAACCAACCCTTATAGGCCTTTTGAAAAAATTTCGCCGTGTAGCCTAACAGACTCAAAGAGAATAAAAATAAATAGAAAAAGAAGAGGCCACCCCCGCGAAGGGGTAGCCTCGGTACATGCTGTTACAATGCGTTATCGGCAACGGCGAGCGTCAATCTTCCGACTCCAGCTCGGCGTCATACTCTGCGGCATCGCCCACCGTATCGTCGTCTTCCAACGCTTCAGAATCGGTAAGGATAGCTTTGACAAAGGTCGGTTTTTCGTTAAACAGCACCACGGCCGACTGATAACCGTCGGGGGTGATAAACTCCACCCGGGCCACGGTGCCCAACACCTCGGCCGTATCGCGACCGGCATACTGAGCCAGCGACTCGTACGACCCGATATAGTCCTCGACGTTCACACCCACAAACTGGTCGTAAGCCGCCTTGGCCTCTTCGTATTTACGGATGTAGGAGAAGTCGCGCTCCTTGTCGAATTTCACATAGGCCTCGTGATTTTCGGGCAAACGCTCCATGGCCAGTTTGTAGCCCTCGATTTTCGAGGCATAGTTGCGGTCGTTGCCATGGGCACGCTGGGCCTCCTGCAGTTTGCGGGCATAGTCGGCCCGGCGGGCAAACTGGCTGTTCTCGTCGAGCTTGTAGTTGTGCTCGGCCACCTCCATCTCGTATTTCAACTGTTGCTCGGTAGATACATAGGTATCGATTGCCGCTTGACGACCGGCCCGGAGGCTGTCGGCAATAGTCACCTCGTGCAGGGCCTCGACCTGAATCGAATCGACCTGGTCGGGGGTCAACCCCTCATCGGCCGACAAAACCCACGTACCGGCTTTCAGTTCCGATTTTACATACTCTTTGAACGCGCCGGCATAGTCGCCATCGGCTACGTTGCTCCCGCAAGCACACAGAAGCACGCTCAATGCACAAGCCGGGAACCATTTCCTGATAACTGTCTTCATATCTCAACTATAATTTTTCACAAAAATAGTGAATGCTATTTTATAATCAAAAGATAAATCGAAGCATTCACAAATTTCCTCTTTGGCAAATTATTTCAAAAACTCTATTTTTGTATAAACAAACTACCGATAGAAGATGTGCGAAATTGAAGCTATCCAAAACTACCTGATCAAACATAACGCCGCGTGCATCGACCCCAAGGCCGCCCTCATCGACATGGACGGCGTGCTCTACGACTCGATGAAAAATCACGTCGAGGCCTGGTATCGCACCCTCACGCCCATGGGCATCCGCTGTACCCGCGACGAGTTCTACCTCCACGAAGGCCGGACGAGCAGCAGCACCATACGCTGCCTGTTCGAGAAGCAATTCGACCGGCATCTCTCCGACGAGGAGTGCGCCCGCATCTACGACATCAAGAAGAGAATCTTTGCCGAACTGCCCGAAATTGTCCCCATGCCGGGTGCCGACCGCATGCTGCAACGCCTCCTGGCCAACGGCATACGCCCCGTGCTCGTCACCGGGTCGGGGCAGAGTTCGCTGCTCGACCGCCTCGATCGTGACTATCCCGGGGTATTTGCCCCCGATTGCAAGGTGACGGCCTTCGACGTGAAGATAGGCAAACCCAACCCCGAGCCCTACCTGATGGGGCTGACCAAGGCCGGCGTCAAGGCCAACGAGGCCATTGTCATCGAAAACGCCCCGTTGGGTGTCACGGCCGGTGCTGCCGCCCGGGTATTCACCGTAGCCGTCGATACCGGACCCATCGAGGCCCAGGCCCTCACCGAGGCCGGTGCCGACCTGGTGTACCCCTCCATGCCCGACTTTGCCGACCGGGTAGACCACCTCATCGAAATCCTGCGTACCACCAACCGATAACCCCCTTTGCCCTATGGAGCCGCAAAAACTGATATTTACCGCACAACCCGGCGAGGCACTCACTCGTGAAATCGAACGCATCGCCCCCGACAACCTCTTTGTCCTCTGCGACACCCACACCCGGGCCCTGTCGTTGCCCCTGGTGGCCGAGTCGCTCCCCCCATCGACCCGCTACATCGACATCGAGGCGGGCGACACACACAAGACCCTCGAGGCTCTCGCCCACGTGTGGGACGAACTGAGCCGCCACGGGGCCAGCCGCAAGTCGCTACTCGTGAATCTGGGCGGGGGTATGGTCACCGACCTGGGCGGATTTGCCGCCGCCTGCTTCAAACGGGGCATCCGGTTTATCAACATGCCCACGACCCTGCTGGGCGCCGTCGATGCGGCCGTAGGGGGAAAGACCGGAGTCAACTTCAACGGACTGAAAAACGAAATCGGCGTCTTCCGTCCGGCCGATACCGTAATCATCTCCACCCGGTTCTTCCACACCCTGCCCCACGAAGAGCTGCTCTCGGGCTATGCCGAGATGCTGAAGCATGCCCTCATCGACAGCCCGGACTCCTACCGGGCCCTGCTCGACTTCGACCTCGCGACCCCCGACTGGGACCGTCTGCTCCGGTTGCTCGAAGAGTCGGTGCAAGTAAAACAACGCATCGTTGCCCAAGACCCCCTCGAGACCGGCATACGCAAAGCCCTCAACCTGGGGCACACCGTAGGACATGCCTTCGAGAGCCTGTCGCACCGACGGGGTACGCCCATCCCCCACGGCTATGCCGTAGCCTGGGGACTCGTGTGCGAGCTGCTGCTCTCGCACCACTACCTGCAATTCCCTTCCGACCTCATCACCGGCCTGGCCCAATACATCTACCGCCACTACGGAGCCTTTGCCATCACCTGCAAAGACTACGAAACCCTCTACGAACTGATGACCCACGACAAGAAAAACGAGGCCGGACACATCAACTTTACCCTCTTGCAGGCCATCGGTCACCCCGTTATCGACCAGCATGCCGACAAGGAAGAGATATTTGTTGCCTTCGACCTCTATCGCGACCTGTTTAAATTATAAATTTATCTACTCTCATTTACAATCAGTTATGAGAAATAGCAAAAAAAGTTGCAAAAAAAGCCCACAAAAATTTTGTCATTGTAAAAAATAGAGCTACTTTTGCATCACCAAATCAGCGGGGTGTAGCTCAGCCCGGTTTAGAGTACGCGTCTGGGGGGCGTGTGGTCGCAAGTTCGAATCTTGTCACCCCGACTGAATGAAAGGCTTGATAATCACTTGATTATCGAGCCTTTTCTTTTTATCCTCACCTACCCCGCACCCCGCGGGAGGGCTGCATAAGGGGGAAGGGAACAACACCGATACTCTGAAATTCATACCCTACTCCTACTTTTGATTGCAATCGGCAAAGACCGGTAGAAATGCAAAACATTCATAATGCGGGTACAACTATCCACAATCTATCTATTTCGAAACAGGCGCAAAAGAGTTATTTTTGTAGAGCTAAAAACAAACACTATGAAAGTTTTACTGATTAACGGAAGCCCCCACAAAGAGGGGAATACCTTCATTGCCTTGTTGGAAGTGGCCAAGACTTTGGAAGCCAATGGTATCGAAACCGAAATCGTATCCATCGGCGCCAAGGCGGTTCAAGGGTGCATCGCCTGCGGACGCTGTAGAGAGTTGGGCCGGTGCGTATTCAATGACGAATTGTACAACCGGGTGAGAGAACAGCTGGAGGGTGCCGACGGCATCGTGATAGGGTCGCCGGTCTATTATGCCGGTCCTAATGGTTCGCTGTGCGCATTGCTCGACCGCCTGTTCTACTCCGCCGGATCATTGCTGGCCTACAAGCCGGCAGCCGCGGTTGCCGTGTGCCGCCGCGGAGGAGCCAGCGCCACCTTCGACCGGCTGAACAAATATTTTACCATCAACAACATGCCGGTAGTCTCGTCGCAATACTGGAACAGCGTGCACGGCCGCACTCCGGGCGAGGCCTCGCAAGACATCGAGGGGCTGCAAACCATGCGTACCTTGGGCCGCAACATGGCGTGGATGTTGAAGAACCTAAAGCAGGGCGGAGAACCCATTCCCGAGCAAGAGCCGTGGACGCCGACCCACTTCATCCGCTAATACATTCTCCTCATCGGTCCCGACTGGGGCCCGCTACATTATATAAATATTATATAGTAGAGCAATATGCCGACACCCCCCGCTTGTAACCGATAGAGAAGAGAGTCCAGAATTTTGTCTAAATACCCGGGCAAAATTCTGGACTCTCTTTTTCGGCAGCAAACAGAATCGAGCCGTCCCATACAGCCCCTGTCCCCTCCCTTTGAAGAGAGCCCTAAAAGGCCTACTTTATCTATCATGAAACACTCCAACTCGAGATAACCCCCTCATCAACAAGGAATCGTCTCAATTACGCTTTTATTTTAATTATACATTGGAAACACTTTTTATATTTAAAAAGCGAACTTCTACCAGAAAATTTACTACTTTTAAATATCTGAAAGAAACACAAAGACTCGAAACGACACTAAATTATCCTTAATAATCTATATCAAACCATGTAATTTTAATCGTTATGAGAAAAACATTTTTAGGAGTACTCGTTTTTATGAGTCAACTGATTTTCGCTCAAGGGATTGAGGTAATCAGTACCCAAGCTCTCAAACTCGACGGGCAAGGCGCATTTCTCCCGAAAATAAGTCCCAAGGGAGATTATATTCTGGTAACCGGCGACGACATGAGCGGGTTAAGAAAATTCGATCTCGCCACCGGCGAGCTCTCCACTATCACCAACGACCGCAGCGCAGGCTTCAACGCACAATTTGCCGGCGACGGCTCGATGATTGTCTACCGCACAAGCGAATACAAAGGCCGCTTGCGCTACTCTTCGCTGAAAAGCCTCGACTTGAAAACCGGTGAGACCAAGCAACTGATCAAACCGACCCGCAACCTCGAAGGGGTGAGCGTCGAAGGGGGTACGGTGCTGGCCGTAAACAATGGCAAACTGGTGACCAAACGGCTCTCGGGCGAGAGACTGAAAACGGTTCCGGCTATCCCCAGCATCAAAAACAGCCAACTCTACATCACCGTCAACGGCAAGACTCGCCAACTTTCGCCCAACGGCACCAACGTGGGCTATCTGTGGCCTTCGGTTTCGCCCGACGGCAGCAAGTTGCTCTACTACGTCATCGACGAGGCCAAAGCCTATGTCTGCAACATCGACGGCTCCAACCCCGTTTCGCTGGGCACCCTGCGCGCCCCGGTATGGATGGGCAACGACTGGGTAGTAGGCATGGTCGACTACGACAACGGCGAAGTTGTGACCTACTCGCAAATATTTGCCGTCACGGCTCAGGGGACGAACCGTACGGCTTTGACCGACCAATCGCAAATCTGCATGTATCCTTCGGCATCGGACGATGCTTCGAAAATTGTTTATACCACTCAAAACGGAGAAATTTATTTAATGAAAGTCGCAACCTCTAAATAATTATCACCATGAAACTCAATAAACTTCTTGGAACTGGTTTGGGTGTAGTGTTGGCCCTGTCGGCCAGCGCAAGCGACCTGAACGAAGCTCGTATATACATCAACCCGGGACACGGCGGCTGGGGACCCAACGACCGCCCCATGGCCACCATCAACTATGCACAATTAGACACGCTCGGTTTCTTCGAGACCAACACCAACTTGGTTAAGGCTCTCTCGCTGAAAGACGAGCTCGAAAAAGCCGGTGTGGGATACGTACGGATGTCGCGTACCGTAAACGGAGTGGTTGCCGAGGGTGACAAGAACAGAACCGAAAACGACCAATATACCGAGACTCAACCCGGCGAAAGCGGCACGCAACAACTGGTTACCCTCTCGGTAATCACGCAAGATGTCGAGGCCAACAACATGGACTACTTCATCTCGATACACAGTAATGCGGCCACCGAAGGCACCAGCACCAACTACCCGCTGCTGCTCTACCGCGGTACCGACGATGCCTCGGGCAACGGACTGACCAATGCCCGCGAGATGGCTCTCGATGCCTGGCAGTATGTCAACAAAAACGACATCACCTACAAATCGGCCTATACCAGCGAAACGTCGAACAACAGCCGGGGCGACATCTCGTTCTACGGCAGTTCATCGACCAACAGCATGGGCTACACCGGCTATCTGGGCGTGCTGAAACACGGCTGCGACGGGTTCCTCAGCGAAGGGTGTTTCCACACCTACCAACCCGAGCGTCAACGCCTGCTCAACAAAGACTATTGCAAGCAAGAGGGCGTACGCTACGCGCGGGCCATCCGGGCCTGGTTTGGCGACAACAGCGAGACGCAGGGCTGCATCATGGGTACCGTGAAAGACAAATACAACAGCCTCGAAAACGACCTGTATAACTACAAGGTAAACTCGGTCGACGCCTATGCACCGCTCAACAACGTGACCGTGGTTCTGCAGGATGCCGACGGCCAGGAGGTTGCCCGATACACCACCGACAACGAGTATAACGGTGTATTCGTATTTACCGACCTCGAGCCCGGTACCTACAATCTGGTATTCGACATCGAAGGCTTCTGGCCCGAGACCGAGCCCATCGAAGTGGTGGCCAACGAAACGGCCTTTATCAACCAACGCCTGACCGACCTCGAGCACGAGGAACCCTCTGACGAAGAGGTGGTAGAAGAGGTTCTCGACTATCCGCATCCCGAACAGGATGGCGATATTGCCGCTGCCGGCTACTACAACTTCACCAAAGACCTCGAGCTCAACGACGTGGCTGCTCTCGAGGGCCTCACCGTACGTCGGGCTATCCTGCGCGACAACAAATACTATGTGCTGGCTGTCGATGCCGACAAGGCTCCCAAGCTGATGGTACTCGACCCCGCCACGGGAGCCCTCATCAAAGAGATGAGCACCGAGGGCATCGTGACCGAAGGCTACAACGGTAAGACCATGCCCTACGTCCTCTCAGACATCGGCTTCACCACCGATGGTGCCATTATCGGTACCAACTCGACCATCATCGGTAAAGAGAACAACGCATACCAGACGGGCGACTTCTACGTATACAAATGGCAAGGCGACGAGACTACCGCTCTCGAGGATGCCAAACCCGTCGTGCTGGCTACCCTGGCCACCAATACCAGCAACAGCCTGGCCGCATCGGGCAACAACAACTCCAACTTCATTGCCAACACCATTGCCGTGAGCGGCTCGAGCGACGAGTTCCAACTCTACTTCGACTCGCACCCCGGCAACGACTGGACCACCGACTACGACATGCGCTACCTCTGCTGGAACTTCAAGAACGGCGAGTGGATTGGCTTCCAGAAAAACAATGCCGACTTTACCGCTCCCCAAATCGGCGAAGCCGCCCAAATCGTACTCTCGCCCCTGGCCAAGAGCCGCTTCATCATCGACGGTACCATCACCAAGCCGCAAGAGTTCATCATCGACTGGATGAGCGAAACGGGTGTCATCCTGGCCGAATTCTCCGAAGATATTCCGGTTGAATCGAAGGGTGCCAACTACTTCCGCTATGCCGACAAGATTTACATGAGTGCTCCCGTCTGCGAAGAGAACGAAGGCACCTACTCCTATAAAGTTCGTCTGTACGATGTAACCAACGGCATCGACCACGCCCAGAACGTAGGCGATACCGAGGCTGCCATCACCTCGAGCGAACTGCTGCCGATGAGCAGTGCAGGCGTAGTCGACAATGCCGACATCGACCTCTACCTGATGGTAGGCAACGACGTGGTACGCTACACCACCAAGGGGGTAGAACAAGCCGCATCGCCGGCCCGTATCTATGCCTACGACCTCTCCTACACCGAGAGCGAAAGCAGCTACACCATCCACTTCAAACTCAACGAAGACGCTACGGCCGTCGACCTGCTCCTCACCAATCCCGAGAGCGGCGAAACGGTAGAGACCATCTCGCTGGGTGCTCTGGAAAAAGGTGAAAACGAAACCACCATCAGCCGCACCGAACTGCCTGCCGAGCAACTCAACTGGAGCATCAAGGCTACGGCCGACAACGTGACCCGCTTCACCAAGGTTTCCGACGACAGCGCTCTCTATCAATACTACGCCCCCTACGGTGTAGCCATCGACAAATCGCCCGAGAGCGACTACTTCGGACGCATCTACGTGACCAATACCGCAGCCGGTACCGTCAGCGCCGGTAACCCCGCACAAGCACAAACCTCGAGCGTAGGCGTATATGTACTCGGTGCCGACATCAGCGACATCACCAACCAAGGCTCTACCGCCTACAAGGGCACCATCTCGTGGAGCGGAACCACCGGTATGGGTCCCCGCAAAGCTGCCGTAGCAGCCGACGGACGTGTATTCCTGTGCGACGCCAGCGCCGATAACGCCGGTATCTACTACATGGATCCCGAGACCTTCGAAATCGCTACCCTGTTCCCGGGTGCCACCAACAACGCAGGCAGCCTCTCGATTGGCGGTACCTACGTATGCGGACAAATCACCGCTGTGGGTGTGCGTGGCGAAGGTGCTTCGACCCAACTCTATGCCGTAGACAAAACGGCTTCGGGCTCTTCGTGGAGAAAGTTTGTCAACGTCTACAACATCGGCGAGAGCAACACCTGGACGGCCGCTCCCAACGAGTCGAAGGCAGCCAGCAGCTATGTAGGCAACGACAACAGCAGCGTGGTACCCGTTTCGACCGGTTACTGGGCAGCCAGCTACCGCGGTGCCGGCAGTAACTCTACCGCCAACCCCTGTATGTTCTATTACAGCGACCAATACGGTGATGCCGTATTCAACTCGGCCGAACCCAACATCATCAGCGAATCGTCGCAAAACGGTGCTTTGGCCGTCAACGAGAAAGAGTCGCTCGTGGCTCTGAGTGTCAACGGCGGCGTAGGCATATACTCCTACAAGATGAAAGAGGGTATCCCCGAAGTAACCGAAGAGTTCAAGATTGTGATGCCCGAAATGGGTGGCTATGTCAACGACTTCGAGTTTGACTATGCCGGTAACCTCTACGCCGTTTCTAACTCGGGCGAACGCCTGTCGATATGGGCCATGCCTACCTCCGACAACAGCTGCATCACCCCGGCCAAGAAGTCGCTCGTACTCAACAGCGTCTACACCGGCATCGAGAATACGGCTGTCGTTACCCGCATCGCTCCCAACCCCACGACCGGTCTCATCCACATCTCGGCTGCTGCCGAAATAGAGACTGTCGAGGTTTACAACATAGCCGGTGCTCAAGTAATGCGAGTAGCTAACGTAGGAGCCAACACGGTTTCGATCGACCTCGCCGATCTGGCCAGCGGCATCTACTTCGTGAAAGTAAACAACGGCAAGGCCGTGAAGGTAATCAAGAGATAACCACTTTTTTCAATAGCAATCCGGCCGTCGTGCGACGGCCGGGCCTCTCTTAAAACCCTCAAGGGGTTGTGCCGATACGAAATCGGGCACAACCCCTTGCAGTTTATATATACCAAAGGATTCTACAACGCGACACCCGCTACTTCGAACGGCGCAGGAAATCCAGCCGCACAACCGGAATCAACCGGACTTTGAAGCTGTGCCACAGCCCCGTGTGGGTCTGGCGCAAGGCCAACACGGCAAAGCCCAGCGAACAGAGCGAGCAGACGAAGAAGATGAGCCCCGTGGTCGTGAGAATGTCGCCCAACCCTACCAGGGGCGAGACGATGCCGCCGAAAGCGAACCCGGCAGCCCCGAAGAGGGCCGAAGCCGTGCCCGAGTTGGCCCGCTCGCAATCCATGGCCAGCGTCGTGCTGGCCGTGAAGGTGAGTCCCAGCGCAAAGAGTAGCAGGAAGAGCAATGCCTCATACACCGCAAAGCTGCACCCCAGACCAAGGGCCGCAAACTCGATGACCGACAGCAGAGTCATACCCACACACCCGGCAAACATGGCGTGCTCGGGATTGCTGAATTTCACCGACAGCCCGGCAGCCACCCCGATAGCCAGGGCATTGATGCCGAAAAAGAGGCTGAACTCGAAAGCCGAAAAGCCGTAGTGCTGCTGCATGATGAAGGGCGAAGAGGAGATATTGGCGAAGAGCACACCCATGGCAAAGCCCATCTGCAGCACATAGTAGAGATACCGCCGGTTGCGCAGCACCGTCCCAAAGGTGGTCAGCAACCCCTTCACGCTGCCCCGCTTGCGGAGGTCGACCGGCAGCGACTCCTTGAAATAGAGGTTACCCAGCAACAGCAAAAAGCCGATAACCAGGAGCACCATGAAGATACCCTTCCACCCGATCGAATCGGTAAGGAATCCGCCCAACACCGGCGAAGCGACAGGTGCTACCCCGTTGATGGCTCCGATGATGGCCATCGCCTTGGCCAGATCCTTACCCGTAAAGAGGTCGGTAGCGATGGAGCGCGACACCACGATACCGCCGGCTCCGGCCACACCCTGTATCAGACGGAAGAAGATGAAGCTCTCGATCGAGGTCGATAGCAGACAGCACACCGTCGACACGATAAAGAGTGCCATGGCGGCCAGCAGCGGCGAGCGACGGCCGTAGCGGTCGCTCAACGGACCGAAAAAGAGTTGGCCCAAAGCCAACCCGATCATACTCGACGTGAGGCCCAACTGAACCATCGAAGCCTGCGTGTTGAAATAGCCCACCATCGACGGCAAACTGGGCAGATACATGTCGGTCACAAAGGGACCGAAGGCCGTCAATGCCCCTAACAGTACAAATAAAAAGGGGCCTGTATTTTTACCTTTCATAACTTTACCTTTAAAAACCGTGACAAAATTACCAAGAATGTAGCCTCATCTCTACACCGACAACCTGGTTATTAACCTTTTTTCAAGGTTGCCCCTTCATCCAGAGCTCCCGCCCCGTCGCCCCCCCCCGCGAGAATGCGTGAAAAAATTTTTTTTATTTAACCCTATTCTCTCCTTTCCGGTGCTCATATTCCCGGAAAGATACCGTATATTTGTTGCTCAAACTTTTGAAGATGAAAAAAATAATAGGACTTTTAGCGGCAGTCATGCTGCTCTCCATAGCGGGTGCCCAGGCCCAATCCTACAACACCAAAAGCCTGGGTGTGTCTGCCGGATACCTGTTCGAAAGCGAAAATGCTCAAGGGGGTATCTTCCTCCACCTGCCCATTGCCAGGAACTGGCGGGTAGCCCCTTCGGTCAACTATACCTTTTCGAACCACAAGCGCAACAACCTCGAGATCAATGGCGACGTTCACTACCTGGTACCCTTCGCCGGACGCTTCTCGTTCTACCCGCTGGCCGGTATCACCTTCCAGAGCTGGCGGGGCAGCGGCCTGCAGACCGACAAGGAACTGTCCAACACCATCAACAAATTCGGCATCAATGCCGGTGCCGGCTTCGAGATGAATCTTTCGCAACGGCTCGACCTCCACATCGAGGGTAAATACATCTTTATCGACCGGTTCCACCAGGCCAACATATCCATCGGTCTGGGGTATAAATTTTGATTTTTCCATGCCGTTGTCGTCGCCTCCTCTGCGCATTCATGTGGTATCGCTGCAGGTGCCCTTTCCCCCCGATTACGGAGGTGTAATCGACATCTACTACAAGCTGCGGGCTCTCAAAAGCGCCGGCTACGAAGTGCTGCTGCATACCTACCAGTACGACCGGCAGCAGGCACCCCAGCTCGACCAGGTGGCCGACCGTGTCTATTACTACCCGCGCGACCGCTCGTTTACTCGTCAGTTCTCGGTCGACCCCTACATCGTCTCGAGCCGACAGTCGTCGCAACTGCTCACCGACCTGCTGGCCGACGATGCCCCCATCCTCTTCGAGGGGATACACTGCTGTGCCCACCTGGCCGACCCTCGCCTGACCAGCCGCTGCAAACTGGTGCGCATGCACAACGTCGAACACGAATACTACGACGGGCTGGCCCGCAAGGCCACCGGCTGGCACCGCCTCTACTACCGGATAGAGGCCACCCGGCTGAAACGCTACGAGGCTATACTCTCCCACGCCGACGCCATCCTGGCCATCACCGAGAGCGACCGTTGCTACTTCGCCTCGAAGTATCCGCAAGTCGCCACGCTGTGGCTGCCCGCCTTCCAGGCCCACGACCGGGTGGCCCCCCTCTCGCCCAAAGGCGACTACATGCTCTACCACGGCAACCTCTCGGTCGAAGAGAACATCGAAGCGGCCCAATACCTGCTGCAACAGGTGGTACCCTCCACCCCGGGCACATCGTGGGTATTTGCCGGGAAGAACCCCGCCGACCGGCTGGCCCGCCAGATTGCCGCCACCCCGGGAGCCCGGCTCGTGGCCAACCCCTCGGACGAGGAGATGGAGCGCCTCATCGGCGAGGCGGCCGCCAACGTACTCATCACCTTCCAGCCCACGGGCCTGAAGCTGAAACTGCTCCACGCCCTCTACACGGGGGGCCACTGCATTGTCAACAGCAAGATGCTCGTCGGCACGGGTCTCGATCGGGCCTGCCTCGTAGCCGACACCCCGCAAGCCTTGAGCCATGCTGTAGCCACGGTACTGAAGAGCCCCTTCGACCACCAGGCCCGCGAGCGGCGCATCCGCCTGCTCGAGCCATACGACAGCGCCCGCAACATTGCCCGGCTCACCCGACTACTCACAGAAAAAACGCTCTGAACAACCGACAACGGCTATCAGAGCGTCTTCCGGACAGGTAAATCCTCCCTGGACCCATAACACCATACAGTAGCTATTTATAATCTTTCAGCATCTCCTGCAACCGCTGGCGGGCAAAAAAGATGCGGCTTTTGACGGTGCCCAGCGGCAAATCCATCTTCTCGGCAATCTCGTGATATTTGTATCCGGCCACATGCATGGTAAACGGCACCCGGTACTCCTCGCTGAAACTGTTGATGGCCTTGGTAATCTCCTGGACGGTAAACGACCCTTCGGGCGAATCAAAGCCCGAGTCTTGCGGCAAGTTCAGGTGATACAGGTCCTCGGTCTGGTCGATAATGGTCTGGTTGCGTACCACACGGCGGTAGTTGTTGATAAAAATATTCCGCATGATGGTAAACACCCAACCTTTGAAATTCACGTTGTCGATATATTTATCTTCATTATCGAGAGCTTTGAGCGTGGTATCTTGAAGCAAGTCCTTGGCCTCTTCCCGGTTAGCCGTAAGCATGTAGGCAAAATTCAACAGATTGTCTTGCAGATCGAGCAATCGGTCCTGAAATTTTAGAGAGTTCATATTTGATAATTTTTCTGATGATTTTTGTAATTCTTGTAATCTCTGTCTACTCTTCTACTACTACTTTGTATTACGAAAATTCATCGAAAATCTACTATCAACTACTACTTATCTGAAATTCCATGTTCTTTACAAAAGGCCTCGGGGTTTAAATCATTCCCAAGTAAAGTTTAAAAATTCCTGTTTTCGCAAAATACAACCCAATAATATCGGTTCTGACTATTTTTTATTTACTTTGTAACATGTTTCTTGTCTTTTCAGTTTTTGTTTCTTGATAATAAACACTTTTGTTTATGAAAAAGTTTCACAAACCGCTATTTTTTCTCGCATTATTTTTCTGCCTCTTCGCAGCAAATGCACAAGACACTATATACCAGATAGATATAGACAAGGAGATAGGCAGCACCACCTGGCGATACCTGCGTACCGGCCTGCACCAGGCCCGGGAGAACGGAGCCAAGGCCGTCGTTCTCAGGCTCAATACCTACGGCGGGACCGTCGTACATGCCGACTCCATGCGCACCGCCATCCTCAACTGTCCCCTGCCCGTCTATGCCTTTGTCGACAACAACGCCGCATCGGCCGGAGCCCTCATCGCCATTGCCTGCGACAGCATCTACATGCGCTCCAGCGCCAGCATGGGGGCCGCCACGGTAGTGAACGAGACGGGGGCCGCCATGCCCGACAAATACCAGTCGTACATGCGCGCTACCATGCGCGCCACGGCCGAGGCGCATGGCAAAGACTCGACCGGCAACTGGCGGCGCAACCCGCTCATTGCCGAGGCGATGGTCGACGAACGCATCGTGGTGCCTCACCTGTGCGACTCGGGCAAGGTGCTCACCCTCACGGCCAGCGAGGCGATAGCCCAACGCTACTGCGAGGGGACGGTCGAAAGCGTCGACGAACTCATCGCCCAACAGCTGCACCGCAACCGCTACACCCTGCAACAGTTCGAGCCCTCGCTCTTCGACGAGATTGCCGGCTTTCTCACCAACCCCGCGCTGCAGGCCATCCTGGTCACCCTCATCTTCGGCGGCATCTTCATGGAGCTGAAGACCCCGGGCGTAGGGCTGCCTGCTGCCGTGGCCTGCACCGCCGCCGTACTCTACTTCGCCCCGCTCTACCTCGACGGACTGGCAGCCAACTGGGAGATTCTCATCTTCGTCGTGGGCGTCATCCTGCTCATCTTCGAGATATTTGTCATCCCGGGCTTCGGCATCGCCGGCATCTCGGGTTTCACACTCATATTCGCAGCCCTCGTGCTGGCACTGGTGGGGAACGTCAACTTCGACTTCGAGTTCGTCCCGGGTCGGGAGATAGGCCGCGGGCTCATCACCGTCTCCGCAGGCTTCATCATCTATTTCGTGTTGCTGCTCCTCTTCTTCAAAAAGCTCACGAGCAAAGGCCCCATCGGCCGGCTGGCCCTGAACTCGGCTCAGGATAAGGACGAGGGCTACATAGGTGTACCGCCCGAACTGCAACAGTACATCGGCCAGACGGGCGAGGCGGCTACCATCCTGCGCCCCTCCGGCAAAGTGGTCATCGACGGCACCCAGTTCGACGCCGTAGCCCTGCACGGCTATATCGAGCAGGGAGCTACCGTGCGGGTGGTCAAGTATGAGAACGCTCAACTCTATGTGGTTGAGGTAAAATAAAAAGAGAAATCAACAACGCTATAAAAACAACTACCGATATGAAATTCATAGGCATCATTCCGGCCCGCTACGCATCGACCCGATTCCCCGGGAAACCGCTGGCCGACATGAAAGGGAAATACATGATTCAGCGGGTATACGAACAGGCCCGCAAAGTGCTCGACCACGTGTGTGTGGCCACCGACGACGACCGCATCTTCAACGCCGTACAGTCGTTCGGCGGAGAGGTGGTGATGACCTCGGCCCAACACCGCAGCGGCACCGACCGCTGCTTCGAGGCCTACCGCACGCTGGGCGGTCACGAAGATGTAGTCATCAACATCCAGGGCGACGAGCCCTTCATCAAACCCGAGCAGATCGAGAGCCTCATCGCCTGCTTCGACTCGCCCCAAATCCAGATTGCCACCCTCGTGCGGCCCTTCGAGGCGGCCGAGGGATACGAAGCGCTGGCCAACCCCAACTCGCCCAAAGTGGTGCTGAACGAGCGGCACGAGGCCCTCTACTTCAGCCGCTCGGTTATCCCCTACCTGCGAGGTGTGGAACCGGCCGAATGGCTGGCCCGCCACACCTATTACAAACACATAGGCATGTATGGCTACCGAGCCGACGTGCTGGGCCAAATCACCTGCCTGCCCCAGTCGTCGCTCGAACTGGCCGAATCGCTCGAGCAGCTGCGCTGGCTGCAAAACGGCTACACCATCAAGGTAGGTATCACCACCCAGGAGACTATCGGCATCGACACCCCGGCCGACCTGGAAAAAGCTATCGCATTACTGCCATGACCACGACTCTCGACCGCATAACCCCTCCGCCTGTGGGGGCATTCCCTCCGCTCGCCCTGCCCGAGCCCCAACGCTATCGCCTGACCAACGGCATCGAAGTGACAGTCTGCAACCTGGGCGACGAAGAGGTATGCCGCGTCGACCTCATGTTCGACGGCGGCTACTATGCCGACATCCGGCCCGGCACAGCCTCGCTCACCCTGCTCATGCTCAAGGAGGGGGCTGCCGGCAAAAGCTCCGAAGCGATAGCCGAGGCCTTCGACTACCACGGGGCCTGGCTGCAAACCACCACATCGAGCCACTACCAGTATGTGACCCTCTACACCCTCAACCGGCATCTCGACACCTGCATCGGTCTGCTGGCCGACATCGTGACCAGCCCCGACTTCCCGCAGCCCGAGTTCGACCGGCTGAAGGAGCGACGCATCCAGCAACTGCTCGTGCAGAACGAGAAGGTCGACTCGCTGGCCTCCGACACCTTCCTGGCACAGATTTTCGGCAGCGAGCACCCCTACGGACGCATCGTCACCCCCGCCCACCTCGAGCGCATCGTCACGGACGACCTCCGGGCCTACCACCGCCAGCACATCCGCCCCGACCGATGCCACATCTTCGTCGCCGGCAAGGTGACCGACCGCCTGCTCGACAACCTGGAGCGTCACTTCGGCCAAACGTGGCACGGACCCGCCGACAAGCCGACGCCCGACCCCGTCTACCCCATAGAACCGGCCAGTCAGCACATCGCCATCACCCACAAGGAGCACGCCCTGCAATCAGGCATCCGGCTGGGACTGCCGGTCATCAATCGCGACCACCCCGACTTCTTCGCCCTCAAGCTGCTCTGCACCGCGCTGGGCGGATACTTCGGCAGCCGCCTCATGTCGAACATCCGGGAGGAGAAGGGCTACACCTACGGCATCTCCTCGTCGGTAGCCGCCATGCGATACGGCAGCTACCTGGTCATCTCTACCCAGACCGGCACCGAGTTCACCCGCCCCCTCATCGACGAGGTCTTTGCCGAAATCGAGCGGCTGCGCCACGAACCCATCCCCGCCGACGAGCTGACCGTTGTCAAGAACTACCTGCGCGGCGACATGGCCCGCACCCTCGACTCGCCCTTCTCCATTGCCGACTACTACCTGTCGCTCCAGGCCAACGCCCTCACGACCGACTACTTTGCCCGGCAAGACGAGGCCATCCGCCGGCTCACCGCCAACGACCTGCTCGAGGCGGCCCGCCGCTATCTGGAGCCCGACCGCTTCTACATAGCCGTAGCCGGCGACCGCGAGAAGATTCCCGAGTTGTCGCTACCCCGATAACCCGACCTCCGACCCATAAAAAAATCCGGTCCTGCAACCATCTGCAGAACCGGATTTTTTTGCGGCACCCTCACCCGTCGGCACTACCGCAGCACCAGCCGGCGGGGCGAGCCGCTCCACGAGCAGCCCATGCAATAGACCGTCTCGAGGTCGAACCCTTCGAGGCTCTCGCCCTCGTTGCGAGTCACCACCCGATAATCGTCCGTCACATAGACCGACCGCCGTTCGCCCCCGCTGTTCTTCACATACAGGGCCGAGACCTTACATTGCGGGCACAGCAACTTTCTCATCATTCATGCGTTTTTACGATTACACAAAAAAATACCCCGACAGGAACAGAGTTTCTATCGGGGCAATTCTTTTCAATCACAACAGAGGTTTTAACTCAACGATCGATTATTCTCTTTCGCCCAGTTTGTCGTCCAGGAAGAGGACACCCGATTCGTCTTTGCAGCGTTTCAGTTTCTCAACGATGTTGAGAGCGGTAGCCTCTTCTTCAACCTGCTCGCGAACATACCCCCAGAGGAAGTCTTGAGTAGCTTTATCTTTCTCGGCCGAAGCTACGTTGACCAACTCGTCGATCAACGAAGATACGTGGCACTCGTGTTGATATACGTTCTCGAAAGCATCGAGCACGTTTTCCCACTCTTGAGGAACTACGTCGATTTTATCCACTTTAGCTACACCGCCACGTTTAGCCATATAGTCGGCCAAATCGTAAGCATGCTGCAACTCTTCCTGCGATTGTTTACGCATCCAGTTGGCAAAACCGTCGTATCCCAATTTCTTGAAATAGAACGACATCGACAGATAAAGGTTCGACGACCACATCTCGGCCGTAATCTGTACGTTAATGGCTTCTTGTAATTTCTGTGAGATCATAATGCTATGTTTTTAAGTTTAATATTCAGTTTTCAAAACCACAGAGAGTACTACAAAAATTGTACCACCCGCCAACCGGGCGGCCTATATGCCCCACTGTCAGTATCCCAGTATCGCTCCGCCCCCATTTTCATGCCGTATTTTCGCCGTCGGCGCCATCTTGTCCGATTCCCGACGTGGACATTTTGGCAGGCCACGGCCGGCACGACCTGGATACCGCATCGCAGCGCGGTAGGACATGAACGGGTATTCCTGGGGCGCGGTATGACATCGACTCCCCTCCACGTGCAGTATGCCCAAGCCTCTGCATCGTAGCGATAGACTCCGCCTTTATCGGGCCGGGAAGAGGCCAGCCGACCGAGGAGCGAGGGCGAGGACTGTCTGAGCGCAGCGAGTTCCGCAGCCCCCGAGGACGGCGCCAGCCGACGACCGACAAAGCCCGATAACAGCGGCGGCGCTTCTTGGTTCGTTCTTCTCGCTGCTGAGAAGAATGAACAT